>CAZDYQ010000049.1:0-19346 GCA_964509685.1 uncultured Burkholderiaceae bacterium
CCGCAACGCGGTCATTCGCCCGAGGATCAGGCCTTGACGCGGTTGCGGTATTCGCCGTTGCGAGTATCGATCTCGATCAGGTCGCCGATCTGCACGAACGCCGGCACCTGCACCTCGAAGCCGGTCGGCTTGATGCGGGCGGGCTTGAGCACTTTCCCCGACGTGTCGCCCTTGACGGCGGGCTCGGTGTACTCGACCTCGCGGACGATGGAGGTGGGAAGCTCCACGGAGATCGCGCGGCCGTCGTAGAAGACCACCTCGCAGGCCATTCCGTCGTCGACGTAGTTGAGCGCGTCACCCATGGAGTCGGCCTCGACCTCGTACTGGTTGTACTCGCTGTCCATGAAGACGTACAGCGGATCGGCGTAGTACGAGAAGGTGACTTCCTTGCGCTCGAGCACCAGCACCTCGAACTTCTCGTCCGCCTTGACGGCGGTCTCGGTGGCAGAGCCGTTCAGCAGGTTCTTGAGCTTGAGCTTGACGACCGCGGAGTTGCGGCCCGACTTGTTGTACTCGGCGCGCTGCACCACCATCGGCTCGGTGCCGATCATGATCACGTTGCCGGTACGCAGTTCCTGGGCTGTTTTCATCGATAAACCCTGTTTGAGCAACCTTCTATTTTAACCTCTCACGTATCAGCGCGGCCAGCCGGCTGCAGCAATCCGTCTGGGCCTCGAGATCAGCGACGAATGCCGAAAGCTGGCGAGCGATGGCGGGCAGGGCGGCGAGGAAGCCCGGCCAGGCCTGCGCGACCGAGCCGTCGCCGGACCAGGCGTGCGCGAACCCCCGCAATGCCCGGTCCACTTCGGCGGGCGCGCCGCGCAGGGCGCGGTCCAGGAACGCGTCGAGCTTGTCCAGGTGCGCCCCGCCGGCCTGGATGTAGGGCTGCCAGACGAAGGGCCGGCGGGCCCAGTGGGCCCGGATCCACGAATCCTCGCCCCGCACGAAATTGACCTCGCAGGCGAGCAGCAGCCGGTCGTAGTCCACCTGTGGCAGGAAGGGCACGCGCACGAGGGCCAGGTTGCCCTTTCGTACCGGCTGGCCCGGCGCGGGCTCGCGGCCGAAGAAGCGCTCGACCGAGTCGATCGCCACCCCGTGGGCCGCCAGCAGCAGCGTCGGTTCGGCGGAGGCGGCCAGCGTCCCGAACCAGTCGTCCGCCGGCGCCTCGGGGTAGCAGAAGAGCGAGATCCGCCGGCCGGGCAGGTTGCCCGCGCCCAGGCCCTCGAGGAACGCCTGCTGTCGGGCGGCATCGAAGTCGCGCCGCAGTTCCGCCACGGTGCGCTCCCGGATCAGCCCGCCGCTCGCGGGCGTGAAGCCCGGCATGAACATCCACTCCTGGCTGCCGTCGGCCTTCAGGGAGGGCAGCCCGTGGCATTCGTCGATCCAGGCCTCTGCGCTGAGGTACTCGAAGTGCACGCGCAGGGTCCTGTCGCCCGCCTCGCGGATGCGGGCGCGCGCCACGTCGCCGACGCGGCTGTCGAACGTGGTCATCAGGACGTCCCGCGCGCGGTACGCCTCGACGAACTCGTCGAGATGCCGGACTTCGACGTGGGGCGCCCCTTCCGGGGCCATGGCCGCGACGATGTCGGGCCGGTCGATCCAGAGGCACGTCCGGAACCCGTGCTCGAGCGCGAGCCCGGCCGCCAGTCGCCAGCCGATGCCGGCGTCGCCGTAGTAATCGACCACCCGGCAGACGATGTCGATCGCCGGGCGCCGCGGGGAAGGGGAATCGGGAACCATGGAACCGGAGATGGGGGCGGTTGCGTCGGGGCCCGATGATAAGGGTTCGCCGGATTGCCTGCCCGTACGAATGGTTCCATACTCGCCGCTCCTCGCGGCGCCCGCAACGGGGGCCGCGGGCGTCGTCGCAATCCGGCAGGTCGGGAGACTCCATGATCCTCGAAGGCAAGGCCGCGGTCGTCACCGGGGCGGGGCAGGGCATCGGGGCGGCGCTCGCCCGGGCGCTCGCCGCCCAGGGGGCGATGGTCGTGGCCAACGACATCGAACCCGAGCGAGCGCAGGCGACCGTCGCGGCGATCCGGGAAGCGGGCGGTTCCGCAGTCGCCGACTTCTCCGACATCTCGACCTTCGCCGGGGCCGATGCGGTGGTCGAGGCCTGCCTGCACGCCTACGGCCGGCTGGACGCGATGGTCAACAATGCCGGCATCCTGCGCGACCGCATGAGCTTCAACATGAGCCAGGCCGACTGGGATGCCGTGATCGCGGTCTGCCTCACGGGTACCTTCGCCTGCTCGCGCGCCGCGATGCGCTGGATGCGGGCGGAGAAGGTGCCGGGCCGGATCATCAATGTGTCCTCGCGCGCGGGCCTGCGGGGCAGCATTGGCCAGGCCAACTACGCGGCGGCCAAGGCCGGGGTGCTCGGCCTCACCCGGAGCATGGCCCAGGAGGCGGCGAAGTACGGCATCACGGTCAACGCGATCGTGCCGCGCGCCGTCACCGACATGACGGACAGCATCCCTGCCGAGCGCAAGGCTGCAAAGGACGCCAGCTGGGCGGGCTCCTCGATCACGCTGCGCGGCACGCCGGACCAGGTGGCGCCCGCCGTGGTCTGGCTCGCCAGCGACGAGGCGGGCTGGGTGAACGGGCAGGTCGTGGGCATTGCCGGTGACAAGCTTTCACTCTGGACGCATCCGACCGAAGCGGTGGAGGCCTACATGCCCGGCGGCTGGACCCTGCAGCAGCTGCGGGAACTGGCCCGGCCGACGCTCGGGCCGGCGCTGCAAGGCCTCGGCACCAAGGACTGAGCTGGACGAGACGTTCCCTCAGTCGCGGCCGGATGGCGGCGGACCGAACAGGTCGTCGAGCTTCGCGCGCGCTTCCCCGGTGTCGACCGCCCGGCCTGCATCGGCCTGCGGATACTCTTCGGCGATGCGGTCCTCGTAGAAGCTTCCCGGATTCGGCGAGGCCACCAGGCGCCGCCAGACTTCTTCCGGCACATGCCGGAACTGGCGGATGCGACCATCGACGAACTCGAGCTCGAGCAGCTGCTGCCTGCTATCGTATCCCCCGGACCTGAGGGGGCCGCCCGCGAGGCGCTGGCGCTTCATGTTCCATCTCCCGACCGAATGCGGTACGCCATGACCATAACCATCGACAGCCGGTCTGCCAAGCAGCCATCCACGGTGGCCTCGCTCGCCGTCGCGATCGCCGAAGGGCGCGACAGCTGTGTCGCCGCGCTCGGCCGGGCGCGGGACAGTGCCGATCGCCACGCGGCGCTCAATGCGCTCGCCTGGGTGGACTGGGCGGCGGCGGAGGCCGAGGCCGCCCGGATCGATGCCGAGATCGCGGCCGGCCGGCTCTCCGGGCCGGTCGCGGGCGTGCCGGTCTCGATCAAGGACCTCTTCCAGGTCGAGGGCATGCCCACCCGGGCCGGCACGCGGGCACGCCTGCCCGCACTGGGGCCGAACGAGGCGAGCCTCGTCACGCGCCTGCGCGAGGCCGGGGCCCTCGTCTTCGCCAAGGCCAACATGCACGAGATCGCCCTCGGCGCGACGGGCGAGAACGAATGGACCGGCGACGTCCTCAATCCGTTCGATCACGCCCGCCAGTCGGGAGGCTCGTCCTCGGGCGGGGGCGCGGCGGTGGCGGTCGGGATCGGCGTGGCCAGCGTGGGGAGCGACACCGGCGGATCGGTGCGGATCCCGGCATCGTTCTGCGGCATCACCGGCTTCAAGCCGAGCTTCGGCGCGATTCCGCTGGACGGCGCGCTGCACCTGGCCTTCAGCTTCGACCATGCCGGCCCCCTGGCGTCCACGGTGGACGACTGCGCGGTCCTTTACCAGGTGATGGCGGCCCGGTCGGCCGATGCACCTGCGCCGGCGCGCGCCCCCCGGCTCGGCGTGCCCCGCGCCTGGCTCGCAGGGCGGCTGTCCGCCGATGTCCGCGAGGCGTTCGAGCGCACGCTCGCGCTGCTGCGCGGCGACGGCGCCGAGATCGTGGACCTGCCGCTGCCTTCGCTCGGCCAGGCCTGGAACTGCTATACACCGATCGTGCGCGCGGAGGCGGCGTGGGTCCACCGGGAGGTGATCGCGGCGGGCGGAGAGGGGTTCTCCGAAGGCGTGCTGGCGCCGATGCGGGTCGGCGCCGCGCTGATGGCGGTGGACTACATCGACGCGCAGCGGCAGCGCGAGCGCATCCGCGCCGAGCTGGATGCCGCGCTCGCCGGCGTCGACGCCCTGGTGACGCCCACCAGCGCCGTCGTGCCGCCGCTGCGCGGGCAGGTGGATGTGGAGGTCGAATCCGGACGCCGCACCGTACGCGAGGCGGTGCTCGGGCAGACCGCACCCTTCTCGACCTTCGGGCTGCCGGCGCTGTCGATTCCGTGGGTGCGCATCGATCGCCTGCCCGTCGGCCTGCAGGTGGTCGGCGAACGCTCGCGGGATGCCGACCTGCTCGCGATCGGGCGCTGGATCGAGGCCTGGTTGGCCCGGCGGGTTGACGAAACGCTTTCCTGACGCCAAAAGGGTGCCATGCGCGGACCGCCCGGGACGTCCGTGCCGAGGACACGAACCAGCGGGAGGGGGAAATGAGATCGATCCGCAGGCTTGCGATGCCGATTGCCGCGGCGCTGCTGGCGGGATGCGCCAGCTCGTCGCCGGGCCCGGGCTACACGCTCGGCGAGATTGCCGGCGACTGGAGGCTCGAGATCCTGGATGACCGGGATGTCACCGACCTGGACATGCGGATGCACATCGATGCCGCCCGCGAGCGCATCGGGGGATTCGACGGATGCGGGCCGCTCGAGGGCGAGGTTGCGATCGTCCAGACGAGGTTGCAGGCCTCGCGCATGAATCCGACGGTCGCCTGCGAGGGCAGGGCGCAGGACATGCGCGACGCATTCCGGCTGGTGCTGGCCACCGGCGGGCGCATGCTGCCCGTCACCCGCGAGGGCAAGCCACTGCTGGTGCTCGAGGGGGTGGGACACTCGATGCTGTTCGCCCGGCCCTAGCGGCGAGGCGGGCGCAAGGCGCTCGTGCACGGGTGCCGCGCGGAAAGGATCCTGCGCAACAAAAAGGGGCGCGCCGCGCCCCCTTCTCGTGTGTCCCGGCGTGGGCCGCTACTTGGGGGCCATCCGGATCGCACCGTCGAGGCGGATCGTCTCGCCGTTCAGCATGGTGTTGGCGAAGATCTGTCCCACCAGGAGCGCGTACTCGTCCGGGCGGCCCAGCCGCGGCGGGAAGGGCACCTGGGCGCCGAGCGACTGGCGGGCAGGCTCGGGCAGGCCCATCAGCAGGGGCGTGAGGAAGAGCCCCGGGGCGATCGTCATGACACGGATCCCGTCACGCGCGAGGTCACGGGCGATCGGCAGGGTCATGCCGACGATGCCGCCCTTGGAGGCGGAATAGGCCGCCTGCCCGATCTGGCCGTCGAAGGCGGCGACCGAGGCGGTGTTGATGCAGACCCCGCGCTCGCCCTCGGCATTGGGCTCGTTCTTCGCCATGGCCGCCGCGGCGAGCCGGATCATGTTGAACGTGCCGATCAGGTTGACCGTCACGATCTTCGTGAAGTGGGGCAGCGGCATCGGGCCATCCTTGCCCACCGTCTTCGCCGCGCCGCCGATGCCGGCACAGTTCACGAGCCCGACCAGCTTGCCCATGCCGAGCGCCGCATCGATCGCGGCCTGTCCGTCGGCCTCGGACGTGACGTCGCACTTGACGAACTTCGCATTGGCGCCGAGCTTCTCCGCGTGCTCGTTGCCGAGCTTGTCCTGGACGTCGGCGATCACGACCTTCCCGCCGGCCCTGACGACGAACTCGGTGGTGGCCCCACCGAGGCCGGATGCGCCGCCGGTAACGACGACCACGTTGTCCTTCAGTTCCATGGATTGACTCCCGAGATTCGATTCAGTGTCTTGCGCCGGGCCATGCCGCGCATGGCCCGGGCCGCCTGTCTCAGATCGACAGCAAGGGGACGATGAGCAGCGCGACGATGTTGATGATCTTGATCAGCGGGTTGACCGCAGGTCCCGCGGTGTCCTTGTAGGGATCGCCGACCGTGTCGCCGGTGACCGCGGCCTTGTGCGCTTCGGAGCCCTTGCCGCCGTGGTTGCCGTCCTCGATGTATTTCTTGGCATTGTCCCAGGCGCCGCCGCCGGTGCACATCGAGATCGCGACGAACAGGCCGGTGACGATCGTCCCCATGAGCAGGCCACCGAGCGCCTTCGGACCGAGGATCAGACCGACCAGGATGGGCACGACCACCGGCAGCAGCGAGGGGATCATCATCTCGCGGATGGCCGCGGCGGTGAGCATGTCCACCGCCCGCGAATAGTCGGGCTTCGCCGTGCCTTCCATGATGCCCTTGATCTCGCGGAACTGGCGCCGGACTTCCTCGACCACCGAGCCGGCCGCGCGCCCGACCGCTTCCATCGCCATCGCGCCGAAGAGGTAGGGGATCAGGCCGCCGATGAACAGGCCCACGATGACCATGTGGTCGGACAAGTCGAAATCGATCGAGATGCCCGAGGACTCGAGCGCGTGGGTGTAGTCCGCGAAGAGCACCAGCGCCGCGAGGCCGGCCGAGCCGATCGCGTAGCCCTTCGTGACCGCCTTCGTGGTATTGCCCACCGCATCGAGCGGGTCGGTGATGTTGCGGATCTCGTCGGGCAGCTCGGCCATCTCGGCGATGCCGCCCGCGTTGTCGGTGATCGGCCCATACGCGTCGAGGGCGACGATGATCCCGGCCATCGACAGCATGCTGGTGGCCGCGACCGCGATGCCGTACAGGCCGCCGGCGGCGTAGGAGGCGAGGATCGCCGCGCAGACGAAGAGCACGGGCCAGGCGGTGGACTTCATCGAGACCGCGATGCCGGCGATGATGTTGGTCGCGTGGCCGGTGTTGGAGGCCTGGGCGACATACCTCACGGGGCCGTACTGGGTGCCCGTGTAGTACTCGGTGATCCAGACGATCAGGCCGGTGAGCGCCATGCCGACGACCACGCACAGCCACAGGCCGGCCACCGTGGTGTCGCTCGGCGCGAGGTCCACACCGCTGAACATCCAGCTGGTGATGAAGTAGGACGCGACGGTGGCGATCCCGCCGGCCCAGATCAGGCCCTTGTAGAGGGCGGACATCACGTTGGTCTGGCCATCCTTGGCCTTGACGAACAGGGCGCCGATGATGGACGCGATGATCGACATGCCGCCGAGGGCGAGCGGATAGACCACGGCCTGCAGTTCCGCGCCCTTGATCATCAGCGAGCCGAGGAGCATCGTCGCGATCAGCGTGACCGCATAGGTCTCGAACAGGTCCGCCGCCATGCCGGCGCAGTCACCCACGTTGTCGCCGACGTTGTCCGCGATCACCGCCGGGTTGCGCGGATCGTCCTCGGGAATGCCGGCCTCGACCTTGCCGACGAGGTCGGCGCCCACGTCGGCGCCCTTGGTGAAGATGCCGCCACCGAGTCGAGCGAAGATGGAGATCAGCGAGGAGCCGAAGGCGAGCCCGATCAGCGGCTTGATGACGTCGTGCATGTTGCTGTCGGCCGGCACGCCGTTGCGCATCAGGAAGGCGTAGTAGCCCGCGACGCCCAGCAGGCCCAGGCCCACCACCAGCATGCCGGTGATGGCGCCGCCGCGGAACGCGACGTCGAAGGCGGCCGACAGGCCCTTGTGCGCCGCCTGCGCGGTTCGCACGTTGGCCCGCACCGAGACGTTCATGCCGATGTAGCCCGCGACCCCGGACAGGATCGCGCCGATCGCGAAGCCGATCGCGGTGGGCCAGGACAGGCCGGGGACGAAGCCGATCACGAGGAAGAGGACGACGCCGACCAGGCCGATCGTGCGGTACTGCCGGTTGAGGTAGGCCTTGGCGCCTTGCTGGACCGCCCCGGCGATCTCCTGCATCCGCGCGTTGCCCGCATCGAGCGAGAAAATCCAGCGGCTCGAAACGATGCCGTAGATCACCGCGGCAAGGCCGCAAGCCAGGGCAAGCCAAAGGCCTGCCGATACGGCTCCTGTCATTATTTGCCCTCCGAATCAGTCGTTATAGGTCGGGAGATCGTTGCAAGATCGCCCGCAATATTACGCGCTCCGCCGGTCCGCTGCGTGGCGGTGCCCGGCCGGAGCTTCGATGATTCGTGCTGGCCGCGACGCCCGGAGCATCGGCCGGGCCCTTGGACAGCCCGCGCGACGCCCTTGCCGAGGGCGCCCGGAAGCGGTGCGCGCCGGGCCGGGGAACGACCGAGGCGAGGCCGCGTGGCCGCTACTTCTCGAGAACGGCGAGGGCCCGGGCGGTGATCTCTTCCACCGTGCCCGTGCCCGAGATCCGGTGATAGGCCGGCGCGGCCGGGTCGCCGCTTTCCGCCCATCGGGAGTAGTACTCGACGAGGGGGCGGGTCTGCTCGTGATAGACCGCCAGGCGCTTGCGAACGGTTTCCTCGCGGTCGTCCTCGCGCTGGACGAGCGGCTCGCCGGTCTCGTCGTCGCGGCCCTCCACCTTGGGCGGGTTGAAGCGAACGTGGTAGGTGCGACCACTCGGGGCATGGACGCGGCGGCCGGTGATCCGCTCGATGATCGCGGAATCCGGAACGTCGATCTCCAGGACATGGTCGATCTTCACGCCCGCCTGCTTCATTGCGTCGGCCTGGGGGATCGTGCGGGGAAATCCGTCGAACAGGTAGCCGTTGGCACAGTCGGGTTCCTTCAGGCGTTCGGTCACCAGCCCGATGATGATGTCGTCGGAGACGAGTCCGCCGGATTCCATGACCTTCTTCGCCTCGATGCCGAGCGGCGTGCCGGCCTTCACGGCCGCGCGCAGCATGTCGCCCGTGGAGATCTGCGGAATGCCGAAGCGCTTGCAGAGGAAAGCCGCCTGGGTACCTTTTCCGGCGCCCGGGGCGCCCAGCAGGATCAAACGCATGAGAGTTCCGTCCAGAAAGGGGGCTGAGGGTATCCGCAATGCGCGGGCCGGTCAATTTTGCCGACCGGCCTCGAAGGCGGCCCGGACACGGGCGAGATCGGCCGGTGTGTCCACGCCGGCGGGCGGCGCCCGCTCCGCGAGATGCACCGCGATGCGGTAGCCGTGCCAGAGGGCGCGCAACTGTTCGAGCGATTCGACGCCCTCGAGCGGCGAGCGCTCGAGCCTCGGGTAGGCCCGCAGGAACTCGCAGCGATAGGCATACAGCCCGACATGGCGCAGCGGCGCCGGTGCGCCGTCGGGAAGCCCGGCGGGCAGCCGCTGCGGAAAGCCGGCCATGTGGTCGCGGGGAAAGGGGATCGGCGCCCGGGAGAAATAGAGGGCACGCATCCGCCGGTCGCAGGCGATCTTCACCACGTTGGGATCGAGGAACTCCGACACGGTCGCCAGCGGGTGGCCCGCCGTCGCGATGGCGGCCTCGTCGTCCGCGGCGAGGCGCGCGGCAACCGCCGCGACCAGCCCGGGTGGGACCAGGGGCTCGTCGCCCTGGACATTGACGACGATCGTGTCGTCCGGCAGAGCGAGGATCGCGGCGGCCTCGGCGAGGCGGTCGGTGCCGGTGGGATGGTCGGCACGGGTCATGATCGCCTCGAAGCCGGCGTCCCGGGCCGCCCCGGCGATGCGGTCGTCGTCCGTCGCGACCGCGACGCGCTGCGCGCCGGCGGCGAGGGCGCGCTCCGCCACGCGCACGACCATCGGCTTGCCGCCGATGTCGGCCAGTGCCTTGCCCGGCAGGCGCGTCGAGGCCATCCGGGCGGGGACGAGGGCCACGAAGGCCGGCCCCGCCGGGGGCAGGGCCGCCGTTTCAGGCGCCATGGCCGGCGTCGATGCGGCGTGCCTCGTCGGCCAGCATGACGGGAATGTCGTCGCGGATCGGGTAGGCGAGGCGATCGCGGGTGCAGACCAGTTCCGCCTCGACCGCCGGCGCGCCCGGCGGGTCGCGACGCAACTGCAGCGGGCCCTTGCAGAGCGGGCACACGAGGATGTCAAGCAGTCTCTTGTCCACGGGCGGCGGCCTCCAGCCAGTCGATCAGGGACGGGTCGAATCGCGCGACCGAGCGCAGCGCCCAGAGACCACGCGAGGCCCCTGGGTCGCATTTTACGGCGTCCTTCATGGTCATCACGACCAGCTCCTCGGTGCGCTCCGCCAGCAGCGCGGGATCGATGCGCGCATGGTCGCCCAGCGCGACGTTGCGGGTGCGCAGGCCGAGGCCCTCGAGCACATCGAAGAAGCGCTGGGGCGTCGCGATCCCCGCGACCGCGAGCACCCCGCGGCCGGCGACGAAGCTGGCGAAACGGCTGGCCGGGATGCGCTGGGACGGATCGTCCAGGGCGACGAACTCCACGGGTTCGAGCCGGGATTCGTAGATGCGCGGATGGGCGACCGGCGCCGGCCCGCCGCCATTGACCACGACGGCGTCCATGCCCCGCACGTGCGAGAGCGGCTCGCGCAGGGGGCCGGCGGGCAGCAGGCGACGATTCCCGGCGCCGCGGGAATCGAAGACGACGATCTCGATGTCGCGCGGCAAGCCGACATGCTGCAGGCCATCGTCGGAGATGACGATCGAGAGGTCGGGATTGGCGTCGAGCAGGAGCTCGAGTGCCGCATGCCGGCTGGCTCCCACCGCGACGGGCAGGCCGGTCTCGCGGGCGAGCATGAGCGGTTCGTCGCCCACGTCGTCGGCGTCATCGCCCGGCGCGACCAGCACGGGCTCGACGGATCGCCGGCGATAGCCGCGGCAGAGGATGCCGCAGCGCCAGCCACGCGCGGCGAGCTCGCTCCCGATGGCCGCCACGAGTGGCGACTTGCCGGCGCCGCCCACCACCACGTTGCCGACCACGATCACCAGGGGCGGGCCCTGGCGCGATCCCCGCGCGGCCAGGATCCGGCGCCGGCGCGACCGGGAAACCACGGCCGTGAGCGCCTCGAGCGGTCGCAACAGGAGGCCGGCGACGGCGTCAACGACGCCGGCGGAGGGCCGGAACCAGAATCGCGCGAGCGCCGCTTCGACGCGCTCGCGCAGGAACTCGGCCATGGGACGGTCAGCGCGTGCCGCTGTCGGCGGCGAAGGTGACGCGTTCCAGCCCGGCGCGACGCGCCGAGTCGAGCACCGCGATGACCGACTGGTGCGGGGCGCCGGCGTCGGCATAGATCACCAGCACCGGCGGCTGCGGCCCCTGCGCCTGGCGGCGCAGCTCACCCACCAGCGCGACCGGCGAGAGGGCGGTACCGGAGCCCGCGATGCGGTACTGGCCGTCCGCAGAGACCGCCACCACCACTTCCTTCTGGCGTTCCGCCACCGGCGCGGCGCTGGCGTCGGGCAGGTCGACCTTGAGCTCGGTGAACTTCGAATAGGTGGTGGTGGTCATCAGGAAGATCAGGATGACCAGCAGGACGTCGATCAGCGGAACGAAGTTGATCTCCGGTTCCTCGCGCCGGATCCCGCGCCGGAAGTTCATTTGCGGTCGCCCATGAGTACATCGACCAGGCGCAGCGACTGCTGCTCCATCTCGACGAGATAGCTGTCGACCCGCGCGCGGAAATGCCGGTAGGCGATCAGCGCCGGGATCGCCACCAGGATGCCGAAGGCGGTGTTGTAGAGCGCGACCGAGATCCCGTGGGCGAGCTGCTGGGGATCGCTGCCGCCCGGGCCCTGGCTGCCGAAGATCTCGATCATGCCCACCACGGTGCCGAACAGCCCGAGCAGGGGCGCGGTGGTGGCGATGGTGCCCAGCGCGCTCAGGTAGCGCTCGAGGTCGACGGACACGGCGCGGCCGGCCTCCTCCATCGCCTCCTTCATCAGGTCGCGCGAGGTGCCCCGCTGGCGGATGCCGCTCGCGAGCACGCGCCCGAGCGGGGAGCTGAGCGCGAGTCGCTGCGCCATCTCGCCGGTGATCTGGGAGTTGCGGCAGATCGTCAGGACTTCCTCGAGGACCCCGGAGGGGATCACCTTGTCGCGGCGCAGGGACAGCGACCGCTCGATGATCAGGGCGACCGCGATGATCGACGCGACGATGAGGAACCAGATCGGCCAGCCGGCGGCTTGGATCAACGAGAACAAGGCAGGACTCTCCGTATGCCGGGATGCGAGGAACGATCCGCCTCGCCCGCATGGCGGAGTCGGGCGAGGCTTGCCCGGATGAGCGCGAATTGTCGGTGTTTTTTACCCGTGCGGGCAAGGGCGGCTGCCGGACGGGGGTCGGGGCCTGACCGAGGACCCGCGGGGCGACGGCATACAATCGTCCGTGTCGATACCGCCCGCGGCGCTCCCGCCGCCAGCCTGCGCGTGCAGCCCGTTCCGCCATTCCCCCAGGTCCCCGCGCCGGTGGCGCGCAATCGCGAGATCCTCACCGTCTCGGAGCTCAACGGGCGCGTCGCCGGCCTGATCGAGTCGAATCTCGGCCCGCTGTGGGTGACGGGCGAGATCTCCAACTTCGTACGCGCCGCGAGTGGTCATTGCTACTTCACGCTCAAGGACGCCGGCGCACAGGTGCGCTGCGTCATGTTCCGTTCGCGGGCGAGGGCGCTGGCATTCGAGCCCCGCGAGGGGCACCGCGTCGAGGTGCTGGCGCAGCCCTCGCTGTACCAGGCGCGGGGCGACTTCCAGCTCGGCGTGGAGCAGATGCGGCAGGCGGGCGCCGGCGACCTGTTCCAGGAGTTCATGCGGCTGCGCGCCAGGCTCGAGGCCGAGGGCCTCTTCGACCCGCGCCGCAAGCGCCCGATCGCGCCGTTGCCCCGCGCGATCGGCGTGGTCACGTCGCCGGCGGCGGCCGCGCTGCGCGACGTGCTCACGACCCTAGCGCGCCGCGCGCCGCACGTGCCCGTGATCGTCTATCCGACACCGGTCCAGGGCGCCGAGGCGCCGCCGGCGATTGTGGCCGCCATCGAGCTGGCCAATCGACGCCGCGAAGTCGACGTGCTGCTGCTCGTGCGGGGCGGCGGGTCGATCGAGGACCTGTGGTCCTTCAACGACGAACGGGTCGCCCGCGCGATCTTCGCGTCCACCCTGCCCGTGATCGCCGGCGTGGGGCACGAGACCGACGTGACGATCGCCGACTTCGTTGCCGACGCGCGGGCCCCGACCCCGACGGGCGCCGCGGTGATGGCCGCCACCGATCGTCGCGAACTGCTCGAGGTCCTCGAGCGCCGGGTGGCGCAGATCGTTCGTTGCGCCGGGCGTTCGCTTCGCCAGGCCGAGCAGCGCCTCGACATGGCGACGCGCCTGTTGCGCCCGCCCTCGGAGATCCAGGCCCGGCGGGCACACCGCTTGCGCGAGATCGCGCGCACCCTGGCGAACCGGCAGGCCTTGCGGGTCGCCGCCGCCACCAGCCGCTTCGAGCGGGCACTGGCGCGGCTACAGGCCCCGCCGGTCCGGGAGTCGGGCGGACGGCTCGAGGCGCTCGCGGCGAGGCTCGTGCGCGCGGGCGCCCGGACGCTGGCGGAGCGGGCTCGGCATGCCGAGGCCCTCGCGGCCCAGCTCGAGCTGGTCAGTCCCGAGTCGGTGCTGGAGCGGGGCTACGCGATCGTCCGGCGCGTCGATGGAAAGGTCGTGCGGGCCCCCGCCGACGCACCGGCAGGAGAGGTCCTGTCGATCCGTCTCGCGAACGGGGAACTGCGCGCCCGGTCGGAGGGCGAACCCGGCGCCTGAAGCGGGAATCGCCCGCGACGGGGGGCGATTCCGGCAGCCGCCGGTCACCCGGCATAGAATGGGCGCACAACACCCAAGGTTCACAAGGCTTGAGCAAGGAGGACAACAATGGAACACAAGCAGCCGCCACTCCCCTACGCCATGGACGCCCTCGCGCCGCACATCTCCAAGGAGACGCTCGAGTACCACTACGGCAAGCATCATGCGGCGTACGTCACGAACCTCAACAACCTGATCAAGGGCACCGAGTTCGAGAACGCCTCGCTCGAGGACATCATCCGCAAGTCCTCCGGCGGCATCTTCAACAATGCCGCGCAGGTCTGGAACCACACCTTCCTCTGGAACTCCATGTCGCCCAATGGCGGCGGTGCGCCGAGCGGGGCGCTCGCCGAGGCGATCAACAAGAAGTGGGGCTCCTTCGAAAAGTTCAAGGAAGAGTTCAACAAGGCGGCCGTCGGCAACTTCGGCTCCGGCTGGACCTGGCTGGTGAAGAAGCCGGACGGCTCGGTCGACATCGTCAACACGAGCAATGCCGGCACCCCGCTCACGACCGAGGACAAGGCGCTGCTCACCTGCGATGTCTGGGAGCACGCCTACTACATCGACTACCGCAACAGCCGCCCGAACTACCTGTCGGCATTCTGGAACGTCGTCAACTGGGATTTCGCGGCGAAGAACTTCGCCTGATCCCGGCGCGCCGGCGGCCAACGCATGACACCCGGCCGGGCCCGCGCCCGGCCCCAACCAAGGAGAGCGGATCCATGTCGATCATCTGGATGATCATCGTCGGCCTGATCGTCGGCGCCGTCGCCAAGCTCATCATGCCGGGCGACCAGGGCGGCGGCATCATCGTCACCGCGCTGCTCGGCATCGCAGGCTCCCTGGTGGCGGGCTACCTCGGCGGCGCCATCGGCTGGTACGAGCCCGGGCAGGGGCCAGGATTCATCGGCTCGGTCGTCGGCGCCCTGATCGTCCTGTTCGTGTACGGGCTGATCCGGAAGAAGAAGGCCTGAGCCACAACGGTGCCGGAAGGGCTCCGGCGCCGGTCCCGGCGGGCGCGCGGATCAGCGCTGTCCCGCCTGCGCGGGGGTGCCGCGCGTCCCGAACAGTGGCGCGGCCCGCAGGCGCGTGCCTTCGCGGATTCCGCGCTTCGCGAACCAGCCCTGCGTCATCTCGAGGGCGTAGCGCACCGGCCGCGCGGGGCAATGGTTGTTGGCCTCGTCGAACGGCTCCATGTCGGCGATGTTGACGATCGCGCCGTCGTCGTCGATGAAGGCGATCGACAGGGGAATGCGCGTGTTGCGCATCCAGAAGCAGTGCACGCCCGCTTCCTCGAAGACGAAGAGCATGCCCGAGTTGGGCGCGAGCGAGTCGCGGTTCATCAGCCCCAGCATGCGCTCGCCCGGCGTGTCGGCCACTTCCGCCTGGATGACGTGCATGCCCGCGGTGATTCGCTGGACCGGCAGGGGCGGGTTTGCCTCGCCCTGGGCCCGGGCGACGAGCGCGATCGCCGCCAGCACGACGGCCACGAGCACGTGCCGGAGCCGGCGGGCAAGGGCGGGTGTTCGGTTGCAGTTCATGGTTCCCGGATCGACGGTCGGCCGTAACGCGGGTGCGATGCGGCATAATGTCCGGCTGCTGGCCAAAAGCCGCACCAAATCCCACTCCAGCGGAGCCACCGAATGTACCAACACGTGAAGATTCCCGAAAAAGGCGAGAAGATAACCGTCAACGCGGACTTTTCGCTGAATGTGCCCGACCGGCCGATCATTCCCTACATCGAGGGCGACGGCACCGGGGTGGACATCACACCGGTCATGATCAAGGTCGTCGATGCTGCGGTGGCGAAAGCCTATGGCGGCAAGCGAGAGATCCAGTGGATGGAGATCTACGCCGGCGAGAAGTCCACCAAGGTGTACGGGCCCGACGTCTGGCTGCCGGACGAGACCCTCGACATCCTCAAGGAATACGTGGTGTCGATCAAGGGGCCGCTGACGACGCCGGTCGGCGGAGGGATCCGCTCGCTCAACGTGGCGCTGCGCCAGGAACTCGACCTGTACGTCTGCCTGCGCCCCGTCCGCTGGTTCAAGGGCGTGCCGTCGCCGGTGCGTGAACCCGAGAAGACCGACATGGTCATCTTCCGCGAGAACTCGGAGGACATCTACGCCGGCATCGAATACGAGATGGGCTCCGAGGGCGCGCGCAAGCTCATCGACTTCCTCATCAAGGAGATGGGGGTCAACAAGATCCGCTTCCCGGAGACCTCCGGCATCGGCATCAAGCCGGTTTCGCGCGAGGGGACCGAGCGCCTGGTGCGCAAGGCGATCCAGTACGCGATCGACAACGGCCGCAGTTCGGTGACCCTGGTCCACAAGGGCAACATCATGAAGTTCACCGAGGGCGCCTTCCGTGACTGGGGCTATGCCCTGGCGGAGAAGGAGTTCGGCGCCAGGCCGCTCGACGGAGGCCCGTGGATGAGCTTCAAGAGCCCGAAGGGCGGCAAGGAGATCATCGTGAAGGACGTCATCGCCGACGCGTTCCTGCAGCAGATCCTCCTGCGCCCGGCCGAGTACGACGTGATCGCCACCCTCAACCTGAACGGCGACTACATCTCCGACGCGCTGGCTGCCCAGGTGGGCGGCATCGGCATCGCGCCGGGCGCGAACCTGTCGGATTCGGTCGCGATGTTCGAGGCGACCCACGGCACCGCGCCCAAGTACGCCGGCAAGGACTACGTCAATCCGGGCTCGGAGATCCTCTCGGCCGAGATGATGCTGCGGCACATGGGCTGGGTCGAGGCGGCCGACCTGATCATCAGCTCGATGGAGAAGGCGATCCTCTCGAAGAACGTCACCTACGACTTCGCCCGCCTGCTCGAGGGCGCGAACCAGGTATCGTGCTCCGGTTTCGGCCAGGTGATGATCGACCACATGTGAGCATCGCCCGGCCCGGGCCGTCCGGGCGCGGGATGCGGCAGGTGGAAAGCAAGGGGCCCCGTCTTCGCTGGAAGACGGGGCCCTTTCTCGTCGCGCGGCCCTCACCGCGCGCCGCGTTCAGGCCTGCGTCGCGGCCACCCCCTGCGGCAGGGCCCAGACGCTGTCGCGGGCGCCTTCCCGGATCCGACGCGCCGTCGCGCGCGCCATGCACGCCAGCACCGCGGCGCCGACCAGGGCGGTGAGGTCGACGCCCGCCATCGGGCCGCTCGACCACGCTCCCGTGGCGGGCGCCAGCCAGCCGAGCAGGCTGGAGGCGGGGATGGCGAGCGTGCAGGCGGCCGCCAGCCAGAGCAGCGGAACGGCCGCGCGCGCCGCGCCGCGGGCGAAGGCCCATGCCACGCTGGCGAAGAAGACCGCGTAGTAGATGCCGACGTGCCAGGCGGCCATGTCGTCCACGCGGCCGGGCAGCCACTTGGCGGCGGCCAGGGTGAGCGAGACGCCGGCCACGCAGCCGAGGCAGACGCCGACCGTCGCGGCGGCCATGAACGCCACGTCGCGGCGCTGCTCCGGCATCTCGCCGTCGCGGCGTCGTTGGCGTCGGCGTCTTTCGACCCAGACCAGGTTGCCGCTGTAGAAGAGCCACGCGCCCGCCAGGCCGAGCAGGAAGTACAGCCAGGCGACGGCCGTGCCGCCGAAGGAGGCCATGTGCAGCGCGAAGAAGCTGCTGATGAAGAGATTGGGCGTGCTCTGCGCGCCGGAGAGATAGTCGGTGCTCAGCAGCTCGCCCGTGTACGGATCGAGCGCGGCGAATCCGCCCCGGCCCCGCGGCGAGACGCCCTCCGGATGCTTGCCCCAGACGCGCACGACCGGCCGCGGGCCCGTCACCTGCGAGTACTGCAGGCTGGTGGGCACGAAGCCGGGCGAGGCCTCCTTCGTGAGCCTCACCAGCTCGGAGGGTACGAGCATGTCCGCCGGGTCGAGGGCGGGTGCGTCCCCGGCCGGCGAGCGCGCGAAGGTCCGGGTCCACTGGCCCTGGTGCAGGACCTCGTCGTGCACGGCGTAGATCTGGTCGTGATAGGCGAACACCACCGAGCTCAGCGCCATGACGATATGGAAGGGCAGGCTGACGATGCCCACCGCGTTGTGCGCGTCGAGCCACATGCGCTTGAGGTTCCTGCCCACCCGCAGCGCGAACAGGTCCTTGACCAGCGAGGGGAGCAGTACGACCAGGCCCGACACGAGCGCCACGAAGTACAGCCCGGCGATGACGCCCATGATCCAGCGGTTCGCATCCGTGTCGAGGGGAAGGCCCACCACGCGATGCAGGACGTCGATGAACTCCACGAGCCGGGATGGACGTTCCTCCGTGACCTGGACGCTGCCGTCGGCGGCCAGCATTGCGCTGAAGTGGCGCGCCTGGCTCTCGTCATGGTCGTCGGCCCCGCGGTCGCGCACCTGCCACTCCAGGCGCGGAACCGCGTGGTCGCCCTCCAGCGCCAGGACGACGCCGCGCGCGGCGCCGGCCGATGTGGCCAGGGTCCTGGCGACGAGCGGCTGCGCCTCGTCCATGGGCACCGGCTGCACCTGCGCCGCCGGAGGCGTGGCCCATTCGCGCAGCGGTTCCTTGAACACGGTGAAGGCGCCGGCGTAGAAGGCGATGAACAGCGCCAGGCCGCTGACGATGCCCGTCCAGGTGTGGACGGACTTGTAGATGCGGATGTGGTCGGCCCTCATGCCGGGCTCCCTTGCGCGAGCAGCCACCAGGCGCCGAGCGCCACGGCGTTGGCGCCGAGAAGCCAGGCCCAGGCGCGCGCGCCGCTCGCGAAGAAGTAGACCAGCGAGAGCACCAGCAGCCATACCGGTGGCACCAGCCACATGGCGAGCTGCCCGCTCACCTCGAGCGGCATGTCGCGCAGGCGGGTCATGAGCAGGCCGGACGCGATGTTCGCCAGGCTGAAGCCGAGCACGAGGCCTGCAAGGGTCTTGGATATCCAGTCCGGTCGGACCGGTCGCTGCGTCGCGCGCCGGTCGGCGCGGTCAGCGGTTGCGTCGGCCATGGGCGAGGGCTCCTGCATAGGGCAACAGGGAGAGCACCAGCATCAGCGTGGTGCCGAGGAGGAAGCTGGCGGTGAGCCGCTGCATCTCCTGGATGAACGCCCACCAGGCGACGGCCAGCAGGAGGATGCCGGCGGCGCGGGCGGGCCAGCGAGGCCAGGGCCGAGCCCACAGCCCCTGGTTGGGCGAGGCCGAGTAGATACCGAGGCAGGCGAGGGTGGCGCCGGCCAGGCCGAGGGTCGTGAATACGGGCATGGTAGGGATCAGAACGCCATGGTGGTCGAGACCCTGAAGGTGCGCGGCGCGCCCGGCATCACGAAGCCATCGCTGAAGGTTCCGATCCAGTACTTCCTGTCGGCGACGTTCTCCACGCTGGCGTTGAAGCGCACCGGCGTGTTGCCGAAGCGGGTCGCGTAGCTCGCGGTCAGGTCGAAGGTGTGCCAGGAGGGCAGCTCGATCTGGTTGCGGGAGTCGCTCCATTGGGAGCCCGTGTAGTTCACCCGGCCGCCCAGCCTGAGTCCCTGGACCGGGGCCTGCCAGTCCAGCCCGAGGCGTACGCGCCAGTCGGGCGTGCCATACGTGTCGAGCCCGGTGTCGCGCTGCTCCGATTGGATGTGGGAGATTCCACCCAGCAGGGAGATGTCCTCGGTCAGCTTGCCGAACACGCTCCATTCGATTCCCCGCAGGCGCTGCTCGCCGTCCGCGACGCGGGCGTTCGCGGCGTTGGTGACGAAGGACGGGCGGCGGATCTGGAACGCGCTGACCGTGT
>CAZDYQ010000049.1:19446-23532 GCA_964509685.1 uncultured Burkholderiaceae bacterium
TTCGCGGCGTTGGTGACGAAGGACGGGCGGCGGATCTGGAACGCGCTGACCGTGTGCGTCAGTTCGCCTGCCTGCAGCTTGACCCCGGCCTCGACCTGCTTCGTGACGATGGGCGGAAGCGCCTCGCCCTCATTGGCGAAGCCGGTTCCCACGACCTCGCCCGGCTCGAGCCCTTCGCTGTAGTTGCCGAAGAGCGAGACCCGGTCGCCCCAGGGACGCACCACGGCGGCCGCCATCGGCGAGAAGCGGCTCTCGCTGTAGCCGTCGTAGGGGGCCTTCACGGTCTGGTGGCGACCGCCGATGGTCAGCAGCATCCGGTCGCCGGCAAAGCTCATCGTGTCGGCCACGGCGACGGAGGTGAAGTTGTACTTCGTGGCGGCGCGGGCCGATTCCCAGCCGGTCCAGACGGGGGCGTCGGGGAAGGCCGGCTGGACGGGGTCGTACATGTTGGTGGTGTAGCAGTAGTTGCACGGCGTGTTGTTGGTCCCCTCGCGCACGCGCAGGACGTTGAACGACAGCTGCGCCCGGTGCCGGATCGCGCCGGTCTCGAACCGGCCGATCACGCCGGCTTCGGCGGTGCGGCGCTCGGAGCGGGTGTCGACGTGGTAGATGGCTCCCCGGGTCGTGCCGTCGAGCCCGGTCACGATGGCGCGGGTGCCGAACATCAGGCCCTGGCCCTTCGAATTCGATCCGCCCACCGCGACGTAGCCCTGCCAGTCGCGGCTGAAGTCGAGCTCCGCGCGCGCGAGCAGGCCTTCGTTGTCGTACCTGCCGCGGGTGCCGCGGAACATGTTCGTGTCACCGGCGGGCGGGCCCAGCAGCACGCCGACGCCCGGGATGGCCGCGTTGCCGAGGAAACTGAACATGCCGGGGCTGCCGTTCTCGATCTCGTTCACGCTGCTGTACACGTCGAGCGAGAAGCGCGCCGCGTCACCGAGGTAGTCGAGGCCGAGTGCCCCCATGCGGCGTTCCTGCTTCTCGTCCTCGGCGCCCCGGTCGCCGCTGCCGTAGACGCCGTTGAAGCGCAGGCCGAGCCGCTGCTCCGGGCCGAAGCGCTTGCCCAGGTCGGCATGGACCTGCGCGTACGAATCGCTCGCATAGCTCGCCGTCAGCTCGGCGATTGGCTTGCCCAATGCCCGCTTGGTCACCATGTTGACGGTGCCGGCGACGCTGGACGCCGGCGGCATCCCGGAGAGCAGGACATTGGGTCCACGGAGCACTTCGACGCGCTCGAACAGCTCGATGGGCACCTGGTTGGCCGGCGCGATGCCGTAGAGCCCGTTGGTGCCGATGTCGATGGCGCCCATGTTGAGCCCGCGCAGGTTGAAGTTCTGCAGCATGTGGCTTTCGTTGGTCGTGAAGACCACGGCGGAATCGTTCTTCAGCACGTCCTGCAGCGTGAGCGCCGACCAGTCCTCCGCCAGCTCCCGCGTGTAGGCGTTGATGTGCACCGGGGCGTCCACGATCGGGGTGGCGCCGAGGATGCCGAGGCGGGCGCCGCTGGCCGCTTTGCGGCCGGGCGCCAGGCGGGGGAGGTCCTCCCGCTCGTAGGTGTCGCGGACGTTGATCGCGGGTAGCGAGGCGGTGGCGCTCGAGGGCGGTTCGACCGCTTGCGGGGCGCCCTGAGCGAAGGCCGCGGGTGCGATGCCGGCGGCGAGCAGGGTGAGCGCGGCGACGTCGAGGCGCAGGCCGCGGTGGGCTGGCTGTCTCATGGAGTTCTTTTCCTTGGATCCGGGGGACGAAATGCGGGCCGCCTTGGGCCGCCTGCGGGGTCGGGATTGGCTTGAACGGGCGGGTTGAACAGTATGGATCGGAATGCGAATGAGAAGTATAAGCATTCCGATCGGAAAATCCAGACCACGAGCATCCCTTTGCGTATCCTTGGACCTCCCCGAGGGGGCCGACCACCGCGCCGGCTGCCGGATCCGCCAACCTGGAGACGAAACGATGACGGCCGCCGAGGATCGGGGCGCGATGCCCATGCCCGCTTCCCCGCACACCTGCCGCGCGAATGCGGCGCTGGCCTCGCGGCTCGACCTGTCCGACGACAGCTGCTTCGACGACGCCCGGCGCGGATTCATCGACACGCTGCCGAACGCCCGGATCGAGACGGCCGATGGCCGGGCGGTCCGGGACCTGTCCTCCTACGCCTTCCTCGAGGCGCTCGATCCGCCCGACTCCGTCAATCCCAGCCTCTGGCGGATGGCGCGGCTCAACCGCATCCACGGGCTCTTCCAGGTCTGCGAGCGCATCTACCAGGTGCGCGGGTTCGACCTGGCCAACATCACGATCATCGAGGGTGACACGGGCCTGGTCATCATCGATCCGCTCACGGTCTGCGAGTCGGCGGCCGCGGCGCTCGCGCTCTACCGCAGGCACCGGGGCGATTGGCCGGTGCGCTGCGTGATCTACAGCCACAGCCACGTGGATCACTACGGCGGCGTCGAGGGCGTGGTGACCCCGCAGGAGGTGGCGGCCGGCGAGGTACGGGTGATCGCGCCCGAGGGATTCATGGAGGCCGCGGTCTCGGAGAACGTGCTGGCCGGCGTGCCGATGCGCCGGCGGGCCATGTTCCAGTTCGGCCCGACGCTCGCCGCCGGGCCCGATCGCATGTGGACTCCGGCCTGGGCAAGATGATGGGGCGGGGCACGATAAGCCTCATCGCCCCCACCATGGTGATCCGCGAGCCGATGGAAACGCACGTCGTCGACGGGGTGGAGATCGTCTTCCAGCTCACGCCGGAAACCGAGGCGCCGGCCGAGATGAACTTCTTCTTCCCGCAGTTCGGAGTGCTGAACCTCGCCGAGAACGGCTGCCACACGATGCACAATCTCTGTCCCCTGCGCGGGGCCCGGACGCGCGACGCGCTGGCCTGGTCGAAGTACCTCGACGCGGCGCTCGACGAGTTCATCGAGCGCACGGACGTCGTCATCGCGCAGCATCACTGGCCGACCTGGGGGCGGGAGCGGGCGAGGCGCTTCATCGAGGAGCAGCGCGATCTCTATCGCGTCATGCACGACCAGTGCCTCCGGCTCATGAGCCACGGACTGACGCCCAACGAGATCGCGGAGAGCTTCCGCATGCCCGCCTCGCTGGAAGGGCGATGGCACGCGCGCCCCTACTACGGCGCGATCACGCACAATCTCCGGGCGGTCTAAGCGCACTACATGGGACCCTACGACGGGCATCCGGCGAGCCTCGATCCCCTGCCGCCGGACGCCGCGGCGCGCAAGATGCTCGAATACATGGGCGGGGTGCAGCCGGTGCTCGAGCGCGCTCGGGAGGACTTCGAGGCCGGCGAGTACCGCTGGGTGGTGGAGGTCGGGCGCCACCTCGTGTTCGCCGATCCGGCCAATCGCGCGGCCCGCGAGCTGGTGGCCGATGCCATGGAGCAGCTCGCCTACCAGAGCGAATCGACGACCTGGCGCAATGCCTACCTGCTCGGAGCGAAGGAGCTGCGTTTCGGCGCGCCGAAACCCGGGCCCGGAGCCGTCATCAGCCGCAAGGTCGTGTCGATGCTCCCCATGGAGATGTTCTTCGACTATCTCGCCATCCGCGTGAACGCCGAGAAGGCCGAGGGGCTCCGGCTGCTGGTCGACTGGCGCATGACGGACGAGGACGACGGCCACCGGCTGACACTCGACCGTTCCGCCCTGAGCCACCGGCCGGGCTCGCATGGCGCGCGGGCGATGGCGACGATCTCGACCGATCGCGAGCGACTGGCGGCGATCGTCGCCGCCGACCGGCCGCTCGCCGAGGCGCCCGCCCGCGGGCTGCTGGAGATCGATGGCGATGTCGCGGCGGTACGGCGCCTGTTCGACACGTTCGACGAGTTCCCCTCGAACTTCAACATCGTCGAGCCCTAGCCCACCCGCCCGGCACGATCCCCGCGAGCCGGCCGGCCGGGAGGGAAATCCCCAATGTTTCAGGCATGGATTCTTGAAACAATCGAATCATGGATCTTTCGGACGTCCGATGCCGCATCGAGGCGCGCTTCGAATCCCTGAGTCCCGAACTGAAGCGCGCGGCCCGGTGGCTGGCCGCCAATCCGGCGGACATCGGGCTGTACTCCATGCGGACCGTCGC
>CAZDYQ010000050.1:0-23239 GCA_964509685.1 uncultured Burkholderiaceae bacterium
ACCGCCAAGGCGCACGGCGAGCCGCTCGGCGAGGACGTGATCGCCGAGGCGCGCCGGGGCATGGACTGGCCGCACGAGCCGTTCGCGGTGCCGGAGGCGGTTCGCTCGGCCTGGGACGCCCGCGATCGCGGCGCCCGGGCGCAGCAGGCCTGGCGCGAGCTCTTCGAGGCCTACCGGGCCGCGCACCCGGACGCGGCCGCCGAATTCGAGCGGCGCATGGAAGGCCGGCTGACCGGCGAGCTCGACGATGCGGTCGATCGCGCCGTCGCCCAGGCCAACGAATCCGCCGCGGCCATCGCGACGCGCAAGGCGTCGCAGCTCGCGCTCGACCAGATCGGGCCCGTGCTGCCCGAGCTGATCGGCGGATCCGCCGACCTGACCGGCTCGAACCTCACCGAATTCAAGGGCGCCGGGGCGCTGCGCACGGGCGATGCCGGCCCCGAGGGCGGCCGCCACATCAACTACGGGGTGCGCGAGTTCGGCATGGCCGCCATCATGAACGGGCTGGCGCTCCACGGCGGCTTCGTACCCTACGGCGGCACCTTCCTCACCTTCTCCGACTACTCGCGCAACGCGATCCGCATGGCGGCGCTGATGAAGCAGCGGGTGATCCACGTGTTCACCCACGACTCCATCGGGCTGGGCGAGGACGGGCCCACCCACCAGCCGATCGAGCATGCGGCGAGCCTGCGCCTGATCCCGGGGCTCGACGTCTGGCGGCCGGCCGACGCGGTCGAGACCGCGATCGCCTGGGGCTGCGCGATCGAACGCGCCGACGGGCCGAGCGCGTTGCTGCTCACCCGCCAGGCGGTGCCCCACGTCAGCCGCTCCGAATCGCAGCTCGCCGGCATCCGGCGCGGCGGCTACGTCCTGCGCGAGGCCGCGGCGGCGCAGGCGGTGCTGATCGCCACGGGTTCCGAGCTCGCGCTGGCGCTGGGCGCGCGCGAGCGGCTCGCCGAGCGCGGCATCGAGGTGCGGGTCGTCTCCATGCCCTCGACCACGATCTTCGATCGGCAGGATGTCACATACAGGTCCAATGTGCTGTCCGAGAATCTGCCCCGGATCGCGATCGAGGCGGGGGCCACCGACGGATGGTGGAAGTACGGCTGCGCCGACGTGATCGGCATCGACAGTTTTGGTGAATCGGCGCCGGCGGCGGCGCTGTTCGAACATTTCGGGCTGACGGTCGAGCGTGTCGTCGATGCGGTGCTCGCGGCGATCGGCCGGTCCGGCCAGTAGGCTCGCCGTGACGCGGCAACGCGGCACGCGCGGGCCAACGGTGTTTCCGGGTTTCAATCCTCACAGGGGACTACCAGCATGACTATTCGTGTCGCGATCAATGGCTACGGGCGCATCGGCCGCAACGTCCTGCGTGCCTTCTACGAGTCCGGCAAGAAGCATCCGATCGAGATCGTCGCCATCAACGACCTCGGCAACGCGAACACCAACGCGCACCTGACCCAGTACGACACCGCCCACGGCCGCTTCCCGGGCACCGTGTCGGTGGACGGCGACTGCATGGTCGTCGATGGCGACAGGATCCGCGTGCTGGCCGAGCGCAACCCGGCCGAGCTGCCCTGGGGCGAGCTGGGCGTGGACGTCGTGCTCGAGTGCACGGGCCTGTTCACCAGCAAGGAGAAGGCCTCCGCCCACCTCAAGGGCGGCGCGAAGAAGGTCGTCATCTCGGCGCCCGGGGGCAAGGACGTGGACGCCACGATCGTCTACGGCGTCAACCACCAGGTCCTCAAGGCGAGCGACACGGTGATCTCGAACGCATCGTGCACGACGAACTGCCTCGCGCCGCTGGTCAAGCCGCTGCACGACGCGATCGGCGTCGAGACGGGCCTGATGACGACCATCCATGCCTACACCAACGACCAGGTCCTGACCGACGTCTATCACGAGGACCTGCGCCGCGCCCGCTCGGCGACCCAGTCGATGATTCCCACCAAGACCGGGGCGGCCGCGGCGGTCGGGCTGGTGCTGCCCGAGCTGAACGGCCGGCTGGACGGCTACGCGATGCGGGTGCCCACGATCAATGTCTCGATCGTCGACCTTTCCTTCATCGCCTCGCGCGACACCAGCGTCGAAGAGATCAACCGGATCATGAAGGAAGCCTCCGAGGGACCGCTCAAGGGCATCCTCGGCTACAGCTCCGCGCCGCTGGTATCGGTGGACTTCAACCACAACCCGGCCTCGAGCACCTACGACGAGACCCTCACCAAGGTGAGCGGACGCCTCGTCAAGGTGAGCAGCTGGTACGACAACGAGTGGGGCTTCTCGAACCGCATGCTCGACACCACCGTCGCGCTGATGAACGCGAAGTGATGCGGCACGGGTGACGGCCATCATGCGATTCAAGCGTCTCACCGACCAGGAACTCGCCGGCAAGCGGGTCTTCATCCGGGCCGACCTCAACGTCCCGCAGGACGATGCGGGCCGGATCACCGACGACACCCGGATCCGGGCGTCCGTCCCGGCGATCCGGCACTGCCTCGACGCGGGCGCCGCCGTGATGGTTACGTCCCATCTCGGTCGGCCGAAGGAAGGCGCCCTCAAGCCCGAGGAGTCCCTGGCGCCGGTTGCCCGGCGGCTCTCCGAGCTGCTCGGCGTCCCGGTCCCGCTGGTCACCGACTGGGTGGACGGCGGCTTCGAAGTGGCGCCCGGCTCGGTGGTGCTGCTCGAGAACTGTCGTGGCAACGTCGGCGAGAAGAAGGACGACGAGGGGCTCGCGCGCCGGATGGCCGCCCTGTGCGACATCTACGTGAACGATGCCTTCGGCACCGCTCACCGGGCCGAGGCCACCACGCACGGCATCGCCCGCTTCGCGCCCGTCGCCTGCGCCGGGCCGCTGCTGGCGAGCGAGCTCGATGCGCTCGGGCGGGCACTGGAGTCCCCGCGCCGGCCGCTGGTGGCGATCGTGGCCGGCTCGAAGGTCTCGACCAAGCTCACCATCCTTCGCTCGCTCGCCGACCGCGTGGACCAGCTGGTCGTGGGCGGCGGCATCGCCAACACCTTCATGCTGGCCGCCGGCCTGCCCATCGGCAAGTCGCTCGCGGAGCACGACCTGGTGGGCGAGGCGCGCGCAATCATCGACCTGATGGCGAAGCGGGGCGCCGAAGTTCCCATCCCGACCGACGTGGTCTGCGCCCGCGAGTTCTCCGCGGATGCGAAGGCGGAGGTCAAGGCGGTGGCCGATGTCGGCCCCGACGACATGATCCTCGACATCGGCCCGCGCACCGCCGAGGCGCTGGCGGCGAAGCTGCGCGAGGCGGGCACGATCGTCTGGAACGGCCCGGTGGGGGTGTTCGAGTTCCCCGCCTTCGCAGGCGGCACCGAGGCCATCGCCCGGGCGATCGCGCAATCGGGGGCCTACTCGATCGCGGGCGGCGGCGACACGCTCGCGGCCATCTCGAAGTTCGGCGTGGCCGACGGCATCGACTACATCTCCACCGGCGGCGGCGCCTTCCTCGAGTTCCTCGAAGGGAAGACCCTTCCGGCCGTCGCCGCCCTGGCCGCGCGAGCCGACTGAGGGAAGCGGATGCCCCGCGCCGCGGGGTATCCGACGGATGTCCCGGCGCCCCGGGACATCCCTTCGCGAGCGAAGCCGCCTGCGGCACAATAGGTCGACCGCCCACTCGCGAGAAGGCATTCCGATGCACGAGCCGATTCGGCGCGCCACCAAGATCGTTGCGACACTGGGTCCCGCCTCGACCGATCCCGGAACGCTCGAGCGCCTGATCGCCGCCGGCGTCAACGTGGTGCGGGTCAACTTCTCGCACGGCGAGGCCGCCGAACATGTCGCCGCGGTCCGGCTCGCCCGCGAGACGGCCGCCCGCATCGGGCGCGACATCGGCGTGCTGGCCGACCTCCAGGGCCCGAAGATCCGGATCGGACGCTTCGAGCACGGCAAGATCCACCTCGAGGTCGGTGACCGCTTCGTCTTCGACCTCGACTGCGAGCTCGGCGACTCCGGCCGGGTGGGGCTCGACTATCCCGACCTCATCAACGATGTCGCACCGGGCGACACCCTGATGCTCAACGACGGGCGCCTGACGATGCGCGTGGACCGGGTGACCGAACGCACGATCGAGTGCACCGTCACCCGGCGCGGCGACCTGTCGGACCGCAAGGGAATCAACCGGCTGGGCGGCGGGCTCTCGGCGCCCGCGCTCACCTCCAAGGACATGGCCGACATCGCGACGGCGGTGGACTTCCAGGCCGATTTCATCGCGGTGTCCTTTCCCAAGAACGCGGCCGACATGTACATGGCGCGCGAACTCGCGCGGGCGCGCGGCGGCAAGGCCCTGATGATCGCCAAGATCGAGCGCTTCGAGGCGATCGGCGCCCTGGAGGGCATCCTCGACGCTTCCGACGGCATCATGGTCGCGCGCGGCGACCTCGCGGTGGAGGTGGGCGACGCCGCGGTGCCGGCGCTGCAGAAGCGCATGATCCGCATGGCGCGCGAGCGCAACAAGCTCACGATCACCGCGACCCAGATGATGGAGTCCATGATCGGCGAGCCGGTGCCGACCCGGGCCGAGGTCTCGGACGTCGCCAACGCCGTCCTCGACGGTACCGACGCGGTCATGCTCTCGGCCGAGACGGCGGCCGGCCGCTATCCGGTCGAGACGGTGGAGGCGATGGCGCGCATCTGCCTGGAGGCCGACCAGTCGCAGCGCGTGGCGCTCGACACCGAGTTCCTGAACCGCAAGTTCACCCGCATCGACCAGTCGATCGCGATGAGCACGCTGTTCATCGCGTACCACCTCGGGGTCAAGGCGGTGGTCGCCCTGACGCAGTCGGGCGCCACGGCCCTGTGGATGTCCCGGCTGGATTCGGGCGTGCCCATCTTCGCGCTCACGCCCGAGGAGGCCAGCCTGCGGCGCATGACGCTCTACCGGGGCGTCCATCCCTACCTGATGGAACTGCACGCGCGCGAGCGGGAGTCGCTGCTGCACGAGGCGGAGCAGCGCCTGCTCGAGATCGGTGTCGTGTCCAAGGGCGACCTGGTGGTGATGACCGCAGGCGACCCGATCGGCAAGGCCGGCGGCACCAATTCGCTCACCATCGTTCGCATCGGCGAGTATCACGGCAAGGGCTGAGCCCCCCGGGCGCGCCCCCGACCCGCCTGGCGACAGGGCGACCGCCGGGTTGCCCCGATAATACGCAGTCTGCCCGGTTCCCCGGGCGCGACGCGACAGGCATTTCCAGAGGAGGAAGCATGAATCGGACGCAGGCCCGCGTTCTGTTGGCAGCCGCACTGATGGGCGGCGCGGTGACGTCCGCCCCGGCGTGGGCGCAGGTGACGCTCAAGCCCGATGGCCAGTGGCGCCATGCGATCGGGCTGGGGCTGTCGTATGCCAGCGGGAACTCGGAGTCGTCCACGCTCACGCTTAACGCGGACGGTGTCCGCCAGACCGGGTACGACAAGTGGTCGTACTACGGCAAGGCGCTGCGCGCAGAAAGCGACGACGAGACGACCGGCGACCAGATCGGCCTGGGTACGCGCTACGAGCGCGACATCAACGGCAGGGTCTTCGGCTTCGGCCAGGCCGACTACCTGCGCGACCGGCCGGCGAACCTTTCCCGGCGCGGCTCGGTGGGCGGCGGCCTCGGCTATCATGTCTTCAAGACGGACACGCTGACCTGGGACGTCTTCGGCGGTGTCGGCTACACCCACGATCGCTACATCGAGCCGACGGACGTCGGCGGCGCGACGCGCACCACCTGGGGCTATACCGAGCTGCTCGTCGGCGAGGAGTCCAACCACCAGATCAGCGACAGCACGACCTTCCGCCAGCGGTTCGTCATCTATCCGAACATGAGCGAATCGGGGGAGTTCCGCGCGCAGCTCGACGCGGGCCTGTCCGTCGCGATCAACGAGCGCATGAGCCTGACCGCCACGCTGACCTACCGGTACAACTCGGACCCGGGCGCGGGCTTCGAGAAGGACGACCTCCTGTTCGTCACCGGCATCTCCGCCAAGATCGAGTAGGGCGTGCGCGACGAGGCGGCATTTCCCGGCAGGAGCCGCCGACCGGCGCGGGGCCGCGCCGTGGCCGCCGCCATGCTCGGCCTGGCGGCGGCCGGCATGACGGCGAGCGCGCATGCCGTGGACTACTACTACGAACCCTACTGGGTGGAGCCGGCCCGGGCCGGCGACTGGCGCGCCTCCGTCAGCCTGGGGGCGACCTATGCGCAGTCCCAGTCCGAGTCGTACAACCTGTCGCTGCAGGGCGAGCTCGAGCGGGTCACCGGCAGCGACCGCTGGCTGAGCCGCCTGCTGTTGATCTCCGGACGTTCCGACGACAGCGAGACGGCGGCGCTGTTCGACGTCGGCACCCGCTACAGCCGCGACATCCGCAAGCGCTGGTTCGGGTTCGGCCAGGCCGAGTACCGGCGCGACCGGCCCGGCAACCTCGAGCGTCGCACCACGGTGGCGGGGGGCATGGGCTACCGCATCAACGAGCGCCGCTGGATCTCGTGGTCGGCGCTCGCCGGCGTGGGCTACACGATGGAGCGCTTCTACACCCCGCTCGACATCATCGACGGGCCCAGGCGCAGCTACGACCGCGTCGAGGCCCTGCTGGGGACCGAGGCGGAGTTCGAGGTGACGGACAACCTCACGATGACGCACCGGCTGAGCTGGTACCCGAACCTCAGCTACACCTCCGCGCAGCGCCTCGTCTACGACGGCACCGCGCGGGCGGCCATCACGGAACGGCTCAGCCTGGACATCACCGTGAGCTGGCGCAGCAGCACCGAGCCGGGGGTAGACAAGCGGCCCGACGAGCTGCTGGTGATCACCAGCATCGCCGTGCGCCTCGACTGAGCGGAGAGAGGGCCGCGCGGTTCCGCGCGCCCGCCCATGGGCGCGGCATTTGCTCCCGGATTTGCTGCCCGAATCATGCGCCGGAATGCCGGGCGCGACTTATTTCGCCGGGCCGCCCCGCCCGGTGGGCGATAATCCCCCGATGAAGCGCCTGCCGCGAGGGCCGACGAACAAGAGCCCCGCGCGGCCCAGATTTCCCTTCTTTGGATGACAGGAGTCGAAATGCCTATTGTGTCGATGCGTCAGCTGCTGGATCACGCGGCCGAGAACGGCTACGGGATCCCGGCATTCAACGTGAACAATCTGGAGCAGGTGCAGGCCATCATGTCGGCGGCCGACGAGATCGATGCGCCCGTCATCATGCAGGCCTCCGCGGGTGCCCGGAAATATGCCGGCGAGAAATTCCTGCGCAACCTCATCGCCGCGGCCGTCGAGACCTATCCCCACGTGCCGGTCGTCATGCATCAGGACCACGGCCAGTCGCCGGAGGTGTGCCGCGGCGCGATCGATCTCGGCTTCAGCTCGGTCATGATGGATGGCTCGCTCGAGGAGGACGGCAAGACGATCGCGAGCTACGAGTACAACGTCGATGTCACCCGCAAGGTCGTCGAAATGGCGCATGCGGTGGGCGTCACGGTCGAGGGCGAGCTCGGCTGCCTCGGCTCGCTCGAGACGATGAAGGGCGACAAGGAGGACGGCCACGGCGCCGAGGGCACGATGACCCGCGAGCAGCTCCTGACCGACCCCGAGCAGGCCGCCGACTTCGTCCGGAAGACGCAGGTCGACGCGCTCGCCATCGCGATCGGCACCAGCCACGGTGCCTACAAGTTCACCCGCAAGCCGACCGGCGACATCCTCGCCATCTCCCGCGTCAAGGAGATCCACGCCCGCATCCCGAACACCCACCTGGTCATGCACGGCTCCTCGAGCGTGCCGCAGGAGCTGCTCGCCGAGATCCGCGAATTCGGCGGCCAGATGAAGGAGACCTACGGCGTGCCCGTCGAGGAGATCCAGGAGGCGATCAAGTACGGCGTGCGCAAGATCAACATCGACACCGACATCCGGCTCGCGATGACCGGCGCCATCCGCCGCTTCTTCGCCGAGCATCCGGACAAGTTCGACCCGCGGGAGTACCTCAAGCCCGCCCGCGAGGCGGCGCGCAAGATCTGCCTCGCCCGCTACGAGGCCTTCGGCTGCGCGGGCCAGGGCAGCAAGATCAAGCCGATCCCGCTGTCCGTGATGGTCGAGCGTTACAAGAGCGGCGAGCTCGCGCAGGTCGTCAACTGACGCCCTGACCCGGCGCCGGTGAACCCGCCGGAGACGGGGGCGGCGAACACGGCGGCGGCCGGCGAGGCGACGAGGGTCGCCTGCGCCGGCCTGCTGCTGATGGTCGTCGCGATGGGGATCGGGCGTTTCGCCTACACCCCGTTGCTGCCGGGCCTGCGCGAGGCGCTCGGCTGGTCGCTCGCGCAGGCGGGCGATGTCGCGAGCGCCAACTACTTCGGCTACGTGGTGGGCGCCCTCGTGGCGGCGACGATCGCGGGGGTGTCGCGGCAGCGCCGCTGGCTGGTCGCGGGCGCCCTCGGAAGCGCGCTGACCACCGGGGCGGGCGTCGCGGTCGCGAGCGGCCATGGCTGGCTCGCGCTGCGGGCGGCCTCGGGGGTGGCGAGCGCCTTCGTCCTTGTCCTGGGCACGGCCATCGTGACGCGGCGCCTTCTCGCGCTGGGCCGCCCGCGGCTGCTGGCCGTGCATTTCGCCGGGGTCGGCATCGGCATCCTGTTCACGGTGGCGCTCGTCGAGGGGGCGCGCGCCGCCGGCCTCTCCGTATTCGGCGAATGGGCGGCGCTGGGTGTCGCCAGCACCGCGTGCGCGGTGCCGGCGCTCGCGATGCTCCTGCGCCGGGAGGGCGCCGGTGGCACGGCTCCCGCCGCGGGGGCACCCGCCGCTCCCGCGGCCGGGGTGGCGCGCGCTGCGGTCGCCCGGGGCGTGGCCCCCGCCGCCGCTCCGCGACTCCTCGCGCGGCTCATCGCCGCCTACGGCCTCTTCGGCTTCGGCTACGTGGTCACCGCGACCTTCATCGTCGAGATGGCGCGCGGCCTGCCCGAGGCTCGCATTGCCGAGCCGCTCGCCTGGATCGCGGTGGGCCTCGGTGCATTGCCTTCGACCGCGCTATGGCAGGGCGTCGCCGCACGCATCGGCACCTGGCGGGCCATGCGCATCGCCTTCGCGACGGAGGCCGCCGGGGTGCTCCTCGCCGGTTACGGCAGTGGCGTCCTGGCGGTGGGGGCAGGGGGCCTGCTGCTGGGCGGCACCTTCGTGGGCATCACCGCCATGGGCCTCTCGGCCGGCCGCCGAATCGCGCCGGCGCGCGCCGACCGCGTGATCGGCTGGATGACCGCCGCCTTCGGCCTCGGCCAGTGGATCGGGCCGGCCGTCGCCGGGCGGCTCGCCGAGGCGAGCGGCGGCTTCGGTCCGGCCTCGCTGCTCGCGGCCGCCCTGCTCGCGGTCGGGTTCCTGCTGCTCAGGACTCCCGCGGAGCCCTGAACCGCGCGGCCCCTCGCCTCCCGTCAGGCGGGATCGATCGAGGCGACGCGCTGGTCCTCGCTCACCGGATCGCCGACCGCCACATGGATGGCCGAGACGACGCCGCCGACCGGCGCCTCGATCGGGATCTCCATCTTCATGCTTTCGACGAGCAGCAGGGTGTCGCCCTGGGCGACCTTGTCGCCGGGGGCGACGAGAAGCTCGAATACGCTGCCGGCGACTTCGGAATGGACATCGCGACTCATGGGGTCTCCGTGAAAGGGGTCGAAATGGTGGCGAAGAAAAGGGATGGATGCTTCGGCGCTCAGGGCCGATAGCCGAAACCGCGGCCGCCGGCACGCAGGGGCGCCGCGAGCGAGGCGAAGCGGCACAGGTGGCGCCGGGTGTCGCGCGGGTCGATGATCTCCTCGACCCCGAAGGCTTCGGCCGTGCGCAGCGGCGACTGGACCGCCTCCAGGCGGGCCTCGATCTCGGCCTGTCGCGCGGCCGGGTCCGGCGCGGCATCGATCTCGGCACGGTAGGCGGCATAGACCCCGCCGGCGATCGGCAGCGAGCCCCATTGCGCGGAGGGCCAGGCGAATCGCTGGAAGGTGGTCGATCCGCCTCGTTGCGACAGGGCCGCCATGCCGAAGGCCTTGCGCACGATCACGCCGCACCACGGCACCGTGCTCGAGCGGATCGCGGCGAGCGCCTGCGTGCCGAAGCGCATGATGCCCTCGCGCTCGGCCGCGGTGCCGATCAGGAAGCCCGGGATGTCGACGAGGTGCACCACCGGCAGGCGGAAGTTCTCGGCGAGGTCGACCAGGCGGATCGCCTTGCGGCTCGCATCGACCGTCCAGGCGCCGCCGTAATGGTAGGGATCGCTCGCAAGCACCGCGACCGGCCAGCCGTCGAGGCGGGCGAGGGCGGTGATCACCGACCTTCCCCATGCGCGCCCGATCTCGAAGACCGAGCCGGCGTCGAAGACCGCCTCGAGGATCGGCCTCATCCTGTACACGCGCCGGGTGTCGCGCGGGATCGCGCCGATCAGGAACTCCTCGCGGCGATCGACGGGATCGTCGCACGCGACCCGCGGCGGCAGCTCGCGGGTCGAGGACGGCAGGTAGGAGAGGAAGCGGCGCGCCCGCGCGAACGCCTCGGCCTCGCTGTCCACGGCGTCGTCGATGGTCCCGTTCTTCGCATGGATGGAAGCGCCGCCGAGGGTTTCCTTGTCCACATCCTCGCCGGCGCGCGCCACCACCGGCGGCCCGGCGGCGAAGAGCTGCGAGGTGCCGTTCACCATCACCGAATAGTGGCTGGCGCACACGCGCGCGGCGCCCATGCCCGCGACCGAGCCCAGGCCCAGGGACACCACGGGCACTTCGGTGAGCGCCGACAGCGCCTCGGCGAAGATGGGCACGTCGGGCAGGTAGGTCCGGCCAAGCGTCTCGAGGTGCCGCACCGATCCACCCCCGCCGGTGCCGTCGACCAGTCGCACGAGCGGCACGCCCCAGCGCACCGCCTGGGTCTCGGCATAGTTGAACTTGTCGCGCAGGCCGCCGTCGTTCGCGCCGCCGCGCACGGTGAAATCGTCCCCGGTGACGAAGATTTCGCGACCCTCGATCCGCGCCCGGCCGCAGACGACGTTCGCGGGCGTCAGGCCGACGAGGCGGCCCTCGGCGTCGTACTCGGGGAATCCGGCGGTGGAGCCGATCTCGTCGAAGCTGCCGGGATCGACCAGGGCGTCGATGCGCTCGCGCACCGTCAGCTTGCCGTTGGCGTGGTGCCTCGCCACCTTGTCGGCACCGCCCATCTGCCGGGCGAGCTCCTGCCGACGGGCGTAGTCGTCCATCTCCGGTTGCCAGCTCATCCTGTCTCCGTCATGTCGTATTCGTTGTGGCGCGCCTATGATACGTCCTTGCCCGGATTTTTCCCGGAGGCGAGGATGCCCCGTTTCGCCGCGAACATCTCCACGATGTACACGGATCGGCCCTTTCTCGATCGGTTCGCCGCCGCGCGGCGCGACGGCTTCGCCGCGGTGGAGTGCCAGTTCCCGTACGCCGCGCCGGCCGACTCGATACGCGCCGCGCTGGAGTCCGCCGGCCTCTCGCTGGTCCTCCTGAACACCCCGGCGGGCGATGCCTCGGCGGGCGAGCGCGGGCTGGCGGCGGTGCCTGGGCGCGAGGAAGCCTTTCGCGAGGCGCTCGACCAGGCGATCGAGTACGCCCGCATCACGGGCTGCACCCGCATCCACCTGATGGCCGGCGTCCCGCCCGAGGGCGCGCGTCGCGAGGAGTGCGAGGCGGTGTTCGCCGCCAACCTGCGCCATGCGGCGCGCCAGCTCGGGCCGCTGGGCATCACGGGGCTGGTCGAGCCGATCAATCCGCGCGACATGCCGGGCTACTTCCTGCAGACGCAGGAACAGGCGCATTCGCTGCTCGCGACCGTCGGCGAGGACGCCCTCGCGGTGCAGATGGACCTGTATCACTGCCAGATCGTCGAGGGCGACGTCGCGACCCGCATCCGGCGCCACTTCGCCGGCATCGGCCATGTGCAGATCGCGGGCGTGCCGGATCGGGAGGAGCCCGACCGGGGCGAGCTCCATTACCCCTACCTGTTCGCGCTGCTCGATGCGCTCGGCTACGACGGCTGGGTGGGCTGCGAGTACCGGCCGCACGGCGACACCAGCGCGGGCCTGGGCTGGTTGCACCGCTGGCGCGAGACCGGCGCCTGAACCAGCCTCGCTTCGGGCGCATGGCTGCGTTGGGGCTCCTTGCCGTACGACCGTACTGTCTGCGTCGCCCCGCCTTGCCCTGCACCCGAAGCGAGGCCGGGCCACGGTCCGGGCGCATGGCTGCGTTGGGGCACCCATACCCTTGAGGCACAATACGCCTTTTGGGAGCCCTTCCCGATGCCGGCCCCGGTCGTCTACGAGTCCAGCCTCCACAGCCTGCCCCTCGTTTCGCGCGGCAAGGTGCGCGACAACTACGCGGTGGGCGACGATCGCCTGCTGATCGTCACCACCGATCGCCTCTCGGCGTTCGACGTGGTGCTGGGCGAGCCGATTCCCGACAAGGGCAGGGTGCTCAACCAGATGGCGCTCTTCTGGTTCGATCGCCTGAAGGGGATCGTTCCCAACCACCTCACCGGGGAGCCGCCCGAGTCGGTCGTCGCCCCCGACGAGGTGGAGCAGGTGCGCGGCCGCTCGATGCTCGTGCGTCGCCTGGAGCCGGTCCTCGTCGAGGCGGTGGTTCGCGGCTACCTCATCGGGTCGGGCTGGAAGGACTACCAGGCGAGCGGCGCGGTCTGCGGGATCCGGCTGCCCCCGGGGCTGCGGCTGGCCGAGCAGCTTCCGGAACCCATCTTCACGCCGGCGGCCAAGGCCGCGGTCGGCGAGCATGACGAGAACATCGATTTCGACGAGATGGCCAGGCGCATCGGCCGCGATCTCGCCGAGCGCATCCGGGACGTGAGCCTGCGGCTCTATGCCGAGGCGGCCGCCTACGCGGCGGGTCGCGGCATCATCATCGCCGACACCAAGTTCGAGTTCGGCCTCGATGCGAACGGCGAGCTCGTCCTGATGGACGAGGTGCTTACCGCCGACTCCTCGCGCTTCTGGCCGGCGGACGAGTACCGGGTCGGCACCTCGCCACCCTCGTTCGACAAGCAGTTCGTGCGCGACTGGCTCGAGTCGGTGCCGGGCTGGAACAAGCGCGCGCCCGCCCCGGCGCTGCCGCCCGAGATCATCGAGCGGACCGCCGCCAAGTATCGCGAAGCATTGCGTCGCCTGACGGGGCGCGACCTCGAGGAGTGATGACCGGTGACGGATACTGACGCGAACGACGCGCCGATCGTGGGCGTGGTGATGGGCAGTTCGAGCGACTGGGAGGTCATGCAGCATGCGGTGGCCGTCCTGCGCGAGATGGACGTGCCCCACGAGGCGCGGGTCGTCTCGGCGCATCGAATGCCGGACGACATGTTCGAGTACGCGGCGAGCGCGCGCGGGCGCGGGCTGCGGGCCATCATCGCGGGAGCGGGCGGGGCGGCCCACCTTCCGGGCATGATCGCGGCGAAGACATGCGTGCCCGTGTTCGGCGTGCCGGTGCCGTCGCGCTACCTGCGGGGCGAGGATTCGCTCCTGTCGATCGTGCAGATGCCCAGGGGCGTTCCGGTGGCCACGTTCGCGATCGGCGAGGCGGGCGCGGCGAACGCGGCGCTGCATGTGGTCGCGACGCTCGCCACCACCGACCCCGCGCTTGCCGAGCGTCTCGAGCGGTTCAGGGCGCGCCAGACCGAGTCCGCCCGCTCGATGGTGGTGCCGCCGAAATGAAACGGGGCGCCGGCGGGCGCGCCATGCCCGTCGGGCGCCCCGGGTTCCAGCCTGGAGAAGTCGCATGAAGAACTCGCACGCCCCCCTGCCGCCCGGCGCGTGGCTCGGCCTGCTGGGTGGCGGCCAGCTCGGACGCATGTTCTGCATGGCGGCGCAGAGCCTCGGCTTTCGTGTCTGCGTGCTCGATCCGGCCGAGGACGGGCCGGCGGCGTCCGTGGCGGACCGTCATATACGGGCCGACTACCTGAATGCCGGCGGGCTGGCCGAGCTCGCGTCGCTCTGCGCGGCGGCGACGACCGAGTTCGAGAACGTGCCGTCCGAGGCGCTCGAGTACCTCTCGCAGCACTGCATCGTCTGCCCGGGGGCCACCGCCGTGGCGATCGCGCAGGATCGCAACGCCGAGAAGGCCTTCGTCGAGGGCTGCGGCATCGAGGTCGCGCCGCATGCGCCGGTGCGCAGCCTCGGGGACATCGAGGCCCTGTCCGACGAGCTGCTGCCGGGCATCCTGAAGGTCGCGCGGCTCGGCTACGACGGCAAGGGCCAGGCGCGCGTGGCCGATCGCGCCGCGGTGCGCGCCGCCTTCGAGGGCTTCGGGGGCGTGGAATGCATCCTCGAGCGCGCGCTCGAGCTCGACAAGGAGATCTCCGTCGTGGTGGCGCGCGGCGCCGACGGCGAGACCGCGGCCTACCCGGTCGCCGAGAACGTCCATCGCAACGGCATCCTCGCGCTGTCGAGCGTGCCCGCGCGCATCGACCCGGAGATCGCGCTGCGGGCCACCGCGGCGACCGTGCGCATCGCGCATTCGCTCGACTATGTCGGCGTGCTGTGCGTGGAGTTCTTCCTGCTCGCCGACGGCAGCATGCTGGTCAACGAGATCGCGCCGCGACCGCACAACTCCGGTCACTACACGATCGACGCCTGCGTGAGCAGCCAGTTCGAGCAGCAGGCGCGGGTGCTGGCGGGATGGCCGCTGGCGGGGACGCAGCAGCACGAGCCGGCCGTGATGCTCAACATCCTCGGTGATGCCTGGTTCGTCGGCGGGGACGGCAGCACGCCGGTCGAGCCGGACTGGATCAAGGTGGTCCGCCATCCGCGCGCCAAGCTGCACCTGTACGGCAAGCGCGAGCCGCGGCGCGGACGCAAGATGGGCCATGTCACCGTGCTGGGCGATTCGCTCGAAATGGCGCTCGGCCTCGTGCAGCGGATCGAGGCCGATCTCGGCATCGGGCCGTCTTGAGCGCAACTCGCTCCACCGGCGGGCTCGTCGTCCCGGGCGACGAGGCGGGCATCGCGCGCGCGGTCGAGCTGCTGCGCGCAGGGGACGTCGTGGCCTTTCCCACCGAGACCGTCTATGGCCTCGGTGCCGACGCGGCCAGCGCCACGGGCGTCGGAAGGATCTATCGCATCAAGGGCCGCCCGCTCGACCATCCCCTCATCGTGCATCTCGCCGACGCCGGTGCGCTCGGGTTCTGGGCGGGAGAGGCGTCGCCCTCGTCGCGCGCGCTTCGCCTCGTCGAGGCCTTCTGGCCGGGGCCGCTCACGCTGGTGATGAGGCGTCGCGAAGGCGCCCCGGCGCATGCCTGCGGCGGGCTTCCCACCATCGGGCTGCGGTGCCCGTCGCACCCGGTCGCCCGGCGGCTGCTCGCCGCCTTCGCCGGGGCGGGCGGCAAGGGCGTGGCGGCGCCGTCGGCGAATCGCTTCGGCAAGGTCAGCCCGACGCGGGCCGAGCATGTGGTGGCGGACCTGGATGGGGACGTCCCGTTGATCCTCGACGGCGGCGACGCGGAGATCGGGCTCGAGTCCACGATCGTCGACCTCAGCAGGGGCCGGCCCCGCCTGCTGCGCCCGGGCGCGATTCCCGGCAGCGCGATCGCCGATGTGCTGGGCGAGCCCGTCGGCGCGGCCGGGCCCGCGGCCCCTCGCGCGCCGGGGTCGCTCGCCGCCCACTATGCACCCGGGACGCCGATCGAGCTCCTGGACGGGCGGGAGATCCCGGCCCGGGTCGCGAGCCTGCGCGCGCGCGGCCTGCGGCTCGCGGTCTGGTCGCGCGAACCCGTGCTCGCGAACGCGGTGGAGTGGCTCGCCGCGCCGACGGATCCGCAGGACTACGGCCGAGCGCTCTACGACAGCCTGCGCAAGCTCGACCGGCTCGGTGTCGATCGGCTGCTGATCGAGACGGTGCCGCCCGGCGAGGCGTGGGACGCGGTGCGGGACCGGCTCGGGCGAGCCGCAACCGGATCGGGCGCGGCCGCGGCGGACGGGGCCTGAGCGGCGCGGGACCCGCCGTGGCGGGCATGGTACCTTCCGGCATGCCCGATGACGGGCGCGTGACCGGAGAACCCAGAGCCATGCCGCAATCCCCGCTTTCCTCGATGTCGCCGGGCGCCTCGGCGTCCCTTCGCTCGCGGATCGCGCTCGTGCCGATCCTCGTCGCGGCCGCGTTCGTCGCGTCGGGCCCCGCCTGGGCGCAGCCGCGTCCGGTCGAGCCGGGGTTGTGGGAGATGCAGGTGCACAACCCGGAGCTGGACGCCGCGCGCGCCCAGATGCAGAAGCAGCTCGCGGACATGCCGCCCGCGATGCGCAAGCAGATGGAGGAGATGCTGGCGAACCAGGGTCTCGCGCTCGGCGACAAGGGCGTTCGGACCTGCATCACGCCCGAGGAGGCGCGTCGCGGGCCGGACCTGGGTGTGGCGGAGAAGGGCTGCACGCAGAGCCTCGACTGGAGCGGCAACGTCGGCCGCTACAAGATGAAGTGCGAGGACGGCCGGCAGGGCCACGGCGAGGTCACGTTCGTGAGCGAGAAGTCCTGGACGGGATGGGGCGAGTTCACCGATCCCTCGATGGGCGGCAAGCCGATGCGGGTCGACTACAGCGGCCAGTGGCTCGGCAGCGACTGCGGCAAGGTCCCGCCGATCAGGAAGCGCTGACGGCCGGCGCGCCCGCGGCCTCGAGCCGCCGCAGCGCGATCTTGCGCTCGATCCCGCCCGCATAGCCGGTCGGTGCGTCGTCGGCGCCGAACACGCGGTGGCAGGGGACGATGATGCCGACCGGATTGCGCCCCACGGCGGCGCCCACGGCCCGCGCCGCCGCGGGCTTGCCGATCTCCCTCGCGATCCGGCCATAGCTGGTGGTGGCGCCGCAGGGCACCGCGAGCAGCGCCCGCCACACCGCCTGCTGGAACGGCGTGCCCCGCGACAGGTCGAGCGGCACGCCGAATTCCCGCCGACGGCCCCGGAAGTACTCGTGGAGTTCGCCCGCGAGCGCATCGAAGAGCGGGTCGTCGCCGCCCTCCGGCCAGCCCTCGGTCACCGGGAAGTGCCGCTGGCCGAGGAACCACAGTCCCGCCAGCCCGTCGCGTCCGAGGGCGGCGAGCATCGGGCCGAGCGGGGTTTCGACGATGCGGGTCGCCCGCGGCCGCCAGCGCCGGTTCATCGCGACGCCTCCGGCCGTGGCGCATGCCAGGCGCGCAGGACCGCGTAGCTGCGCCATGGCTGCCACGCCAGCGAGGCGCGCTCGGCGGCGATGCCCGCCCGTCGCGACCTCGGCAGGCCGAGGGCGCGCTGCAGCGCGATGTCGCCGGCCGGGAAGGCGTCGGGCCAGTGCAGCGCGCGCATCGCGATGTACTGCGCGGTCCAGTCTCCCACGCCCGGCAGGGCGCGCAGCCGCCGCATGATGTCCGCCGGATCCCCGGCGGGCGACAGCGAGATCTCGCCCGCATCGACCGCGCGCGCGAGCGCGACGATCGCCGCCTGCCGCTGTCGCACGATGCCGATCCGCCCGAGGTCGTCGGACGATGCGCGCGCAAGCCGCGCGGGCGTCGGGAACAGGCGCCCGAGGCGCGGATCCGGCGTGTCGACGGGATCGCCGAAGCGTTCGACGAGGCGCCCGGCGATCGTGCGCGCCGCGGCGACCGTGACCTGCTGGCCGAGGATCGCCCGCACCGCGAGTTCGAAGCCGTCGAACGCGCCCGGCACGCGCAGGCCGGCGCAATCCGGAAAGTCGGCGGCGAGCACCGTGTCGATCGCGCCGGGATCCGCATCCAGGTCGAAGGCCCTGGTTACGCGCGTGACCACCTCCGGCAGGACATCGAGCAGGCCGTCGTCGATGCGCAGGGCGAGCCGTTCGCATCCGGGTTCGAAGGCAAGCTCGATCCAGCCGGCGCGGCAGCGGCCTTGCGATTCGATGCGCAGGGTGCGGAGGTAGCGCCGCGCGGGCCCCGTGCCTTCGATGGCCTCGACGCCCGCCACGCAACGTCGCTCGAGAAAGCCGAGCATCGCCTCGATGTCGTAGGGCGGGCGGTAGCCCAGCCAAAGGATGCCGTTCGGCTTGCCACCGGCGCTCGCGCGGCGCAGCCGCTGCGGCGTGGTGCGGTAGTGCGCCGCGAGGGCGTCCGCCAGGTCGCGTGGGCTCCGGAAGCCCGCCGTGGCCGCCACCCGGGCGATCGGCAGCCGGGTGTCGAGGAGCAGCTGCCTCGCGGCATGCAGCCGGCGCGTGCGCAGGTACTGGGCGGGCGTCACCCCGAGCCACGCCTCGAAGGCCCGCTGCAGGCGATCCTCGCTCGTGCCCATGCGCTCGGCGATCGCGCCGGGCGCTGGCGGATCGGCGAGGCTCGCCTCGTCCAGCCAGCGCGCCGCGGTCGACGCGAGGACGCCGTCCGGATCGCCGCTCGACCAGCGCTTGACGGGCGGCGCGAGCTCGGGTCGACAGCGCAAGCAGGGGCGGTAGCCCGCCCGCTCGCACTGCGCGGCATGGCGAAGGAACAGACGGTCGCCCGGGCGGGTGGTCCGCCGGCCCGGGCATACGGGCCGGCAGTAGACCCGGCCGGATCCCGCGGCGACGAAGAAGCGCCCGTCGAAGCGCGCGTCCCGCGCTTCCGTCGCCCGCAGGCACTCGGCGGGATCGAGTTCCTCGGTCACGCTCCCGCGCCTTCGACCGTCCCGTCCGTCGGGCCCGGCGCGACGGCCTCGCGCAGGAAATCCACGACAAGCGCGAGGGTCGCGTCGGGCGCGTCGAGATGCGGGCTGTGCCGGCTCCCGGGGATCTCGCGCACGAGGCCCCGGCGCACGCCGCGACCGATGCGGTGGACCTGCTCGAGGGTGCCGTACTGGTCGGCATCGCCCTGGATCGCGAGCACCGGGCAGGTGATCGCGGGAAGGAAAGACTCGATGTTCCAGTCCGCGAACGCCTCCGAGAGCCAGACGCCGGTCCAGCCGCCGAACGTCGCCTCCGGATCGTCGTGGTAGCGGCCCAGCCGGGCGGCCAGTCCGTCGTGCCAGGACTCGCGCGTCCGGCGGATCGCCTCGACGGTGACCGGCTCGACGAACACGTGGGGCGCGATCGTGGCCACCGCGAGCGGGCGCACCGCGCCGGCGGCCGCGATCAGCGCGATGGAGCCGCCGTCGCTGTGGCCGACGAGCACCGGCCGCTCGATGCGCAGGGCGTCCAGTATCCGGGGCAGTTCCTCGCGCGCGGCGCGGTGCATGAAGTCCGGACCGGGCGGCGTGGCCCAGGGTGTGGAGCGACCGTAGCCGATGCGCGAATAGACGATCGCGGGCCAGCCCATGGCGGCGGCGACCCGGTCCGGGAAGTCGCGCCACAGGGCGACGCAGCCCAGGCCCTCGTGCAGGAACACCAGGACGGGCGAACCGGCATCGCCCCCGCCGATGCGCCGGTACTCGATGTCGAGCCCGTCGCCGATGCGAATGAAGTCTCCCATGCCCCATTGTCGCCAATCCGGGCGCGTGGCGTGAAGCCGTGCCGCGGCCGACGACGGACAGGGGGCGCGCCACTGGCATGCGCGAGCCGCGCCCCGGGCGCGCGGGGCAATCGGTCATAATCCATCGGCCCGCAACATCATGGAGACAGTGCGATGCGCGAATTCAAGACCCTCGCCGAAATGGCGAACCATGTCGGCGAAGAGCTCGGCGTGAGCGACTGGATGGTCGTCACCCAGGAAATGATCGACAAGTTCGCCGATGCCACCGGCGACCACCAGTGGATCCACGTCGACCGGGAGCGCGCCGCCAAGGGCCCCTTCGGCGGAACGATCGCCCATGGCTTCCTCACCCTGTCCCTGCTGCCGAAGCTGTCGGGGGACGCCGTGAAGATCCTCGACCAGAAGATGGGGGTCAACTACGGCCTGAACCGGGTCCGGTTCACGGCACCGGTTCGCGCCGGCAGCCGGGTGCGCGCCCGCACCACGCTGGTCGGCTTCGAGCCCTTGCCCAACAACGGCGCCCAGATCACCACGAATGTCGTGATCGAGCTCGAGGGCAGCGAGAAGCCCGCCTGCGTCGCCGAGGCGATCAGCCGCCGCTACGCCTGAAACCCCCGCGGGCGTCGCCATCGACGCGACCGCCCGCGATCGTTTATTCTGTTCGCCGAACTGCCGCACCGGCCGGTGCGGCGCGGTGGACGGGCTCCCTACCGCCTGCCGAGTCGATCCCATCACAGAAGAAGACCAGGGGGGTGGACCATGAAGAAGAAGATGCTCGGCGGGACGGCCGTCCTGCTCGCACTGTTCGGCCTTGCGGCATCGGCGCCCGAGGCCATGGCAGTCGACCGGCAGGTGAAGGCCCGCAGCCTGGCCGCGACCTGCGCGAACTGCCACGGCACGGACGGGCGCGCGCAGCGCGGCTCGCCGGTGCTGGCCGGCATGCCGAAGGAGGAGCTGACGACCCTGATGCGGCTGTTTCGCGAGGGCGCCAAGCCCTCGACGATCATGGGCCAGATCGCGAAGGGCTACACGCCCGAGCAGGTCGAGCTCATCGCCGAACACTTCGCCGCGCAGAAGCGCTGAACGGGGGGCAGCCATGGACAACACTCGTCGACAGATCCTTCGTGCCGCGGGCGCCGGTGTCGCGCTCGGGACGCTCGGCGCCTGCGCGGCGCCCGGTCGCATGGGCGCGCCGGCCAGTGCCCAGGTCGTGGTCATCGGTGGCGGCTACGGCGGCGCCACGGCCGCCAAGTACATCCGCATGTGGAGCGACAACAAGATCAGCGTGGTGCTGGTCGAGCCCAATGCGGAGTTCGTTTCGTGCCCGATCTCCAACCTGGTCCTCGGTGGTTTCCGCCAGATGGCGGACATCACCGTGCCCTACGACGGCCTCGAGAAGAACCACGGCGTGCGGCGGGTCCGCGACACCGTGACGAAGATCGACACTGCCGCGCGCAAGGTGACGCTCGCCGGTGGCGCCACCATCGGCTACGACAAGCTCGTGGTCTCGCCGGGAATCGACCTCATGTACGACAGCCTTCCCGGGCTGCGCTCGGCCGCCGCACAGGAGCAGGTGCTGCATGCCTGGAAGGCCGGCCCGCAGACGGTGGCGCTGCGCCGCCAGCTCGAGGCGATGCCCGATGGCGGCGTCTACGCCCTGGCGATCCCGAAGGCGCCGTATCGCTGCCCTCCGGGACCCTACGAGCGCGCCTGCATGGTCGCCGCGTACTTCAAGCGCGAGAAGCCGCGCTCGAAGGTGCTGGTGCTCGATGCCAACGACGATGTCACATCGAAGGGCAAGCTGTTCAAGGCGGTCTGGGCGGACCAGTACAAGGGGATCGTCGAATACCGGCCGGGCCACACGCTGATGGACGTGGACGCGGCGAACAAGGAGCTGCGCTTCGAGTTCCAGGATCCCGTGAAGGCCTCGGTGCTCAACGTCCTGCCGCCGATGCGCGCCGGATCGATCGCCGTGCAGAGCGGGCTCGCGACGGCCAATGGTCGCTGGTGCGAGGTCAACTTCCTCGACTTCGAGTCGGTCGTCGCCCAGGACGTGCACGTCCTGGGCGACTCGATCCAGCCCGCGGCGCAGATGCCGAAGTCCGGCCACATGGCCAACCAGCAGGCGAAGGTCTGCGCCGCGGCCATCGTCGCGAAGCTCACGGGGCGTCCGGTCGACGATTCGCCGTTGACGATGAATACCTGCTACAGCTTCGTCACCGAGACGCAGGTGATCCACGTGGCGTCGGTGCACGCCTGGAACGCGGAGAAGAAGACCTACATGCCGGTGCAGGGCGCGGGTGGCCTGTCGCCCGCGCCCTCCGAGGCGGAGGGCCTTGCCGCCAACGCCTGGGCGCGCAACATCTGGGCGGACATGCTCGCGTAACGCGGCGCAGCCACGAAGCCGCCGGGTCGGCACCGCCGGCCCGGCGCGTGCCGCCTCAGTCGCCCCCCTGCAGGCTGGTGATGGGCAGGCGCAGCGCGGTGTACAGCGACAGCGCGCTCACCGCCGCCGTGAGCCCATAGGTCACCCGGAACCCCGTCTCCAGGGTGGGCAGCGGAACCGCGGCAAGGTCCGTCATGGCGCCCTCGGAGGTGCCGAGCACGGCGAAGAGCACCGTCCCGAGCACGGCGACCCCGACGGCCCCGCCCAGGGTGCGCATGAGCGCCGCCGTCGCGGTTGCGACTCCGATCAGCCCCGCACCCGCCGCCATCTGCGAGGCGGCGATCGTCGCGGGCATCGTGAGTCCGACGCCCGCGCCCAGGACGGCGAGCAGCACCCCGAAGCCGATGCCGGGCGCAGGCATCAGGACGGCGAGCAGCAGCAGCGCGACCAGGCAGGTCGCCTGGCCGGCCGCGAGCAGGTAGCGGAACGGGACCATCCGCGACATCAGCTTGCCGCAGAGCATCGAGCCGCAGGGAGCGGAGAACGAGAGCGGCACCATGGCGAGCGCCACCTGGTCGGCCCGCAGCCCGTGCATGGACTGCAGCGCCATCGGCACGAGCACCGAGGTGCCGATCATCACGAACACGCCGAGCCCGGCGACGATGCAGCACAGGGTGATGACGCGGTTGGCGAAGAGCGACGGGGGCAGGATCGGCTCCGGGGCGCGCCGCTCCCAGGCCACGAGCCCGATGCCGGCGATCACCCCGATCGCGAAGAGGGGCAGGGCCCGGGCGGCGAGTCCCTCGACGCGTCCGCCCAGTGCGCTCAGCCCGATGAGGATGCAGGAGACCGACACGCCGAGGAGCAGGGCGCCCGCGTAGTCGATGGGCCTGCGCCGGAACTCGATGGGCGCGAGTCGGCGCAGCGAGCGGCGCGCCGCGATCCAGGCGGCGATCCCGAGCGGGAGGTAGGCCGCGAACACGGCCCGCCACGACAGGTATTCGGTGAGCAGCCCGCCCGCGATCGGGCCGGTCACGGCGGCCGCCATGAACACGCTGGCGAGCCAGGCCTGGTAGCGGCCGCGCAGGTGTCCGGGCGCGACATCGCCGACGACCGTCTGCGCGAGCGGGATCAGGCCGCCGCCGCCGATGCCCTGCAGCAGGCGAAAGACGAGCAGCTGAGGCATCGTCTGCGCGAGCGCGGCGAGGGCCGAGGCGCCGACGAACACGCAGATGGCGACGGCGAGCACAGGCCAGCGGCCGAAGAGGTCGGAGAGCTTGCCGTAGATCGGCGTCGAGACGGTCGAGGCGATGAGGTAGCCCGTCGCCACCCAGGGCACGAGCTCGACATGGCCGAGGTCGCGCGAGATCGCGACCAGCGCGATCGATACCACCGTCTGGTCGATCGCGGCCATGAACAGCACCGGCATCATGCCGATGACGATGCGCA
>CAZDYQ010000051.1:0-23229 GCA_964509685.1 uncultured Burkholderiaceae bacterium
AGGCATTGACGTTCTGGCCGAGCAGGTTGATCTCGCGCACGCCCTGCTGGGCGAGGCCGGCCACCTCGACGAGGACGTCGTCGAAGGGGCGCGACACCTCCTCGCCGCGCGTATAGGGCACGACGCAGAAGCTGCAGTACTTGCTGCAACCTTCCATGATCGAGACGAACGCCGTGGCGGCCTCGACGCGAGCGGGCGGCAGCCGGTCGAACTTCTCGATCTCCGGAAAGCTGACGTCCACCTGCGGCCTGCCGCTGCGACGCCGCGCATCGATCAGTTCGGGCAGCCGGTGCAGGGTCTGCGGGCCGAAGACCACGTCCACGTAGGGCGCGCGCGCGACGATGGCCTCGCCCTCCTGGCTGGCGACGCAGCCGCCCACGCCGATCACCAGCCCGGGCTTGCGCTGCTTGAGCTGGCGCGCCCGGCCGAGGTCCGAGAACACCTTCTCCTGCGCCTTCTCGCGCACCGAGCAGGTATTGAAGAGCACGATGTCGGCCTCGTCGATGTCGTTCGTGCGCTCGACGCCCTCGGTCTCGGAAAGCAGGTCCGCCATCCGGTCCGAGTCGTACTCGTTCATCTGGCAGCCGAAGGTCTTGATGAAGAGCTTGCGGGTCATGAGCCTCTTGCCAGGTGCCCGCCGGGCAGGGCGCCGGCCGGTGGGCCGGGTTGGCTGCGGCGCGCCAACGTGCAAAGCCCGCCGGCATCGGATCATCGGATCGATGGGCGGGCTCGGCGTGAAAGATGGTGGCGGATCAGGGACTCGAACCCCGGACCTGCGGATTATGATTCCGTCGCTCTAACCAACTGAGCTAATCCGCCAGAGCCCGCGATTCTATGTTGCGGGGCCAGATCTGTAAAGCTTCGCCGGGCCGCTTCCGGGCGCCAACCCGCCTTACTTCTCGCGCGCCAGGGGCGAGCTCCAGCCCTGCAGGCGGCGGCCTTCCCGCGCGAGGGTGACGGCCATGCCGTTCTCCCCGGTGATCGAGATCCGGCCGTCCTTCTCCTCGACGTAGTTCGCCGGCATCGTGTGGCCGCCGCTGGTGACCAGGACCCGGTTGCGGTCCACGAACTCGAGCCTGTCCTGCCCGTTCGCGGACCGGTAGACGCGGCCGGACATGCGCCCGGCCTCCCTGCGGTTGACGGCGGCGAGGATGGTGGCGCGCCGCTCCTCGGCGGCCTGGCGGAATCGCTGCGCCTCGCCCGAGGCCGTACCGGGCCAGCGCCCGATCGCCTCGCGGGACTGGTCGATGCGGTCGAGCGAGACCTCCTCCTCGGGCAGCTTCGAGAGCCCCGCCGTGAATTCCCCGTAGAGCCCGTCGGCCACCGCGCGGCGCCGGGCCTCGGCCGCCTCGCGGATCCGCGCCGCCTGTGCCGGCGTCAGGAGCGTGGCCAGCTGCGGCGGTCCCGAACGCGTCTCGATGTCGGCGAAGGCGTCCTCCAGACGAGTGGACGACTGGCCGATCCGGGCGACGACCTCGGCGGCGATGCCGTCGCCAATCGCCGCCTGGCGCGCCGCGACCGCGCCTTCCAGCCGCTTGCGTTCCGCGGGCGTGAACACGTCGGCGTAGTCGCGCGTGAGCCCCTGCCGCGTCTGCTGGAGCGCCAGCAGGCCGTTCGGGTCCGCGGGAAACTTCTCGAGGTCGGCCACCATGGCGTCGAGCACCGGGCCGCGCATCCTCGCCGCGGCCTCGCCGGCGGGCCCTGTCACGATGCCGGCGATGTCCTCCGCGGTCAGGCTGGCGAGCGCGGCGCCCAGGTCCCGCGCCGGCGCGACGGCCTGGATCGCCTGCGGGGGCAGGGAGCCGGCGACGCGCTGGTACTTCCGGTAGCCGTCCGGCGTGCCGGCTTCGGCGAGCGCGAGGTTGAGGCGCAGCAGGGCGGGCGAGGGCGGCATCGACCCGATCTGGCCCATCGCGGTCCCGGCCCGCTCGCGCGCCTGGGCAGATTCCCTCGCGAAGTTCGCCACGCGGCTGACCAGCGCGCTCTGGACCTGGTTGTAGCGGCCGGAGAGGTCGCGATCCTTCGTCTCGCGCCGGCAGGCGAGCACCGTGTCCCGTATGGCGTGCACATCGGCCTCGGTCCACGACGCCAGCGGCTTGCCGAAGAGCTTCGCAGTCTCCTCCTGGGCGAAGATCCGCGCAAAGCGATGGCGATCCCCGACCGGACTCGCGCGCCATTCGTCGTAGCGGTCGAACTTCGCGGCCCAGCTGGCCAGTTCGGCGCACGGCGGGCGGCGCAGGGTGTCGGCCTGCGCCGAGTGGCAGGCCAGGGTGGCGGCGCCGGCGACGAAGCCGGCGAGGATCAGGGAAAGCGTGCGGCGGGCGGGGGCCGCGTGGGGATTCGGGGCCAATGCATCTCTCCGGGCTGGTCGTGGCGCACCCCGTGATCCACGCCCGGGGCCGGCGGGCCGCGGCGAGATGCTGCGGCCGCGCGGTTGGCGGCGAGCCTATCGGAAACAAGGCGCCGGCTCAAGGGGACTCGGCGCCCGCTTCCGGCGGATTGGCCGGGAACCGGACCACGAAGCTCGTGCCTCGCCCGCGTCCTCTCTCGGGTGCCCAGGGCAGCCCGTCGCGGACCTCGATCCAGGCGTCGTGCTGGGCGACGATCTCGCGCACGATCGCCAGGCCGAGCCCGCTGCCTTCGGTCTGGCCGTCCAGTACACGGTAGAAGCGCTCGAAGATGAACTCGCGGTCGGCCGGCGCGATGCCGCGGCCGTTGTCCTCCACATCCACTTCGACCTCGCCTTCCAGCCGGCGGATGCGCACGTTCACGATGCCGCCTTCGGGCGTGTAGCGCAGCGCATTGTCGATCAGGTTGTCCATCATCTCGGCGAGCAGCACCCGCCGTCCGGTGACCCAGGCCTCGCCCTGCGCCTCGAAGCCGATGTCGATGCCGCGCTCCAGCGCGAGCGGCGCGCGATCGGCCACCGCGTCGCGGGCGATGGCGGCGAGATTGGTGCGTTCGAACGGAGCCGCGGCATCGATGTTCTCGGTGCGCGCGAGCGCCAGCAGCTGGTCCACCATGTGCGCCGCGCGGGCCGAGCTGCGCGAGAGCTGTGCGAGGCTGCGTGCGCGTTCCTCGGGGTCGTTCTGGCGGGCGGCGAGCTCGGCCTGGGTACGGATGCCGGCGAGCGGCGTCTTCATCTGGTGCGCGGCGTCGGCGAGGAATCGCCGTTGCGTGGCGAGGTTCTGGCTGAGCCGCAGGAGCAGGTCGTTGAAGGATTCGACCAGCGGCACCAGCTCCTCCGGTGTCTCGCGGGCGTCGAGAGGCGACAGGTCGTCGGGACGCCGGGCGCGGATGCGCATCTGCATCGCCTTGAGCGGGGCGAGGCCCCGGGAGAGGCCGAACCAGACCAGGCCGACGGCCAGCGGCAGGATCAGGAACTGCGGGAAGATGACGCCCTTGATGATCTCGTTGGCGAGGTGCTTGCGCTGGTCGAGGTCTTCCGCCACCTGTACGAGGATCGGCGCCGTATCGTCGTCGACGCCCAGCGGCACGATCCGCGTGTAGGCAATGCGGACTTCGCCCCCGCGGTATTCGTCGGTGCGCAGCTTCACGCGACCGGGCTCCGGCAGCTCCTGGAGCGTCGGCATCGGCAGGTTGGGCTCCCCGGCGACGAGCGCCCCGCGCGCGTCCACCACCTGGAACAGCACCGTGTCGCCGTCGGCGGCCCGCATGAGCTCGCCCGCGACCCGCGGCAGGCCGGCCTGGCCGCGGTCCTCCACGAGCAGGACCTGCTGGCCGAGCACCATCGCCCGGTCGCGCAGCGACTGGTCGAACGGAGCGTCCGCGAGCGCGCGCGCCGCCAGGAAGGTGATCGCTACCGACAACGGCCACAGCAGCAGCAGCGGGGCGAACATCCAGTCGAGGATCTCGCCGAAGAGGGAACGCTGGTCGCCGAGCGGACGGCGCGCGCGTCCCCTGTGCCGCCCTGTCGGCGCGACGCCCGGCCGTGGCTGGGGCGACGCGGCGATCGGCAGCTCCGGCTCGGACTCCCGCGTGGCGACGAGGTCCCCGATGGCGGTGGCAAGACGACCCTTCCGGCTCATGGCCCCTGACCCCCGGGCGGACCGTTCACCGCGGCGTGCTCAGGACTGCCCTGGCTCGGGCTGCCTTTCGAGGCAGTAGCCAAGCCCGCGCACCGTGGCGATCTTGACGCCGCCACGCTCGAGCTTCTTGCGCAGACGGTGCATGTACACCTCGATCGCGTTGTAGCTGATCTCGTCGCCCCATTCGCAGAGGTGCTCGACGATCTGCTCCTTGCTGACGAGCCGCCCGACGCGCTGCAGCAGGATCTCGAGCAGCCCGATCTCGCGCGCGGACAGTTCGAGCAGCTGGTCGTCGATGTAGACCGCGCGCCCGATCTGGTCGTAGGTGAGACGGCCGTAGCGCATGCGGCTGCTCGAGCTGCCCATGCGGCGCCGCACCAGGGCCCGCACGCGGGCCTCGAGTTCCGACAGTGCGAAGGGCTTCGCCATGTAGTCGTCGGCGCCGAGGTCCAGGCCGTGGACACGCTGCTCGACCGAGTCGGCGGCGGTGAGGATGAGGACCGGCACGGAATCGTTGCGCGAGCGCAGGCGTCGCAGGACTTCCTGGCCGGGCATCTTCGGCAGGCCGAGGTCCAGGATCAGAAGGTCGTAGGACTGGGCGACCAGTGCGACGTCGGCATCGGTCCCCGAGCTGACGGCATCGACGGCGTAGCCGCCGGCGCGCAGGGAGCGTGACAGTCCGTCGGCCAGCACGCTGTCGTCTTCGGCAAGCAGGATCCGCATCCTCTCGAGCCTCGCGTCGTGGACACCCGACGAGGATAGCCGAATAAGCGGGCGCCGCTCCTCAACGCCCCGCTTTCCGGATCGCGTCGCGGGTCTCGCGCGCCACGTCGGCGGCGGCCGCCGCGAAGTCCTCGCCGGTCCCGGCGTAGAGGATCGCGCGGGAGGAGTTGACCAGCATGCCGTAGCCCTGCGCATCCCTGCCGGCGCGCACGCTCGCCTCGACGTCGCCGCCCTGGGCGCCGATGCCGGGCACGAGCAGGGGCAACGAGGGCGCGAGCTCGCGCACGCGCGCGAGTTCGGCGGGATAGGTGGCTCCCACCACGAGGCCCAGCTGGCCGTTGCGGTTCCAGCGGCCGGCGGCGAGCTCGGCGACCCGCTCGTACAGGCGGACGCCGTCGGCGAGCCGCAGCGCCTGCAGGTCGTCGCCGCCCGGATTGGACGTCCGGCACAGGAGGAACACGCCGCGGTCGGACCACTCCAGCCAGGGTTCGATCGAGTCGTGCCCCATGTAGGGGTTCACCGTCACGGCGTCGGCGCCGTAGCGCTCGAAGGCCTCGCGCGCGTACTGCTCGGCGGTCGCCCCGATGTCGCCCCGTTTCGCGTCGAGGATGATCGGGATGTCCGGATGGGCGCTGCGCAGGTGCGCGCAGACCGCCTCGAGCTGGTCTTCCGCGCCCGCGGCCGCGAAGTACGCGATCTGGGGCTTGAATGCACAGGCATAGGGCGCCGTGGCATCGGCGATCGCGATGCAGAAGCGCGCGATGCGGTCGGGGCCTTCGGCCAGAGACGCCGGAAAGCGCGCGGGCGCGGGATCGAGCCCGACGCAGAGCATGCTGTCCTTGCGGGTCCAGGCGGCCCGCATCTTGCTTGCGAATGTCAATCGAGTCTCCTTCGGGGCGATCCATTGTAGGACGCCGGCCTTGCCGCCGGCTCGCAACGGGTGCGCCGTGAAGGGGCGGCTTCTGTAACATGGGGCCGGCGGGCGTCGCCACGAACGACGCCGCGCACCATGCGTCCCCCACCCGGGACGGACAGGTGACACCGAAAGACACGATCTTCGACGGAGACCTGACATGAACGATGCCATTGCGCGCTCCGTGCGCCGCGCCGTCGAGGCGCGGGCCGGTTTCGGACCGGACGGCGCCACCGGCGATGCGCCGCACGATCACTCCCTGCCCGAGTCGCGCCGCGCGCTCGAGGATGTCACGCTCGACGACAAGTACACGCTCGAACGGGGCCGTGTGTTCATGTCGGGCACGCAGGCCCTCGTGCGGCTGCCGATGCTGCAGCGCGCCCGGGACGCGGCGGCCGGCCTCGATACCGCGGGCTTCGTGTCGGGCTACCGCGGCTCTCCCCTGGGCGGACTCGACCAGGCGCTGTGGAAGGCGCGCGCGCATCTCGAACGCCACCGGATCGTCTTCCAGCCCGGGCTGAACGAGGATCTCGCGGCCACCAGCGTCTGGGGCACGCAGCAGCTCAACCTGTCGGGCAAGGCGCGGCATGCCGGCGTCTTCGCGATGTGGTACGGCAAGGGTCCCGGGGTGGATCGAACGGGCGACGTGTTCCGCCATGCCAATGCCGCGGGCACCTCCCGCTTCGGCGGCGTGCTCGCGATCGCGGGAGACGACCACGGCGCGAAGTCGTCCACGCTTCCGCACCAGTCGGACCACATCTTCAAGGCGGTGGGCCTGCCCGTCCTCTATCCCGCGTCGGTGCAGGAGTATCTCGACCTGGGCCTGCATGGCTGGGCGATGTCGCGCTACAGCGGCCTGTGGGTCGCGATGAAGGCGGTGACCGAGGTGGTGGAGTCCTCGGCCTCCGTCGAGGTGGATCCCGGGCGCGTCGAGATCGTCCTGCCGCGGGATTTCGACCTGCCCCCGGGCGGGCTCAACATCCGCTGGCCCGACACGCCGCTCGAGCAGGAAGCGAGGCTGCTCGACTACAAGTGGTATGCGGCGCTCGCCTACGTGCGGGCCAACCGGCTGAACCATGTCGTGATCGATTCGCCGAACGCGTGGTTCGGCATCATGACGGCGGGCAAGGCGTATCTCGACACGCGCCAGGCGCTGGACGAGCTGGGCCTCGACGAGGCCGCCTGCGCTCGCATCGGCATCCGCCTGTTCAAGTGCGGCGTGGTGTGGCCGCTGGAGGCGGTGACCGCGAGCGCGTTCGCCGACGGCCTCGGCGAAATCCTCGTGGTGGAGGAGAAGCGCCAGATCCTCGAGTACGCGATCAAGGAGGAGCTGTACAACTGGCCGGACGCTCGCCGGCCACGGGTGTACGGCAAGTTCGACGAGAAGGACGGGCGTGGCGGCGAATGGTCCATGCCGCAGGGTCGATGGCTGCTGCCGGCCCACCACGAACTGTCGCCCGCGATCATCGCGCGGGCGATCGCCGCCCGCCTGCTCGATCCCGGTCGCTTCGGGTCGCGCTTCGCGCTCGATGCCGACACCCGGCGCCACATCGAGGACCGCCTGCGCCTGATCGAGGCCAGGGAGCGTGCGCTCGCCGCGCCGCATGCGGTCGCGCTGCGCACGCCGACCTTCTGCTCGGGCTGCCCGCACAACACGTCGACCCACGTCCCCGAGGGGTCGCGCGCGCTGGCGGGGATCGGCTGCCACTACATGGCCACCTGGATGCCCGAGCGACGCACCGGCACCTTCACGCAGATGGGCGGCGAGGGCGTGCCGTGGATCGGCATGGCGCCGTTCAGCGAGGAGCGGCACATCTTCGCCAACCTGGGCGACGGGACCTATTTCCATTCCGGCCTGCTCGCCATCCGCGCCTCCATCGCCGCAGGCGTCAACATCACCTACAAGATCCTCTACAACGACGCGGTCGCCATGACGGGTGGCCAGCCCGTCGACGGCACCCTCACCGTCCCGTCGATCGTCGCGCAGGTGCGGGCCGAGGGCGTGGCGGACGTCGTCGTCGTTACCGACGAGCCGGAACGCTACGAGGGCGCGGGCGCGATCCCGGGCGTCGAGGTCTTCCATCGCGACCACCTGGACTTCGTGCAGAAGCGCCTGCGCGAGACGCCCGGCTGCACGGTGCTCGTCTACGACCAGACCTGCGCCGCCGAGAAGCGCCGACGCCGCAAGCGGATCGTGGACGGCAGGCCCTCGTTCCCGGACCCGGCGCGGCGCGTGTTCATCAACGAGCTCGTCTGCGAGGGCTGCGGCGACTGCAGCGTGCAGTCGTCGTGCGTGTCGGTCGAGCCGGTCGAGACGGTTTTCGGCCGCAAGCGACGCATCAACCAGTCCTCGTGCAACAAGGACTTCTCCTGCCTCAAGGGCTTCTGCCCCAGCTTCGTGACGATCGAGGGCGGCCGGCCGCGCCGCCCCGGGGCAAGGCTCGTGTCGAGCGACGGATTCCCGCCGCTGCCCGAGCCCCGCCTCCCCGGCCTCGATGCCGGCCGCCCCGTCTTCGGGCTGCTGGTCGCCGGTGTCGGCGGCACGGGCGTCGTGACGATCGGCCAGCTGCTCGGCATGGCCGCGCATCTCGAAGGCCTCGGGGTGTCGGTGCTCGACATGGCGGGCCTTGCGCAGAAGGGCGGGGCGGTCACCTCGCACGTGCAGGTCGCGCGCGAGCCCGGCCAGCTGCACGGCACGCGCATCGGCACCGGCGAGGCCGACGTCGTCATCGGTGCCGACCTCGTTGTCGCGGCGGGCGCCGATGCGCTCGCGCGGATGCGCCCCGGCCTGACCCGGGCCGTGGTCAATGCCGACGTGTTGCCCACGGCGGACTTCCTGCGCGATCCCGACTGGCGGCTGCCCGCGGACGGCCTGGCCGCCAATCTCGCGGACGCGGCGGGCGCGGACGCGGTGGACTTCGTCCCTGCCACGCGGATCGCCACCGCCCTGATGGGCGATGCCATCTATGCCAACCCCATGCTGCTCGGCTTCGCCTGGCAGAAGGGCTGGATCCCGGTGGGCAGGAGGGCGATCGAGCGCGCCATCGGGCTCAACGGGGTGGCGATCGAGAGCAACCTCGCCGCCTTAGAATGGGGCCGGCGGCTGGCGCAGTGGCCCGAGCGCGTGCGGGCGTTTGCCGGGCTCGAGGATGCCGATGCGGCCCCGGAGGCGGCGCCCGCCGTTCGCGCGCCGACGCTGGAATCGGTGGTCGAACCTCGAGCCGAATTCCTCGTGGGCTACCAGCACGCGGCCTACGCGGAGCGCTATCGGAGGCTCGTGGAGAAGGTTGCGCGGCGCGAACGGGAGGTCCGTGGTCAGGCGGACGCCGAACTGCCGCTCGCCATGGCGGTGGCCAGGTCCTGGTTCAAGCTGCTCGCCTACAAGGACGAGTATGAAGTCGCCCGGCTGCACACCGATCCGGCCTTCCGCAGGCAGCTCGATGAAACCTTCGAGGGTGACTGGAAGCCGCGCCTGCATCTCGCGCCGCCGCTGCTCTCGCGGGTCGATCCGCGCACGGGCCGGCCCCGCAAGATTGCCTTCGGCCCCTGGATCCACCCGGTGCTGCGACTGCTTGCCCACGGCAAGCGCCTGCGCGGAACCCGTCTCGATCCGTTCGGCCGCCTCGCCGAGCGGCGGATGGAGCGCGCGCTCATCGACGAATACGAGCGGCTGGTCGAGGTGGAGATCCTGCCCGGGCTCGATGTCGCCCGGCTGGACCTTGCGGTGGAGATCGCCTCGCTGCCGCAGTCGATCCGGGGCTTCGGCCCGGTCAAGGCGCGTGCGGTCGAGGAGGCCGCCGCGCGGCGGGGCGCGCTGCTCGCCCGCTGGCGCACGGGGCTCGCGCTGGCGCCGGTGCCGCCCGGGGGCGATAATCCGCCCGGAGGGGAGCGCGGTGCCGACCGCACCGCGGCGATGGCCGAGAGCGGCTGATGACGACGGCGGGGGAGCGGGGCAGCGAAGCCCGCCGCGGTGCGAGGCGATGACCGGAATCCGTTGCGAGGAACACAGCTGGCGAATGGCCGACGGCGAGCTCCTGTTCGGCCGCCACTGGATGCCCGCCCACCCGCATGGCGGCGGGATCTACCTCCTGCACGGGCTCGGCGAGCATTGCGGCCGCTACGATGCGCTCGCCACCTGGCTGGCCGAGCGCGGGTGGCAGGTGCGGGCGCACGACCATCACGGCCACGGCCGTTCGCCCGGCGTGCGTGGCACGATTCCACGCAGCGGCGCGCTGGCCGAGGATGCGGCCGACCTGGTCGGACGATTCGCGCGCGAACTCGGTCGACGTCCCGTCCTGTTCGGGCACAGCATGGGTGGCGCGCTGGCGGCCGAGCTCGTGGTGGTGCGGCGCCTGCCGGTCGCGGCCCTGGTCCTTTCCTCGCCCGCGCTGGATCCCGGGCTCAATCGCCTGCAGCGGCTCATGCTCGCGGCGATGCTTCGCCTCGCGCCCGGCCGAACGATGCGCAACGGCCTCGATCCCCGCAGGATCTCGCACGACCCGACGGTGGTCGAGGCCTATCTCGAGGACCCGCTGGTCCATGACCGTGTCAGCGCGCGCCTCGTCGCCTGGCTGGTCGCCGCAGGTGAAGCGGCGATCGCCGCCGCGGACAGCCTTTCCGTCGATACCCTGATGCTCGTGGCGGGCGACGATGCGCTCGTGGCCGCGCAGGGCAGCCGGCGATTCGCCGAGCGCGCGCCGGCCGGTCGCGTCACCCTGCGCTGGTACGACGGGCTCTGGCACGAGGTCTTCAACGAGCGCGCCGAGGATCGGGCGCGCGTGCTGGCCGATCTCGACGAGTGGCTCGCGCCGAGGACGCCGGCCCTGCCGCAAGAGCGAGCGGCGACGACCTGAGCCCGCTCAGACGCTGCGCATCAGGCCGCCGTCGACGCGGATGTTCTGGCCGGTGATGTAGGCGGCCCCGTCCGACAACAGGAAGGCCACGGTGGCCGCGATCTCCTCGACCTTGCCGTAGCGCTTCATCGGGACGCTTTCGCGTCGCTCCTCCGTCGCCGGCAGGCTGTCGATCCAGCCGGGCAGCACGTTGTTCATGCGGACGTTCCTTGCCGCGTGGGTATCGGCGAAGATCTTGGCGAAACTCGCGAGCCCTGCGCGGAACACGGCGGACGTGGGGAACGTCTCCGAGGGTTCGAACGCCCAGGCGGTGGAGATGTTGACGATGGCGCCGCCGCCCTGCGCCGCCATGATGGGCGCCACCAGCCGGGTCGGGCGCACCGCGCCGAGGAAGTACACCTCCATGCCCTCGTGCCAGTCCTCGTCGCCGAGCTCGAGGATCGGCCCGCGCGGCCCATGGCCGGCCGAGTTCACCAGCGCGTCGATTCGGCCCCAGCGTTCCATCGCCAGGTCGACGAGCCGGCGGATGTCGTCCGCGGAGCGATTCGATCCCGTGACGCCGATGCCGCCGAGCTCGGCGGCGAGCGCCTCGCCCCTGCCGGACGAGGAGAGCACGCCGACGTGATAGCCATCCTGCGCCAGCTTCCTCGCGACGGCGGCACCCATGCCGGATCCTCCGGCGGTGACGAGAGCGACCTTGCCTGTGGCCATTCGATCCTCCGGTTCCTCGCCGGGGATTATGCGCGACGAACGCCGGCGTCGCCCGAACGGACGATCTCCGGCTCGGGCTAGGCGCCCATGAAGCCGAGGTCGCGGCTGGCGAAGTTCGCGAGGCTGGGGAAGATCGTGTCGAGCTCCGACTCCGACACCCCGAACCAGCGCGCCATCGTGGCGCCGTACTGGTCGACCGACAGCGACGGCAACAGGCGCCCGCTGCCGACGTAGTCGTCGTTGTCCGCGGCGGTGCTCGGGAAGGGCCCGTAGATGTCGCCGCCGCGCACGGCGCCGCCCGTGACGAAGTGATGCGCGCCCCAGCCATGGTCGGTGCCGTCGCCGTTGCTCGTGAGCGTGCGGCCGAAGTCGGAGGCGGTGAACAGGGTCGCCTCCTTGGCGGCATTGACCTGGGGGTTCGCCATCAACTGGTTGAAGTACGCGATCGCCTGGCTGAGCTGCGCCATCAGGCTCGCATGGGTCGCCGGCTGGTTGCTGTGGGTGTCGAAGCCGCCCATGCTCACGAAGAAGACCTGGCGCCGTGCGCCGAGCGCCGCCCTGCCGCCGATGATCCTCGCCACCGTCTGCAGCTGGCGTGCGACTCCGTTGGCCTGGCCGTTGGGCAGGGTCGGCACGGGGTCCACGGCATCGGCTGGCAGCATCGATGCATCGAGCAGGGCCTGCGCGGCGAGCGAGCGACGGGTGACCGCCGCATGCGATTCCTCGAGCAGGTTGGCATGGCTGCGGGTGAGCAGGTAGCGCAGGTCGTCCGGGCCGCGCGACGAACCGAACAGCGTGCCCTCGAGCCCGCCGATCGCGCTCGATCCGTTGGCGCCCACGCGAAACTGCACGGTGCCTTCGCCCGACAGCCAGACGGCATTGCCGGAGGCGGAGATGCAGGTGAAGCTCTGCGTCGAGTTCATGCTCGCCAGCAGGTCGCCCATGCGTCCACCCCAGCCGTACTGCGCGCCCTCGGGCAGGTGCGTCTGCCAGGTGGACTGCTGGTCGTTGTGCGAAAAGAGGTTGGGCGGCAGCGGGACGCTGCGCTCGCGGTACTGCGCCTTGGTCGTCGGCACGACGAGGGGCCCGACGTTGGCGACGATCGCGGTATTGCCGGCGTCGAAGCTCGCCTTGGCATCGACCATGGAAGGATGCAGGGCGAAGCTGCGCCCGGCCTGGGCGGTCACCGGGCTGATCGGCAACAGGCCGTTTTCGGCGCCCGGCGCCCCGAGCTGCATGGCCCCGGTGCGAAGGCGCGTGTACTCGTTCCATGACGCCGGGTCGGTGGCCACCACCATGTTGCCGCTGTCGTTGCCGCCGAACATGAAGAGGCAGACCAGCGCGCGATAGTCGCCGGCGCTCTGCGCGGCCGCGGTGCCCATGGCCGCGAGGTGCAGCGCGAAGGGGGCCGCCGACGGCACGAGCGCGCCGAGCAGCGACGAGGCGCGCAGGAACACGCGGCGAGAGGCGTTGGTCGATTTCATGGCTCTGCCCTCCGGGCCTACTTCTGCGTCAGGTACTCGGCCGAAGCCAGCGTGAGGAAGAGGACGAGTCGCACCCGGTTCAGCCGGGCGGCCTCGACCTGCTCGGGCTTGCTGCGGTTCAGGCTGACGGACTCGGCGGCCTCGACGAGGCGCGTGCGCAGGTCGTTGCCCATCTGGCCGTGCAGCATCAGGAGGTTCACGCGCTCGACCAGCTCGGCCGGATTGTCGGCGAGCGCGATCCAGTCGCGGTGGTAGTCGATCTGGACATCGCGCGGGCTGCCGCTGCCGACGCCCTTCTGGACCGCGTTGCGCATGAAGTTCAGGTATCCGGCGACCGAGGACTCGTCGGTGAGCTGCATCTCCGGCGCGAGCAGCCCGGCCTGCCCGGCGGGGGAGTTCGGCGGGATGTAGCCCGGCCGGTAGAAGTTGAATACCGAGGGGGCGTGGAAGATCGCCTGCCCGAGGCTCTCCGCCGGATCCGAGGTCCGCCCGATCCGGTACTGGTCGGTGCGCGAGTGCGCCCGCGAGACGCGCGCCCAGTGGGTGAGCCGCAGGATCGGCTCGCGGATCTTGCCCCAGCCGGGCTGCAGGGCGACGTTCGGATCGCGAGCCTCGGGATCGTAGAGGATGGCCCGTACCACCGCGGCCAGGTCGCCCCGTTCACCCCGTCCGTTGTCGTTGAAGACGGACGCGACGCGCGCGACGTAGGCCGGGCTCGGGTTGCTGGTGACGAGGCGCTGGATGAGCTGCTTGCCGATGAACGGGCCGACGTTCGGGTGCGAGGCGATGACGTCCAGGGCGGCCCGCACCTCGGCGATCGCGTCGTCGTTGCCGCCGGGCAGGGTCGTGCCCAGGAAGCTCTTCTCGGCCGTGGAGTGGTACTGCGGATAGCCCTGCATCGGCAGGGTCTCCTTCTTGTGGGCCGACTCCCATCCCTTGAAGCGGCTGCGGCTGGTGTCGCCCCCGCCCCAGCTCAGGCCGGTGAAGACCTTGGCGAGCCCCGTGACGTCGTCGTTGGTGTAGGTTTCCACCGGCACGCCCTGGGGATCGAGGATGGGCGTGCCGTCGATCGCGAGCTCCACCACGCCGATCGAGAAGAGCTGCATCACCTCGCGGGCGAAGTTCTCGTCGGCGGTGCGGTTCGTCTTCGGATCCTCCTTCTCGTTGCCGAGATGGGTCAGGTAGATGCCCATCATCGGATGCAGTGCGACGGCCTCGAGCAGGTCCCGGTAGTTGCCGAAGGCATGGCGCGTGAGGGTGTCGAGATAATTCGCCACGCCCAGCGGATAGCGGGCGACGTCGCCGTCGTTCATCGAGATGACGAAGATCTGCGACAGGGCGAAGGCGACCCGGTGGCGCAGCTGGGCGTCGCCCGAGATGGCCTCCCGCCAGAAGCTGTCGAGGACCCAGTCGCGATGGGGCTCGTCGCGCTCCATGTCGACCATCGTGCGCACCGCGAGGTTGTGCTCGTGCGATGCGTAGCCGCGGTTCATCTGCTCGACCATCCAGGCGTCGAAGCCGATCTTCTTCAGCCGGTTGATGTCGTCGAGCGTCGGGCCGAACGTCGCCTGCGCCAGGAAACGCGAGGCATCGGCATCGCTCACCGGATGCGAGGCGGGCGGCGCGATGTGTTCGTAGACGAAGGACTTCGTTTCGCCGGCGCCGCCGCCCCCGCCGCCCCCGCAGGCGGCGAGGATCGCCACGACGGCGGCGCTCGCGAGCCAGCGCGAGCCTTGCAACAGGATACGGATCACCGCAGCCTCCGCCTCAAAGCGTGAAATAAGTCACGCGAAGCGTAGGTACTCGGCGAATCGGCGAAGAATCGTACCCGATCGGCGGCATCCTGCCGGCGACGGGCGGACGCAGGTCGTGACCGGGCGGCCGAGGCCGCCCGGCGACCCGGTCAGACGGTGGCGATCGGCGACACCGGGGAGCCGACGGCACCCGGCAGGCGCAGGGGCGGCGCGGTGAGCAGGAAGCGGTTGCGCTTGTGCTCGCGAAGCCATTGCGCGAGCTCCCCGAGGTACCAGATCTCGCCGAGCGGCACGCCCAGCTTGAACAGGCAGTGCTCGTGCAGCGGCAGCGTGGCGCAGGGGCCCGCGGGCTTCGGGCCGCCGGCATGCTCGACCGCGTAGTTGTCGGCAATGAGCGCGGCGAGCCCGCTGTCGGTGATCCATTGCAGCAGGGCGGGGTCGCGGCCGTCGAGCGCGGCGCAGGCGGTATGCACGAGGGTCGGGTCGGGCTCCCCGCCCCATTCGACCAGCTTGGTCGCGAAGCCGGTGTGCAGCAGCACCATGTCGCCGGGCTCGACCACGACGCCGTCGGCGTCCATCGCCTGCCTGAGCTTGTCGTAGCCCACCAGGGTGCGTTCGTCGCCGAAGTGGGCGCGCAGGTCGATCAGCACGCCGCGACCCTGGATGCCGTGCACGGCGAAGTTGTGGACCCCGAGCGCCTTGACGCCGCTGCGCATCGCCTCGCCACTGCCTTCCTCGCGCGGCAGCTCGATCCCGCCCCGGAACCCGTTGTAGAACACCGGTTCCGGCCGGCCGTCGCCGTTGGCGTCGAAGAGGCTGCCGACATGGGCGAAGCTGTCCCACTGGGTCGAGTACTGGAGATGGATGACCGCGACATCGTCGTTGATCACGTCGGTCGCATCGGTCTCGATGCGACCCACTTCGAACATCCAGCGCGGCACGCCCTCCTGCTGCGTCGGCCGCAGCCGCGGCGGATGGCGACGCGGGTTGAGGACATTGCCGCCGGGAAGGTCGAGCGGGAGGCTGAGGCAGAAGGTCTTGCCCTCGCGCACCTCCGCCACACCCTGGCGCACCTTGTTCGCGTCGATGAGATTGAGGCGACCGAGCTGGTCGTCGGGGCCGAAGTCGCCCCAGGTGGATCCGTCGGGACGGTTGACCCAGCGCGGGCTGGCCGGGGCGGGCGTCGATGCCATGTCGAATGTCTCCTGTCGCGGGCCGCGAGGGCCCGCCGTTGTCATGGATGAAGTGGGGTTCGTGCCGTGCGCTCAGCTCGCCGGCTCGGCGACGAAGATCTCGACCCGGCGATTGCGGGCACGTCCCGCCGCCGTGGCATTGTCGGCGATCGGCTCGTAGGAGCCGCGGCCGTCGATCTCGATGCGGCGGCTGTCGACGCCGCGCGAGACGAGGTAGTCGCGCGTGCTGGCCGCGCGGCGCATCGACAGCGGATTGTTGATCGCGTCATTGCCGGTGCTGTCGGTGTGGCCGATGATCGACACGACCGTGTTCGGATGCTCGTTGAGCGTCTGCGCGAAGCGATCGAGCACGGGGCGCAGGGACGCATTGATCTCCGCGCTGTTGGTGGCGAACGAAACATCGCTCGGGACTTCCAGGCGCAGGCGGTTGTCCGCCGTCTGGCTCACGCTGATGCCGGTGCCCTGGGTGGCCTGCTCCATCGCCTGGCGCTGCTGCTCCATGTGGCGCGACCAGACATAGCCGCCCAGCGCGCCGGCGGCCGCGCCGACCATGGCGCCGCCCCGCGTCCCGCGGCCGGTGCCCGAGATCGCGCCACCGAGCACCGCGCCCGCGACCGTGCCGATGCCGGCGCCGGCGGCGGTGCCCTTCTGGGTCTCGCTCATGCCGGCGCAGCCGCCCAGCGCGAGCGCCGCCGCGAGCACGGCGGTCGCGGGCAGGGCGAGCGAGAGCCGGCCGAGCGTGTTCTGGAATCGAGGATCGTTCTTGTCCATGGGTTCACTCCTGTAGGGGCCGCCGATGGCCCGGCGGGTTCCGGATATTATCGATGCTCGACGAAATCGGGGAAAACCAGCCATGAGCGACCGACCAAAGCCCGAATGCCGGCCGCTGCGCCGCGACGAGCGCGCCGCCTGGGAGCCGCTTTTCGCCGGCTACCAGGATTTCTACCGCATCTCGCTGGGCGACGAGGTCGTCGACACCACCTGGCGGCGTTTCCACGATCCGGTCGAACCCGTGTTCGCGGCGGGCGCCTTCGAGGGCGGTCGACTGCTGGGCATCGTCCACTACATTTTCCATCGATCGACCTGGATGCTGGGCCCGACCTGCTACCTGCAGGACCTGTTCACCATTCCGGAGGCGCGCGGTCGCGGCGTCGGCCGCAGCCTGATCGAGTACGTGTACGAACGGGCGGCCGAAGCCGGCGCGGGGCGGGTCTACTGGCTCACCCACGAAAGCAACCGGCCGGGTCGCCTGCTCTATGATCGCGTCGCCGAGAACGCCGGCTTCATCCAGTACCGAAAGAACCTCGACAACTGAGCCCGATGCAGGAACACGAGAACGACCCCCTCCTCGAAGCGCTCGGCGGCATGGAGATCGAATCCATCGACGCCGAGGCCGGCGTGGCCCGGCTCCTCTTCAACGTGCTGCCGAGCTTCTGCCATTCGGGCGGGCGGATCGCGCAGGGCGGCTTCGTGACCGCCTGGCTCGACTCGGCGATGGCGCACGCGATCATCCATCACACGAAGCGCGAGTCGAATGTCGCGAGCCTCGAGATCAAGGTGAGCTTCCTGGAGCAGGTCGGGCCGGGGCGCGTGCTCGCCGAGGGACGCATCCGCCGGCTCGGCCGGCGCGTCGCCTTCCTCGAGGGCAGCCTGTTCTCCGAGGATGGCAGCCGCCTGCTCGCGACCGCCACCTCCACCGGCATGCTGGTCCCCTACAGCCGTTGAGCCTCGCCTTCGGGCGCACGGCGGGGTCGGCGCGCCCTGGTCCGCGCCCGGATCCGGGACCCCGCTAGGCGGGCGGTGCCAGGTAGCGCACGCGCAGCACGCCGTCGATCGCGCGCAGGCGGGCGATCACGGATTCCGGCACGGGCTGGCTAGAATCGACGATCGTGTATGCGATGTCGCCGCGCGACTTGTTCAGCATCTCGTCGATGTTCAGCCCGGCCTCGGCCATGGCCGTGGAGATCTGCCCGAGCATGTTCGGGACGTTGGCATTGACGATGGCCAGCCGCCAGGCGCTGCTTCGCGGCATCACCGCGAGCGGGAAGTTCACCGAGTTGCGCACGTTGCCGTTCTCGAGATAGTCGCGCAGCTGTTCGGCGACCATGCTCGCGCAGTTGTCCTCGGCCTCGGTGGTCGAGGCGCCGAGGTGCGGCAGCGCAATCGTCCTGGGATGGCCGTGGATTCTCGGATTGGGGAAGTCGCACACGTAGCGCGAGAGCTGGCCGCTGTCGAGCGCGGCCACCGCGGCCGCATCGTCCACGATGCCCTCGCGCGAGAAGTTCATCAGCACGGCGCCACGACGCATGAGCTCCAGGTTGCGCCCGTCGATCAGGTGCCGGGTCGAGTCGAGCAGCGGCACATGGATGGACACGAACTCCGAAGCCTTGAGCAGTTCCGCGATGGAGCTCGCGCGCCGCACCTGGGACGACAGGCTCCAGGCGGCGTCCACGGTGATCTCCGGGTCGTAGCCGATCACGTCCATGCCGAGCTCGATGGCCGCATGGGCGACCAGCGCGCCGATGCGGCCAAGGCCGATCACGCCGAGCGTGCGCCCGGTGAGCTCGAATCCCGAGAAGCGCTTCTTGCCGTCCTCGACGCGGCTCTCGAGGGCCGGGTCGGCGGGATCGAGCCCGCGCACGAACTCCAGCGCCTCGGGCAGGTTGCGGCTCGCCATCAGCATGGCGGCGATGACGAGCTCCTTGACCGCGTTGGCATTGGCGCCCGGGGCGTTGAACACCGGGACGCCCCGGCGGCTGAGGCTGCCCACCGGGATGTTGTTGGTGCCGGCGCCGGCGCGGCCGATCGCGATCACGCTCTCGGGGATCGCCATCGAATGCATGTCGGCCGAGCGCACCAGGATCGCGTCGGGCATCTCCACGTCCTTCCCGACCTTGTAGAGATCCGGCGGCAGCCGTTCGAGGCCGAACGGCGAGATCTGGTTGAGCACCAGCACCCGGAAGGCGCGCGTCATGTCGTTTCCCCTCTCGTCCCGCTTGTTGTTGTCGGCGCGCCGCGCCCCTAGCCGTGCTTGCGCTCGAACTCCCGCATGTACTCGACCAGGCGCTTCACGCCCTCGATCGGCATCGCGTTGTAGATCGAGGCCCGCATGCCGCCGACCGAACGGTGGCCCTTGAGCTGCACCATGCCGGCTTCCTTCGCTCCCGCGAGGAAAGCCTCGTCGAGCGCCGGGTCGGTCAGCGTGAAGGGCACGTTCATGCGCGAGCGCGATCCCGGATCGACCGGATTGCGATAGAAGTCGCTCGAGTCGAGCAGGTCGTAGAGCAGCCTGGCCTTCTCGATGTTGCGACGCTCGATCCCTTCCACGCCGCCCTGGCGCTTGAGCCACTGGAACACGAGGCCGGCGACGTACACGGCGAAGGTCGGCGGGGTGTTGAGCATCGAATCGGCATCGGCGTGCGACTTGTAGTCCAGCATCGTGGGCGTGCCCGGGCGCGCCTGGCCGAGCAGGTCCTCGCGCGCGATGACGATGGTCAGGCCCGCCGGCCCGATGTTCTTCTGGGCGCCGCCGTAGAGGAGGCCGAAGCGCGCGACGTCGAGCGGGCGCGACAGGAAGTTCGACGAAATGTCGGCCACGAGCGGCACGTCGCCGGTGTCGGGCACCCAGTGGTACTCGACCCCGCCGATGGTCTCGTTGGCGCAGATGTGCACGTAGGCCGCTTTCGGATCGAGCCGCCATTCTTCCTGCGGCGGGACGTAGGTGAACTTGCGGTCCTCGGCCGAGGCGGCGATGTTGGCATTGGCGAAGAGCTTCGCCTCCTTGATCGCCTTCTTCGACCACTCGCCGGTGTGGACGAAGTCGATGGACTCGCGGCCGCGCAGCAGGTTGAGCGGGACCATCGCGAACTGGGTCGTCGCGCCGCCCTGGAGGAACAGCACCTTGTAGTTGTCCGGAATCCGGAGCAGCTCGCGCAGGTCGGCCTCGGCCTGGGCGTGGATGCTCATGTACTCCTTGCCCCGGTGGCTCATTTCCATGACCGACTGCTTCGAACCGTGCCAGTCGAGCATCTCCTCGGCAACCTGCCGCAGGACCTCCTCGGGCAGCACGGCGGGGCCGGCGCTGAAATTGAACGTGTCGCGCATGGCGCTGCTTCCTCTTCGCGGGGTTCGGGGAAAGATCCGCATTGTAGCGGCTCGGAATCGCGAGACGGCGTCAGGGTCTTGCGCACGGGACGCCCGCGCCGGCCTGCAGCGTCGCCCGTTCGTCCCCATAATCGGGCGATGCCGGCAAGCCGGCCCCGGCGCCGCGACGGGCGGCGCGACAACCACTCCCGACGGAGACACGTGATGAAGGACCTTTTTTCCCTCGAAGGCCGGGTGGCGCTGGTGACCGGCGGCTCGCGCGGCATCGGCCGCATGATCGCCAGCGGCTTCATCGCCCAGGGCGCCACGGTGTACATCTCGGCGCGCAAGGCGGAAGCCTGCGAGCAGGCGGCCCGCGAGCTCTCTGCCGGCGGGGGCAAGTGCATCGCGCTGCCCGCCGACATCTCGACGGTGGAGGGCGCCCGGGCGCTCGCGGCCGCCTTCAACGCCCGCGAGCCCCGGCTCGACATCCTCGTGAACAACGCCGGCGCTGCCTGGGCCGCGGAGTTCGACGAGTTCCCGGAGTCGGGATGGGACAAGGTCGTCGACCTCAACCTCAAGGCGCCGTTCTTCCTGACGCAGGCGCTGGCGGGCGCCCTGCGCGAGTCGGCGAGCCCCGAGCGGCCGGCGAAGGTCATCAACATCGCCTCGATCGACGGCATCTTCGTCAATCCGCTCGAGACGTATCCGTATGCCGCGAGCAAGGCTGGCCTGATCCATCTCACCCGCCGCATGGCCGCGCGCCTGATCCGGGACCACATCGTCGTTACCGCGATCGCGCCGGGGCCGTTCGCGTCCAACATGAACCGCGCGGCGCGCGACGACGCCGAGAACGTCGCCCGCCGGGTGCCGGCGGGCCGCATCGGTCGCGACGAGGACATGGCGGGCGCCGCGATCTACCTGGCGTCGCGGGCGGGAGACTACGTCGTCGGCGCCACCGTCACGGTGGACGGCGGGATGGCGTTCGGGCGCCCCGGCTTCGAGGGGGGCAGCTGGGCGGCGGAGAGCTGATCGTCAGGGGAGCGTCACGCCGGTGGCACGGGCAAGGGCCTCGAGCAGCGCTTCCTGGAAGGCCGTGTCGTGCACGGCCGGGTGCGGGTCCCTCCGCTCCTGGTGGTACCAGTAGCCACCGCTCGTCAGGGCGCGCGGATCGTCGCTGGTCGCCAGCCATTCCTGGGTCAGGTGGCCCAGGCGCAGGTCGTCCGGCGCATGGGCGCCGCCCATGCGGGTGGGCACCCAGCCCGGGTTCACGGCATTGCTGTACACGCCCGGCCAGCGCCGCGCGACGGCCGCGGCGAGCGTGGTGACGAAGAGCTTGCTGTCCGAGTAGGAGCCGCCGCCGGTCCAGTCGATGCCGTCGAGCTGCGCCCGTCCGCCCATGTGCATCGCGCTGCTGAGGTACACGAGGCGCCGGGGTCGCGTGACGAGGGCGGTGAGCAGGTACGGCGCCGTCACGTTCACGACCATGACATGAGGGCCCGAGGAGACGCCCGCATTGTGGATGACGGCGTCCATCCTCCCGATGGCGTTCACCTGCCCGGCCAGGTCGCGCACCTGGGCGAGGTCGGACAGGTCGCCGACGGTCGCGATCGCGCCTCGCGCGACGAGGTCGTCCACGGCGGAAAGCCGGCTGCGCGAGCGCGCATGGACGACGACCTCGTGGCCCTCGGCGAGCAGGCTGACGGCCGCGGCATGCCCGAGGCCTGTGGTCGACCCCGTAATGAAGACGCGGCGCCTGCCCGGGCCGCGTTCGCGCGCGGGCTGGTCCTTCGCCTGCCGGCCGGGCATCGACTGCGCCCGTGCCGGGGGCGGGGCCGCCAGGAGGGTGGCCGCCGCCGCGCCGAGGCCGATGTCGACGCCCGCGGCGAGGAGCCGGCGGCGGGAAACAAGGGCGCAGCCGGGGCGGCCAGTGTCAGCCCGCATCGGTGTCTCCCTTCTTCATGTCCGCCTCGTAGCGGGCCCGGTTGGCCGCATCGGGCGGGTAGAGACCCGGCAGGGCGGCGCCGGCCTGGACCTGTTCCATGATCCAGCCCTCGAGACGCTCCTGCTCGAGCGCGAGGGCCGCGACCTCCTCCACCAGGGCGGCGGGCACCAGCACGGCGCCGTCCCGGTCGGCGACGATCACGTCGTCAGGAAAGACGGCCACCCCGCCGCAACCCACGGGCTGCTGCCAGTCGACGAAGGTCAGCGCGGCGACCGACGGCGGCGCGGCCGCGCCGGCCGCCCAGACGGGAAGCCCGGTCTCGACCACGCCGGCAAGGTCGCGTACCACGCCGTCACTCACCAGCGCGGCCACGCCGCGCCTGGCCATCCGTGCGCAGAGGATGTCGCCCCAGAAGCCGGCGTCGCGCACGCCGTTGGCGTCCACCACGGCCACGCAGCCCGGGGGCATCTGCTCGATCGCGGCGCGGGTGGACCTGGGCGAGCCCCAGGATTCCGGGGTCGCCAGGTCCTCGCGCGCCGGGATGAAGCGCACGGTGAATGCCCGGCCGACGATGCGCCTGCCGGTTGCTCCCGGGGTGACCGGGAACGCGCCGCGGATCCAGACATTGCGCAGGCCCTTCTTCAGCAGGATGGTGGTGAGCGTGGCCGTGGTGACGCCGGCCAGGGTCCGGAAGGCCGGCGCATCCGCAGGCGAAGTCATGTGCGGTCTCCGTGACGGGCCCGGAGCGGGCCCCATGCCTCGAAGTTACTCCGTCTCGCGGCGAAACGGGCACCGGGCATGCCCGGCGCCTGTGGCGCTCAGCCCATGCGGTCAGGCAGGAACAGGGACAGCGCGGGGAAGAGCATCAGGATGAACAGGATCAGGAGCTCCACCCAGAGGAACTGCGCGGTTCCCTTCACCACGGTGCTGAACGGGACGGTCTTCCCCACCGCGGCATTGACGACGAACAGGTTCAGCCCGATCGGCGGCGTCAGCAGGCCGATCTCCACCAGCTTCACCACCAGGACCCCGAACCAGATCACGTCGATGCCGAACACGCCGAGGAACGGCTGCACGATCGGCAGCGTGACGAGCATCAGGCCGATCGCGTCGAGGAACATGCCGAGGATCAGGTAGAACAGGGTCACGCACAGTAGAAACGTCCAGACGGACGAGGCGTTGCCGGTCATCGCGCGCCCGATCGCGCCCGGAATGCCGCTGAGGCTCAGCATCTGGGCGAACATCACCGCTCCCATGGCGATCAGGAAGATGGCCGCCGAGATAGTGACCGTCTCGAACAGGGCCCCCTTGATCGAATCCCACGTGAGCGTGCGATTCAGGATCGCGGCAAGCAGCGCGATGACCGCGCCGAAAGCGCCCGCCTCGGTGGCGCTGATGGCACCCGTATACAGGCCCCCGATGACGCCGAGGACGATGAGGGGCAGCGGCCAGGATTGCAGGAGCAGTCGCCATTTCTCCGCGCGGGAGACCTGCACGACGGCGCGCGGGGCAAGCGCCGGT
>CAZDYQ010000052.1:0-21819 GCA_964509685.1 uncultured Burkholderiaceae bacterium
CTTGATGGTGGAGCCGGCGGGAATCGAACCCGCGTCCGCAAGTCCTCTACGACCAGTTCTACATGCTTAGTCGCTTGTTTTTAGTCTCGTTGCAGGGTTTGGCCAAACGACAAGCCGGCCTGCAACCAGTCACCTTGGATTTAGCGCTTCGGCCAAGTGACCCGGCCTGACGCGATCCGATGTGAATGACGCTGCTGATGGGTTTGACCCCATCCCGGCCCATCGGCAGACCGGTGCAGCGGCTCAGACCTTAAGCGGCCAGAGCGAAACGCTCGTCGTTGGCGTTTATTGGTTTGCCAAAGGATTAACGAGGACTTGGCGCCTCGGCATGCCCTGTGTCGCTTCGCTACCCACGTCGAAGCCAGGTCGGCCCCATGTTCGTGTGTTCGTCGCTGCAGGGTGCGCGGGCTTCCCGCGCATGACCCAATTATAGGCGAACGGGCGGATTTCAAGGGGGTGGGGCGACCGGCGGGGCTTTTCCGCTAGACTCGGCCCCAAATCCCGGTTGCTGCGTGAACGAAGACACCCCGACCGCCGGCAGCTGCCGTCTCTCCTCGGACGGCGACGCCCCCACCCTCCATCTTTCGGGCCGCTGGCTGCTCGAGGGCCTCGCGCCGCTCGACCGCCGCCTGGCCGAGGCGCTGGGCGGCGCGGGGATCCCGCCCGGGCTGCGCCTGGACGGGAGCGGCCTGGAGGCGCTGGACACCGCGGCGGCCCTCCTTCTCTGGCGTCGGCTGGGGGTCGGGCAGGGCGCCGACCTGCCGGAGCGCGCCGGCTTCGACCCCCGCTTCGAGCGGATCCTCATGGTGGTGGCCGAGCGTCTGGCCGAGGTGGAGCAGCCGCATCCGCGCCGTGCCCAGTCCCTGCTGGGCTGGCTGGGCGCCACCGCCGCCGGCGTGGGTTCGATGCTCCTGGGCCATCTGGGCTACCTGGGGATGACGCTGGCGGCGATCGGCGGCAACCTGCTGCGCCCGGGGCGGATGCGCTGGAAGGAGTTCTCCGCCCAGCTCTCCCACACCGGCATCACCGCCATCCCGGTCATCGTACTGGTGTCCTTCCTGATCGGCCTGATCATGGCCTACCTGCTGGGCCAGCAGGCCGCGCAGTACGGCGCCAACATCTTCGTGGTGGACGGGGTGGCCCTGGGCATGGTGCGCGAGTTTTCGCCGCTCATCGTGGCGGTGATCGTGGCCGGCCGATCCGGGGCGGCGTTCACGGCCCAGCTCGGCACGATGAAGCTCACCGAGGAGATCGACGCGATCCGCACCCTGGGCCTGTCGGCCGAGCAGGTCCTGGTCGTGCCGCGCGTGCTGGGGCTCATGGTGGTGCTGCCGCTGCTGGTCTTCGTCGGCGACATCGCGAGCATGCTGGGCGCCATGCTGGTGGCGGACGTCATGCTGGACATCACGCCGGGCACCTTCATCGACCGGGTGCACGACGCCCTGGCCCTGCGCCACGCGGTGATCGGCCTGGCGAAGGCGCCGCTCTTCGCGCTGGTGATCGGGGTGATCGGCTGCTCGATGGGCTTGTCCGTCAGTCGCGATACCCGCTCGATCGGGATCAACACCACTTCGACCGTGGTCCAGAGCATCGTCGCGGTGATCCTGCTCGATGCGGTCATCGCCGTGATCCTCCAGGAGGTCGGCCTGTGAGCCGCCCGGTCGAAACGGCCGGCGTGCGGGCGACCGTGGCGCAGCCCGAGCCGGTCATCGAGCTGGTCGGGATCGAGACACGGCTCGGCGGGCGGCAGATCCACAAGGGGGTCGACTTCACCATCCGCCGCGGCGAGCTGGTCGCGCTGATCGGCGGCAGCGGATCGGGCAAGTCGGTCCTGCTGCGCGAGACGATCGGCCTGCTGCGACCCACCGCCGGCACGGTACGGCTCCTGGGCACGGACATGTGGCGGGCGCGACCGGAGGAGCTCGATGCGGTCCGGCGCCGCTTCGGGATGATGTTCCAGGAGGGTGCGCTCTTCTCGTCGCTGAGCGTGGCCGACAACGTGGCGACGCCACTGCGCGAGCACACCGATACGCCTGCCAGCCAGCTCGACGCGCTGGTGGACCTGCGGCTGTCGCTGGCGGGCTTTCCCATCGACTCGCGCGACAAGATGCCGAGCGAGCTGTCCGGCGGGATGAAGAAGCGGGCGGCCATTGCCCGGGCGCTGGCGCTCGAGCCCGAGATCCTCTTCCTCGACGAGCCGACCTCCGGCCTCGACCCGATCACCGCGCGCGCGTTCGACGAGCTGATGCGCTTCCTCTGCCACAACCTCGGGATCACGGTGCTCATGGTCACGCACGACCTCGACACGCTCTTCGGGATCGCCGAGCGGCTGATCGTGCTGGGCGAGGGCAGGCTGATCGCCGACGGTACACTGGAGGAAGTGCGGCGGGTGGACCATCCGTGGATCCGCGACTACTTCAGTACCCGGTCGCCCGCCGGCGACCCGCGAGCAGGCTAGCCCATGGAACCCGAATCCAGACACACCCTCATCGGCGCGGTCATCGTCGGCCTGGTGGTCGCGCTCGCCGTCGCCATCCTGTGGCTGTCGCACACCGGGGTCGCCTCCGACTACCAGCACTACGTCATCAAGTTCGAGCGACAGTCGCTCGAAGGCCTGCAGGTGGGCGGCGACGTGAACATGCGCGGCATCAAGGTGGGGCGCGTCGAGTCGTTCACCATCGAGCGCGACAACATCAATGTGGTGCACGTACTGATCCGTGTCGAGCGCGCGACGCCGGTGAGCCAGAACACGAGCGCGATCGTCGCGCGCAACCTCCTCACGGGTATCGCGCGCATCAATCTCGAGACGCCTGGCGTGCCGGGACCGCCACTCACCGAGATTCCGCCGGGCGAAAACTATCCTGTCATCGCGGAGGGCACGTCGGATCTCGACCAGATCGCGGAATCGGCCAACCGGCTCGTCATCACCGCGGAATCCGCGCTCGCCAACCTCAACAGCCTGCTCACGCCGGCCAACCGGCAGGCCTTCTCGGACACGATGCTCGCACTGCGCGATCTCTCCAGCGGCATGGTGGATCGCATGGGGCATGTCGATACGGTCGTCACCTCGCTCGACGCGACCCTGCGTGAGCTCGAGAAGACCAGCGAGCGGATCGGCGCTGCGGCCGATGCGCTCGCGGCGCAGGTGGGCCCTCTTGCCAGCGATGCCCGCGGAATGCTGAACGAGGGCAGCCGCACCCTGGTCGAACTGCGACAGGCGGCCGACGAGGCGAGGACGACGCTCGCCGAGTTCGGCAGGACCACCCGCGATGTCGGCGAGACCACGCGGCAGCTGTCGGCCGACGGCCTCGCCGAGCTGGCGCTCACCGCTCGCGACATGCGCGCGGCGGCCGCCATGCTCTCGCGCACCGCGGAGCGCCTGAGCGATCCGCGCAGCGCGGTCCTGGGACCCGGTCCACGCCAGCTCGGGCCGGGGGAGGGGTCCCAATGACGCGATCCCTGCGGGCGACCGCGCGCCGGCTCGCCGTCGCGACGGCGGCGGTCGTGATTGCCGGCTGCATCTCGATCGGGCCGGGCGATCCCACGCCGCTCACCTGGTACGAGCTCTCGGCGCCGCTGCCCTCGGAAAAGGCGCCGCGCACCCATCCGTACGGGCTCTGGGTGGACGTGCTGCCAGGCTCCGAGTTCTACGAGGCGGTGTCCATCGCCTTCTCGCGCGCGCCCGGACAGCGCGCCTACTACCGCTTCGCCAACTGGACCGAGCCGGTGGCCGAGCGCCTGGCGCGCATCGTCGCGCGCGACCTGCGTGCGCGCCAGGCGTTCACGGAGATCACCACCATCGGCGAAGGCTCGCGCGCCGAGCTGTACCTGCGCCTGGTGGTGGAGGACTTCTACCACGATGCCGCGGTCGAGCCCGGCGACGTGCGCGTCGCCTTCTCCGCGGAACTCGTGGATGTCGCGACGCGCCGCAGGCTCGCTCGCCAGCGGTTCAGCCGCTCGGCCCCCGTCGCCGAAGGCAACGCGGCCGGCGCCGTCGCGGCCTTCGAAGTCGCCGTGTCCGGTGCGCTGGACGACCTGGCCGCCTGGGTCGTCAGCGCGAGCACCCCCTGACGGGCGCCGTCAGGGGATGTAGCGCAGCAGCTCGGGTACGGACTCGACCAGGTGGTCGGCGCCCCATCGCTCCGGGGGCACGCCGTCGCTGCAGTATCCGTAGGCCGCGGCGATGGTGCGCATGCCGGCGGCCTGTCCCGCGATCACGTCGCGATGGTCGTCGCCCACGTAGATGCACTCGGCCGGCGCCACGCCGACCAGCTTCGCCCCCAGCAGCAGGGGCGCGGGATGCGGCTTGGGGGCCTGCGCGCTGTCGCCGCCCACGGTGCAGCCACAGCGGGACGCGAGCCCCAGGCCCGCGATGATGGGTCGCACGTAGCGCTCGATCTTGTTGCTCACCACGCCCCAGCGCATGCCCGCGCGCTCGATGGCGTCGAGCACCTCCGCCATGCCGTCGAACAGGCGCGTGTGCACCAGCATCGCCGCCTCGTAGTTGGCGAGGAACTCCTCGCGCAGCGCGGGAAATTCCGGCGCCTCGGGGCCCACCCCGAAGCCCTTGCCGACGAGGCCGCGCGCGCCCATCGAGGCGTAGGCTCGCAGCTCGGCAACCGGCATCGGCTCGAGGCCGCGCGCGAGGCGCATGGTGTTGACCGCCGCCGCGAGATCGTCCGCCGTGTCGGCGAGCGTTCCGTCCAGGTCGAAGAGCACCGCCCTCGGCGTGCCCGCGCCGTTGGTCGTCATGTCGTCCGGGCGTCGTCGTTCGTCGCCCGGCGAAACACCATCATGTAGTTCACCGAGACGTCGTCGGGCGCGAGGCGATAGGCCTGGTTGATCGGGTTGTACGTGATGCCGCAGGTCTCCAGCGGCTCCAGGCCGTGGCGTCGCGCCGCCGCGGCGATCTCGGAGGGCTTGAGGAAGCGGTCGAACTGGTGCGTGCCTCGCGGCAGCAGTCGCAGCAGGTATTCGGCGCCGATGATCGCGAAGAGGAACGCCTTCGGATTGCGGTTGATGGTGGAGAAGAAGACGTGCCCGCCCGGCCGCGCGAGCTTCGCGCAGGCCGCGATCACCGATCCGGGATCCGGCACGTGCTCGAGCATCTCCATGCAGGTCACGGTGTCGAACTGCCCCGCGGCCTCCTCGGCGAGCGCCTCCACGGCGATGCAGCGGTACTCCACCGGCGCGCCGCTCTCGAGCTTGTGCAGCTCGGCCACCTGCAGGGAGGCCTCGGCGAGGTCGATGCCCAGGACGCTCGCGCCACGCAAGGCCATCGATTCCGCGAGGATGCCGCCGCCGCAGCCCACGTCCACCACCTTGCGGCCGGAGAGCGGTGCGATGCGATCGATCCATTCGAGGCGCAGCGGATTGATCCGGTGCAGCGGCGCAAACTCCGACTCCGGATCCCACCAGTTGGCGGCGACGGCCTGGAACTTCTCGAGCTCGGCCGCATCGACATTGGCCGCGCCGGGCAGGGGGCGCGCGATCTCGCTCATTCGACTCCTCGTTTCGCAAGGGCGGCGCGGGCCGCCCGCTCTCGGCCCATTCTACTGAATCGCCCGGCGCGCCTTCCGGGCGCGGCGACGTGCGAAGGAAAGGGCCCGCGGGGGAGCGGCCGAAAAGAAAAAAGCCCCGCCGGGGCGGGGCTTTCGACGACACGGGCCGGGAGGCCCGCGGCGACTCGCGCATCAGCGCATGCGGGTACCGACCACCTCGATCTCCACGCGGCGGTTCTTGGCGCGGCCCTCGCGCGTCTTGTTCGACGCGATCGGCTGGGTCTCGCCCTTGCCTTCCGTGTAGATCCGGTTGGCCTCGATGCCCTTGCTGACCAGGTAGCTCTTGACCGATTCGGCACGGCGAACCGAGAGGCGCTGGTTGTAGTCGGCGGCACCGATGCTGTCGGTGTGACCCACGGCGATGATGACTTCGAGGGTCATGTCCTGGATCTTCGAGACGAGGTCGTCCAGACGCGCCCGGCCTTCGGGCTTGAGGTCGGCCTTGTCGAAATCGAAGAACGTGTCGGCGGCGAAGGTGACCTTCTCGGCCTTCGGCGCGGGCACCGGAGCCGGGGCGGGCGCCGGGGCGGGAGCAGGCGGCGGCGGCGGAGCCGGTTTCGGAGCTTCTTTCGGCAGCAGGTCGTCGTCGCAGCCCTTCACCGCGTCAGCGGGGGTGAAGCTCGACGTGCGCCAGCACAGACCGAAGGGATCGACCACGACCTGGTTGTCGGGGCTGACGACGTAGCCCGCGTTACCCGTCTGCGCAACCGCGGCGGACGAAGCCGCAGCAAAAACGGCGGTCGCAATCAGATGAGCCATTTTGACCGGTTTGTTCATGTTTCTCCTCGCTAGGAACGGAACGATTCTGAGGTTCGAAATCCATATCGCCGGCACGCGCCACGCCTCAGGATGCAGCAGTACCCGACAGAATCCTACTGATTCGATTCTGCCACACCCCGATCCGGCCAACTACGTCGGAGAGGGCCGTCCTGCCGTTCTTATCGGCTAGTTGTCGCTTGCGGACAACATGCCGTCCGGCGATCCAGACTTCCGCAACATGCTCCCTTCCGGCGGTATAGATCAAGTGAGAAATCGGGTCGAAAACGGGACGGGATTCGGGCGCCCGCAAATCGACCGCCACCAGGTCGGCCTGTTTCCCGGGGCGAATCGATCCGATTCTGTCCTCCATCCCCAGTGCGCGGGCCCCACCGAGGGTCATCGCCTCCAGGACGGCGCGCGCCGGGAACACGTCGGCGCGCCGGCTCGCACCCTTGGCGAGCATCGCGGCAGTGTGCGCTTCATGCAACAGATCGAGCCGATTGTTGCTGGCGGCCCCGTCGGTGCCGAGCCCGATGTTCACCCCGGCATCGAGCAGTTCCGCGACCGGCGCGATGCCGCTGCCCAGCTTCAGGTTGGAGTGCGGGCAGTGGGCGACGCTGGCCGAGTGGCGGGCGAGCAGCTCGATCTCGGCGGGTTCCAGGTGCACGGCATGGACCGCGACGAGCTCCGGCCCCACCAGGCCCAGGCGGGCCAGCCGCTCGAGCGGCCGGCAGCCGTGGCGCTCGATGCCCTGGGCCACCTCGTCCGCGGTCTCGTGGACATGGATGTGGACCGGCAGGCCGAGTTCCCGGGCGAGGGTGGCGACCCGCCGCAGCGGCTCGTCGCCCACCGTGTACGGCGCGTGCGGCGCCAGGGCGAAGCCCGCCAGCGGATCGTCCAGCCAGCGGTCGCGCATGGCCAGGCCCTTGGCGAGGTAGTCCTCCGGCCCGGCGCCGTACGGGCTGGGGAAGTCGATGACGACGATCCCGGCGACCGCCCGCATGCCGAGCGCCCGGGCCGCGAGCAGCAGCGACTCCGGGAAGAAGTACATGTCGTTGACGCAGGTGACGCCGCCCATCAGGAGCTCGTGGCAGCCGAGGAGGGCGCCGTCGTGGACGAACTCGGCCGAGACGAGCTGCCCTTCGATCGGCCACATCCGCTCGGCCAGCCAGCGTTCGAGCGGCAGGTCGTCGCCGATGCCCCGCAGCAGCGACATTGCGGCATGACAGTGCAGGTTGACGAAGCCGGGGCAGAGGAGGTGGCCGGGCAGTTCGACCACCTCGGCCGCGGGACGGGAGGCGCATGCCTGCTCGACCGGCTCGATCGCGGCGATGCGGTCTCCCTCGACGACGACCGCCATGCCGGTCTCGACGTCGTAACCCGGTTCGACGCGGGCAAGCCAGGCGGGGGCGATCACGAGGGTGGGTGCGGACATCGGCGGCGTGCTTGCGCCCCTCCGGTTGAATCGGTGCCAAATGATAGAATTCAAAGGTTTAGCTGCTCAAGCTTCATCGAGCGGCCTTCCTGAAGACCCCCTGCCGACGAGCCCCACCGATGGATCCATTCGCCAAGGAAACCTTGCCGATCAGCCTCGAGGAGGAGATGCGACGCTCCTACCTCGATTACGCCATGAGCGTGATCGTCGGCAGGGCCTTGCCCGATGTGCGCGACGGGCTCAAGCCGGTGCACCGGCGCGTCCTCTATGCGATGTACGAGGCGAACAATGTCTGGAACCGCCCGTACGTGAAGTGCGCCCGGGTGGTCGGCGACGTCATGGGCAAGTACCACCCCCACGGCGACTCCGCGATCTACGACACGCTGGTGCGGATGGCGCAGGACTTCTCGCTGCGTTACCCGCTGGTGGACGGGCAGGGGAACTTCGGCTCGATCGACGGCGACAACGCCGCGGCGATGCGCTACACCGAGTGCCGCCTCGAGAAGATCGCGGGCGAGCTGCTCGCCGACATCGACAAGGAGACGGTCGACTTCCAGCCGAACTACGACGGGAAGGAAAGCGAGCCGACCGTCCTGCCGGCCCGCCTGCCGAACCTGCTCGTCAACGGCGCGGCCGGCATCGCGGTGGGCATGGCCACCAACATCCCGCCGCACAACCTCGGCGAGGTGGTCGATGCGGCGCTCGCGGTGCTCGAGCAGCCCGACATCACCATCGACGAGCTGATCGAGAAGATCCCGGCCCCCGACTTCCCCACCGGCGCGATCATCTACGGCATCGCCGGCGTGCGGGAGGGTTACCGCACCGGGCGCGGCCGCGTCGTGATGCGCGCGGTGACGCACTTCGAGGAGATCGACCGGGGCTCGCGCACCGCGATCATCGTGGACGAGCTTCCCTACCAGGTGAACAAGCGGGTGCTGCTCGAGCGCATCGCGGAGCTGGTCAACGAGAAGCGCATCGAGGGCATTTCCGACATCCGCGACGAGTCCGACAAGTCGGGCATGCGGGTGGTGATCGAGCTCAAGCGCGGCGAGCGCCCTGAGGTCGTCCTCAACAACCTGTACAAGGCCTCGCAGCTCCAGGACACCTTCGGCATCAACATGGTGGCGCTGGTCGATGGCCAGCCGCGGCTGCTCAACCTCAAGCAGATGCTCGAGTACTTCCTCGCGCACCGGCGCGAGGTGGTCACCCGCCGCACCGTGTTCGAGCTGCGCCGCGCGCGCGAGCGTGGCCACATCCTGGAAGGGCTCGCCGTCGCGATCGCGAACGTGGACGAGATGATCGAGCTGATCAAGGCCTCGCCCACGCCGCCGATCGCCAAGGAGCGGCTGATGGCGCGGGGCTGGAGCGCGGGCGTGGCGCGCGCCATGCTCGAGCGCGCCGGCCAGGACCTCGCGAGCTACCGGCCCGAGGGGCTGGACCCCGCCTTCGGGCTCCACGGGGACGAATACCGGCTCTCCGACGTGCAGGCGCAGGAGATCCTGCAGATGCGGCTGCAGCGCCTGACGGGCCTGGAGCAGGACAAGATCGTCCAGGAGTACCGCGAGATCATCGAACAGATCAGCGACCTGCTCGACATCCTCGCCAGGCCCGAGCGCATCACCCGGATCATCTCGGACGAACTCGTCGCCGTCCGCGCGGAGTACGGCAACGAGCGGCGCTCGCGCATCGAGTTCAATGCCACCGAGATCGGCGCCGAGGACCTCATCACGCCGACCGACATGGTCGTCACCCTCTCGCATACCGGCTACATCAAGAGCCAGCCGATCGCGGAGTACCGGGCGCAGCGCCGGGGCGGCCGCGGCAAGCAGGCCGCCGGCAAGAAGGACGACGACTGGATCGAGCAGCTGTTCATCGCGAACACGCACGACACGATCCTCTGCTTCTCGGATCGCGGTCGCGTCTACTGGATCAAGGTCTGGGAGGTGCCGCAGGGCACCCGGACCTCGCGGGGCCGGCCGATCGTCAATCTCTTCCCGCTCGCCGAGGACGAGAAGATCACGGCGATGCTGCCGGTGCGGCAGTTCGACGAGCAGTCGTTCGTCTTCATGGCCACCCGCCTCGGCACGGTGAAGAAGACCCCGCTCGCCGACTTCTCGAACCCGCGCAAGGCCGGGATCATCGCGGTGGATCTCGGCGAGGACGACCACCTCGTCGGCGTCGCGCTGACCGACGGCCATCACGACGTGATGCTGTTCTCCGACGCGGGCAAGGCGGTGCGCTTCCACGAGGGGGATGTCCGCCCCATGGGGCGCAATGCGCGGGGCGTGCGCGGCATGTTCCTCGAGGAAGGCCAGAGCGTGATCGCGATGCTGGTGGCCGAATCCGAGACGCAGTCGGTGCTGACCGTCACCGAGAACGGCTTCGGCAAGCGCACGCCCATCACCGAGTACACCCGGCACGGCCGCGGGACCAAGGGCATGATCGCGATCTCCACCAGCGAACGGAACGGCCGCGTGGTCGGGGCGGTGCTGGTCGAGGAGGGCGACGAGATCATGCTGATCACCCACGGCGGCGTGCTGGTGCGCACCCGTGTCTCCGAGATCCGCGAGATGGGCCGGGCGACCCAGGGCGTCACCCTGATCTCGCTAGACGAAGGCGACTCGCTCGCCGGTGTCCAGCGCGTGGTCGAGACCGACGATCCCGAGGGCGGGGAGGACGGCAACGGCAACGGGGCGCGCGGCGGGGACGACGGAACCGGGGACGATTCCGGCGAAACGAGCGGGGCACCGGCGCCATGAGCGAGAACATTCCCGGCGATCCGGGCGAGGGCATCGACGCGCGGCTGGCGAGGCTGCGCGAGCGCATCGACGCGATCGATGCCCAGGTCCTCGACCTGCTCAATGCCCGCGCCCTCTGCGCGCAGCAGGTGGGCGAGATCAAGCGCGAGGTCGATGCGCCCGTGTACCGGCCCGAGCGCGAGGCGCAGATCTTCCGGCGCCTGCGCGACCTCTCCAGGGGGCCGCTGCCGGACGCCGCCGTCGAGGCGATCTACCGCGAGGTAATCTCGGCCTGCCGCGCGCTCGAGCGGCGCCTGCGGGTCGCGTACCTCGGGCCGCCGGGGACCTTCTCCGAGCAGGCGGCCCTCAAGCATTTCGGCCAGGGCATCGAGCCGCTCGACTGCCCGAGCATCGACGAGGTGTTCCGCCGCACCGAGGCCGGCGACGCGGACTTTGGCGTGGTGCCGATCGAGAACTCCACCGAGGGCGCGGTCAACCGCACGCTCGACCTCCTGCTGGAATCGCCGCTCAAGGTCTCGGGGGAAATCTCGATCCCGATCAGGCACTGCCTGATGAGCCTCGGCGGCACGATGGAAGGCATCGAGCGGATCTGCGCCCACCCGCAGGCGCTGGCGCAGTGCGCGGCATGGCTCGATCGCAACGCGCCGGGCGTCGAGCGGGTGCCGGCCAGTTCCAATGCCGAAGGAGCCCGGCTCGCCGCGGCCGACCCCAGGCTCGCCGCGATCGCCGGCGAGTCCGCCGCCCGCAGCTACGGGCTCGCCATCATCGAGCAGGGCATCCAGGACAACCCGGGCAATCGCACGCGCTTCGTGGTGATCGGCACCTACCAGTGCGCGCCGTCCGGCATGGACCTCACGTCGCTGATCCTGTCGGTCCCCGATCGCGCGGGGGCCGTGCACCGCATGATCGAGCCGCTCGCCCGGCACGGCGTGTCGATGAAGCGCTTCGAGTCCCGCCCCGCCCGCCGGGGCGACTGGGAGTATTTCTTCTACGTCGACGTCGTCGGGCACAAGGACGATCCGCCGGTTGCCGCCGCGCTCGAGGAAATCCGCGAGCACGCCGCCTATTTCCAGCTCATCGGCTCCTATCCCCGCGCGAGCTAGAGCGCCCCACACGCATCAGGCAAGGCCCCCCACGATGACGATTCCCGCCGCCGACTACATTCGGGCGATCGCGCCCTATCAGCCGGGCATGCCCATCTCCGAGCTCGCGCGCCGCTACGGCCTGGACGAGGCCGGCATCATCAAGCTCGCGTCGAACGAGAATCCGCTCGGCATGCCCGCGAGCGCCCGCGCGGCGGCGATCGCCAGCCTCGACGAGGGGGCCCGCTATCCCGACGGCAACGGCTTCGAGCTGAAGCAGGCGCTGTCGCAGGCCTTCGACGTGCCGGCCGAGTGGATCACGCTGGGCAACGGCTCCAACGACATCCTGGAGATCGCCGCCCGGGCGCTGCTCCATCCGGGCGTCTCGGCCGTGTACTCCGAACATGCCTTCGCCGTCTATCCGCTCGCGACGCAGGCGAGCGGGGCGCGGCCGATCGTGGTGCCGGCGCGCCACTACGGGCACGACCTCGAGGCAATGGCCGCGGCGATCGCGCCCGACACACGCATCGTCTTCATCGCCAATCCCAACAACCCGACCGGGACCTTCGTGCCGGCGGCCGAGGTCCAGGCCTTCCTCGAACGGGTGCCGGAGAACGTCGTGGTGGTGCTGGACGAGGCCTACAACGAGTACCTCGACGAGGCCGACCGCTTCGATTCCTCGCGCTGGATCGCCCGTCACCCGAACCTTCTGGTCTCGCGCACGTTCTCCAAGGCCTACGGCCTGGCCAGCCTGCGGGTGGGCTACGGCCTCGCGCAGGCGGAGCTCACCGACCTGCTCAACCGCGTGCGCCAGCCCTTCAATGTCAGTTCGCCGGCGCTGGCCGCGGCCGAGGCGGCGCTCGCGGACCGCGAGTTCGTGGAGCGATCGCGGTCGCTGAACCGCAGCGAGCTCGCCCGGCTCGAGCGCGCCTTCGCCGAGATGGGACTCGAGTACCTGCCGTCCTACGGCAACTTCTCCCTGGTGCGCGTGGGCAAGGCGGCCGAGGTGTACGAGGGACTGTTGCGCGCCGGCGTGATCGTGCGGCCTGTTGCCGGCTACGGCCTTCCCGAGTGGCTGCGTGTCAGCGTCGGGCTGCCCGAGGAGAACGACCGCTTCCTTGCGGCGCTGCGGCACCTGGTCGGGCGCTGATGGCCGAAACGATGAAGTCGGGCGCCGTCGAACGCATCACGATCGTCGGCGCCGGCCTGATCGGCGCCTCGATCGCGCTGGCGCTGCGCCGCGCGCAACCGGGCTGCCGGATCGCTGCCGTCGATCCGGACCCGGCGGTGCGCGCCGCGCTGGTGCCGGGGATCGCCGACGCGGCGACCGACGATCTCGCCGTCGGGCTGCGCGACGCGCAGCTGGTGTTCGTGGCCTGTCCCGTCGGCGACATGCCCGCCGTGCTCGAGGCGGTCGCGCGGCTCGCCCCGGGGGACTGCCTGGTGACGGACTGCGCCAGCACCAAGGCCTCGGTCGCGATCGCCGCGGCGGACGCGTTCGGCATCGACAGCCCGCGCTTCGTGGCCGGCCATCCGATCGCCGGCTCGGAGGGCAGCGGGCCCGGGGCGGCGCGTGCTGACCTGTTCGAAGGGCGGATCTGGCTGCTGTGCCCGGCCGGTCCGGCGCAGGAGAAGTCCGCCGCCCGCCTCGGCGAGCTGCTCGAGCGGATGGGCGCCCGCGTGGAGTCGATCCATCCGGCCGCGCACGACGCGATGTTCGCCGAGTTCTCCCACTGGCCGCACGCGGTGGCCTTCGCGCTGTGCGCCGCCATCGCGGACGGCGCCTTCGCGGATGCGGCCCGGCATTTCTCGGGGGCGGGCCTGCGCGACACGACGCGCATCGGCGCGTCCTCGCCGCAACTCTGGACGGAAATCCTGCTCGACAATCGCGAGCCGGTGCTCGCGAGCGCGCGCCGGTTCAGGGAAAAGCTCGATGCGCTCGAGGCGGCCCTGCGCGCCTCCGATGCGGACGGCCTCGAGGCGCTGCTCGCCGCCGGCAGCCGCTGGCGGCGAGCGGTGGACTGAGACCGCGGGATGAGGGCTTCAGACGGGACCGCGGCGCAGGCGGTCCCGGTACTCGGGATGGATCACGTTGAAGTAGTGATCGCGCAGGTTGATCAGCTCGTTGAGCACCGGGAACGGGAAGCCGGCGCGGTTCGGGCGATCCATGAGGGTCAGGTCGTCGATCACCTTCGCGAAGCGGCTCGGGTCGTGCCAGACGTCGGCCAGCCGCTCGACGACGTGCGGATACTTGAGCCGGGTTTCATAGAGGCGGAATCCGCGCGGCAGCATCTCGACCAGGCGCAGGGCCCGCGGCGACATGCGGCGGGGAATGTCCGGCGTGCCCGCGGCGGGCGCGTGTTGCGCGCCGGCGGGCTCCTCGGGCGGCAGCGTGGAGGCCCGGAGCATCTCGACCATCACTCCCATGTCGACCCATTCGAGGGTGTCGTCGTCTTTCGTGCGCATCGTCCAGCACCTTTAGAATCCTCGGACGGATCGCCTGTCCCGATCGGGGCATGGCCGGCCCGTTCGTCCCGGCGGGCCCTCCGTCCATCGCCTGCCAGAACCTTATGTCGTCGGCCCGAGTGGCGACGAGGAAATCGATCACATGCATAGCCTCAGCGCATACGAAGTGGCCCCCGGCGGGCGCCTGCTCGGACGGTTGCGGGTGCCGGGCGACAAGTCCATCTCGCACCGCGCGATCATGCTCGGCGCAATCGCCGACGGGATCACCCGGGTCAGCGGCTTCCTCGAGGGCGCCGATGCCCTGTCCACCCGGAATGTATTCCGCGCGATGGGCGTGCGGATCGACGGTCCGGAGTCGGGCAGGGTGACGGTGTACGGCGTCGGTCGCGAGGGATTGCGCGCGCCACCGGGCCCGCTGGACTGCGGCAACGCCGGCACGGCGATGCGCTTGCTGATGGGCCTGCTGGCGGGCCAGCCCTTCGCCAGCGAGCTGGTCGGCGACGAGACGCTGATGCGCCGGCCCATGCGCCGGGTGGCCGACCCGCTGCGGCTCATGGGCGCGCGCGTCGAGACCGACGGCGACTGTCCGCCGGTGCGCATCTCGCCGTCGCCGGGCCTGCGCGGCATCGAGTACCGGCTGCCGGTGGCCAGCGCCCAGCTCAAGTCCGCGCTGCTCCTCGCCGGCCTGTACGCGAGCGGCCGGACCACGATCATCGAGCCGGCGCCCACGCGCGACCACACCGAGAGGATGCTGGGCGGCTTCGGCGTGCGGGTCGAGCGCGACGGCCTGCGAGTCGCGATCGAGGGCGGCCAGCGGCTGACCGGCTGTGCCATCGACGTGCCGACCGACATCTCCTCGGCGGCCTTCTTCCTGGTCGGCGCGTCGATCGCGCCGGGCTCGGACCTCGTCCTCGAGCATGTCGGCATGAACCCGACGCGCACCGGCGTGATCGACATCCTGCGACTGATGGGCGCCGACATCACGGTGCTGGCCGAATCCGAGGTGGGCGGCGAACCGGTCGCCGACCTGCGCGTGCGCTCGGCCGAGCTGCGCGGCATCGACGTGCCCGAGGAGCTGGTGCCGCTCGCGATCGACGAGTTCCCCGCGATCTTCGTCGCGGCGGCCTGCGCGCGCGGCCGCACGCGCGTCACCGGCGCGGCGGAGTTGCGGGTGAAGGAGTCGGACCGGATCGCGACCATGGCCGAGGGCCTGCAGGCCCTGGGGGTCGCGGCCGAGCCCACCGACGACGGCATGATCATCGAGGGCAGGCCCGACGGGGCCGCCTTCACGGGCGGTCGGGTTGAGGCGCATGGCGACCACCGGATCGCGATGTCCTTCGCGATGGCCGCGCTGCGCGCCTCCGGGCCGGTGTCGATCGGTGACACCGAGAACGTGGCCACGTCGTTCCCCGGCTTCGTGCGGCTCGCGGCCGGGGCCGGGCTGGAAATCGCCGAAACCGGGCCGGGTGCCGCATGAACGCGCGGTCCGAGGTGCCGGTCATCGCGATCGATGGTCCCACCGCCTCCGGCAAGGGCGCGGTCTCGGAGGGCGTCGCCCGGGCGCTCGGCTGGCACTACCTCGACTCCGGCGCCCTCTACCGGCTCGTCGGTCTCGTGGCGATCCGGGCCGGCGCCTCGGCGGACGACGTACCCCGCCTGGCCGAGCTTGCCCGCACGCTCGACGCGGTCTTCGAGGACGGCGTGGTCCGGCTGGGGGAGGAGGACGTCGGCGCCGCGATCCGGGCGACCGAGGTCGGGGCCATGGCGTCCCGGATCGCCAGCCACGGCCCGGTCCGGGAAGCGCTGCTGGACCGGCAAAGGGCGTTCCGGCGTCCGCCCGGGCTGGTCGCCGACGGCCGCGACATGGGTACCGTGGTGTTCCCCGACGCCATCCTGAAGGTGTTCCTCACGGCACGAGTGGAAGTCCGCGCCGAGCGCCGATATAAGCAGTTGATCGAAAAGGGTTTTTCTGCTAACCTAACCGACCTTTTGCAGGACCTGCGAGAACGCGACCGCCGTGACACGGAAAGGGCGGTGGCTCCGCTGGTCGCGGCGGAAGACGCGGTGCTCGTCGATTCGTCCGACCGATCGCTTTCCGAGGTGATCGATCTGGTGGTCGAACTTGCCCGTGGCCGGTTGTAGCCGGCATGGCAGTACCCGGCCAGGCATGACCTGGTTGGTGAAGAAATGGTGCCCGTCGCGTGGCGGGCTTGTCGCAACTCCGCTGGCGATGTCGAGATCGCCCCTTGCCGCTGCATGGCGCGGCGCTCGGGGATGAACGCGTCGTCGGCGTGTATTCATTCATTGGAAATTTTCAACATTGGCTAACGTCCAAACCAACGCCCCTTCGAACGAGACCGAAAGCTTTGCCGCGATGTTCGAGGAATCCCTCGCGCGGCAGGAGATGCGCGCCGGCGAGGTGATCACCGCCGAGGTCGTGCGGATCGACCACAACTACGTCGTCGTCAACGCGGGCCTCAAGTCCGAGAGCTTCATCCCCATCGAGGAGTTCCTCAACGACCGCGGTGAGCTCGATGTGCAGGAGGGCGACTTCGTCTCCGTGGCCATCGATGCGCTGGAAGACGGCTACGGCGAGACCCGGCTCTCGCGCGACCGTGCCAAGCGCCTCGCGGCCTGGCTGCAGCTCGAGAAGGCGCTCGAACAGGGCGAACATGTCGAAGGCACGATCACCGGCAAGGTGAAGGGCGGCCTGACCGTCATGACCAACGGCATCCGCGCCTTCCTGCCCGGCTCGCTGATCGACATGCGGCCCGTCAAGGACACCACGCCGTACGAGGGCAAGACCCTCGAGTTCAAGGTCATCAAGCTCGATCGCAAGCGCAACAACGTGGTGCTTTCGCGTCGGGCCGTCATCGAGCTTTCGCAGGGCGAGGAGCGCCAGAAGCTTCTCGAGACCCTCACCGAGGGCGCGATCGTCACCGGCATCGTCAAGAACATCACCGACTACGGCGCGTTCGTGGACCTCGGTGGCATCGACGGCCTGCTGCACATCACCGACATGGCCTGGCGTCGCGTGCGCCATCCCTCGGAGGTCGTCCAGGTCGGCCAGGAGATCACCGCCAAGGTGCTCAAGTTCGACCAGGAGCGCTCGCGCGTCTCGCTGGGCGTCAAGCAGCTGGGCGACGACCCGTGGATCGGCATCTCGCGCCGCTATCCCCAGGGCACGCGCATGTTCGGCCGGGTCACCAACATCACCGACTACGGCGCGTTCGTCGAGATCGAGCCGGGCATCGAGGGCCTGGTGCACGTCTCCGAGATGGACTGGACGAACAAGAACGTCAACCCGTCCAAGGTGGTCGCGCTCAACGACGAGGTCGAGGTCATGGTGCTCGACATCGACGAGGACCGCCGCCGCATCTCGCTCGGCATGAAGCAGTGCCGCCCGAACCCGTGGGAAGAGTTCTCGGACAACTACCGCAAGGGCGACAAGGTCAAGGGCACCATCAAGTCGATCACCGACTTCGGCGTGTTCGTGGGCCTGCCGGGTGGCATCGACGGCCTGGTCCACCTGTCCGACCTCTCCTGGAACGTCGCGGGCGAGGAGGCGGTGCGCGAGTTCAAGAAGGGCGACGAGGTCGAGGCCGTCGTGCTGGCGATCGATACCGACCGCGAGCGCATCTCGCTCGGCATCAAGCAGCTCGAGGGCGACCCGTTCAACAACTACGCCGCCACCCACGAGAAGGGCTCGATCGTCCGGGTCAAGGTCGTCTCGGTCGATGCCAAGGGCGCTGTCTGCGATCTCGGCAACGATGTCGAGGGTTACCTACGCGCCTCGGAAATCTCGCGTGATCGCGTCGAGGATGCCCGCAACCACCTGAAGGAAGGCGACGAGATCGAGGTCATGATCATCAACGTCGATCGCAAGAACCGTTCGATCAGCCTGTCCCTCAAGGCCAAGGAGAGCGCCGAGACCGCCGACGCCCTGCAGCGCATGCAGGCCGAGAGCGGTGCGGCGACGGGCACCACCAACCTCGGCGCGCTGCTGCGGGCCAAGCTCGACAGCAGCGGCGACGACAACTGAGGCGACTGCGGACAAGGCTCGGGGGCATGGACATGGAAGCTCCGGCGAAGGCTGGGAAGGGGCCCGCGAACGCGGCCCCGACCATGACGAAGTCGGAACTGATCGCCCGGCTCGCCGAGCGCTATCCGCAACTGGTCGCGAAGGACGCCGAGTTCGCGGTGCGCACCATTCTCGATGCGATGGCCAGGACACTGGCCGACGGCCATCGCATCGAGATCCGCGGCTTCGGCAGCTTCGCGCTTTCCTACCGGCCGCCTCGGATCGGTCGCAATCCCAAGTCCGGCGAGAAGGTCATGGTGCCGGAGAAATGGGTTCCCCACTTCAAGCCCGGCAAGGACCTTCGCGAGCGGGTCGATGCCGGGATGAAGTCCTCTCGCTGATTCCGCGCACAGTGCCTGCGCCCGGAGCCTCTCGATGCGCGTCGTAGCCTGGATCTTCAACCTGCTGCTTTTTCTCGTCGCGCTCGGCTTCGCGCTCTCGAACACCACCGTCACCGAGCTGCGCTTCTTCCTTTTCGGAGACGACATCGCCTGGCGCGCGCCGCTGGTGATCTTCCTTCTGCTTTTCTTCGTCGCGGGGGCCGTCGTCGGCCTGCTCGCCGCGTTTCCGTCCTTCTTCCGCAGCCGGCGCGAAGTCTCTCGCCTGCGTCGCGAGCTGCGCCTGCGCGAGGCGCGGGACTCGTCCGCGCCCGCGTCGGATGTGCTGCCACCCGATTCGGCGGCGGTGCCGCCGCGCGTCGGCGGCTGAGCATCCGTGAGCGAGGCGCCCGATCGCCCAGTCCGCGCCGGGCCGTTCCGCCCCGGTAGCCGCGCCGGACGGGATCTCGCAAGATGACCTTCGACGCCTGGTGGCTGCTCGCCATCCCGCTCTTCTTCGTCCTCGGCTGGTTCGCGGCCCGCTTCGAGTCGCGCCAGGCCAACGGCGGCGGCAACATGCCGGACGCCTACTTCCGCGGACTCAACTTCCTCCTCAACGAGCAGCCCGACAAGGCGATCGACGCCTTCATCGACGTGGTGCAGGTCGATCCCGAGACGATCGAGCTGCATTTCGCCCTCGGCAACCTGTTCCGGCGTCGGGGCGAGACCGACCGGGCGATCCGGGTCCACCAGAACCTGATCGAGCGGCGCGACCTCGACCCCGAGCAGCGCGAGCACGCGCTCTTCGAGCTCGGCCAGGACTACCTGCGCGCCGGCCTGATCGACCGTGCCGAGGACGCGTTCAACCGGCTCGAGGGCTCGCGTTATCGCGCCGCCGCGCTGCACCACCGCCTGCAGATCGCGCAGATGGTGCGCGACTGGCCCCAGGCGATCGCCATCGCCGAGCGGCTGCAGATCGATCTCGGCGAGAAGCGCTCGCGCGAACTCGCCCATTTTCACTGCGAGCGCGCGGCGGCCATCCTGGCGGCGGACGGCGCCGACGCCCCGAAGGCGGCCATGGACGCCATCACGCTCGCGACCGAGGCCGACCCCGATCATCCCCGGCCGTGGCTCATGCGCGGCGAGCTCGCCCTGCGCGACGACAAGCCGCAGCAGGCGCTGGAGGCGTGGGAACGGATGCTCGAGATCAGCCCGGGCCATGCCTCCCTGATCGCCGTCCCGTGGCTGGAGGCATCGCGCCGCGTCGGGCGGCTCGACGAGGGCATCGAGCGTCTCGAGCGCATCGTGACCAGCGCGCCTTCGATCGACGTCTTCCGGGCGGTCTTCGACGCCCGGCTCGCCCGCGACGGGGTGGATGCCACGATCGAGTGGGCGGAGGGCATCCTTCGCAACTGGCCCTCGCTGCTCGCGCTCGAGACGTTGCTGTCGGCCGGTGCCGAGAGCCGCAATCCGCGCGAGCGCGCACGAGACGACCTGATCCGCTCGCTCGCCAGGGAACAGGCCGAGCGGCTCGGGCGCTATGTCTGCTCGTACTGCGGCTTCAAGGCGCGCACGTACTACTGGCAATGCCCGGGATGCAGCCGCTGGGACAGCTACGCCCCCCGACGCGGGGAGGGCATCGGTGAGTAGGCGACCGGCCGCGCGGCGCACCGAGCGGGTGGATTTCCGCGCGGCCCGCGTCCTCGTCGTGGGCGACGCGATGCTCGACCGCTACTGGTTCGGGGACGTCGAGCGGATTTCGCCCGAGGCGCCCGTTCCGGTGGTGCGCGTTCGCGAGCTCCAGGAACGCCTGGGCGGCGCCGCGAACGTCGCGCGCAACGTCGTCTCGCTCGGCGGCCACGCGGTGCTCGTGGCGATCGTCGGCAACGACCAGCCCGGCGACCTGATCGAGCGCATGGCGCGCGACCTCGGCGTGGACACGAGGCTGTCGCGCGACCCGGAACTGCCGACCACGATCAAGCTTCGCGTCATCGGCCGGCAGCAGCAGCTGCTGCGCATCGACTTCGAGGAGCTTCCCGGCGCGACCGTGCTGGCGAACAAGCTGCAAGCCGTGCGCGACGCGATCGCGGAATGCGACATCATGGTGCTGTCCGACTACGGCAAGGGCGGTCTCGCGCAGGTGGACCGCATGCTCGCGATGGCCCGCGAGGCGGGGCGTCCGGTCGTGGTCGATCCCAAGGGCGAGGACTTCGAGCGCTATCGCGGCGCCACGGTGCTCACGCCCAACCGGGCGGAACTGCGCGTCGTGGTGGGCAGCTGGCGCGACGAGGCGGAACTCGCGGCCAAGGCGCATGCGCTGCGCGAGCGGCTCGATCTCGATCATCTCCTCCTCACGCGGTCGGAGGAGGGGATGTCGCTCTATTCCCGCGACGGCAGCAGCCATCATGTGGCCGCCCGCGCCCGCGAGGTCTACGATGTATCCGGCGCGGGCGACACCGTCGTCGCCACGCTCGCGACCGCGCTGGCGGTGGGTTGCCCGGTCGAGGTCGCGGTCACGCTGGCGAACACCGCCGGCGGCATCGTGGTCGGCAAGCTCGGCACGGCGGACGTGACGCCAGAGGAGTTGTTCGGAGAATGATCATCGTCACCGGCGCGGCCGGCTTCATCGGCTCGAACCTCGTGCGCGCGCTCAACGCCCGCGGCGAACGGGACATCGTCGCGGTCGACAACCTGCGCGCGGCAGCGAAGTTTCGCAACCTGGTGGGCTGCGACATCGCCGACTACCTCGACAAGGAGGAGTTCCTGTCCCGGCTCGGCGGCCTGAAGCGCGTCCGCGCGATCTTCCATCAGGGCGCATGCTCCGACACGATGGAAAGCGATGGCCGCTACATGATGGCCAACAACTACCGGTACTCGGTGGAGCTGCTCGACTACGCGCTGGCGCAGCGCATCCCGTTCATCTATGCCTCTTCGGCGGCGGTGTACGGCGGCAGCAGCGACTTCATCGAGACGCCGGAGTACGAGTCCCCGCTCAATGTCTACGGGTACTCGAAGCTGCTCTTCGACCAGATCGTGCGGCGCCGCCTCGAGGGCGCGCAGAGCCAGGTGGTCGGCCTGCGCTATTTCAATGTCTACGGCCCGCGCGAGGCGCACAAGGGCCGGATGGCGTCGGTGGCGTTCCACAACTACAACCAGTTCGTCGCCGACGGCCGCGTCCGGCTGTTCGGCGCCCATGACGGCTACGGCGCGGGCGAACAGTCGCGCGACTTCGTCCATGTGGACGACGTCGTCGCGGTCAACCTGCACTGCTTCGACCACCCGTCGATGCGCGGCGTCTTCAACTGCGGCACCGGCCGGGCGCAGCCGTTCAACGACATCGCGCGCACCGTGGTCGCCAC
>CAZDYQ010000053.1:0-21787 GCA_964509685.1 uncultured Burkholderiaceae bacterium
ACTTCCATTCGTTGAGGGCGATCGCGCGGCGCAGCGGCGCGAAGATGGCCGCCAGTCGCTCGTCGATCAGTCGGGCGAGCCCCGGGCTCATCCGCAGCGCATGGACGGTGCCGATGCTGCCGAAGGCATCGAGCTGGATGGCGGCATGGCGACGCTCGGCGTCGTTCTCGCGATGCGCGAGCGCGATCATCCGGCGATCGAAGGCGACGATGACCGCCGCGATCAGGAGGTAGCCCACGATCGCAAGCGCGCCCACCCGCAGGTCGATGAGGCAGAGCGCGATGACCGGGCCCACCAGCCGGGCTGCGTTCTGCAGGTAGATGAACTGGCTCTGCGCGAAGTCGTACAGCGCGCCGGTGCACTGGCGCATGCGCTGGACGGTTTCGCCGGAGTGGTGCCGGTCGTGCCATGCGAGCGGCAGCGCGAACAGCTTGTTGACCAGTTCGTCGGAAAGCCGCCGGCGGGCATGCAGGGCGACGTTGCGCTCGAGCACCCGCCCGGGACCATGGAGGGCCCAGCTCGCGGCCGTGGCGAGGAAGCCCGCCAGCAGCCAGCGCCCCGCGGTGCCGACCCCCTCCAGGCCGCCTCGCTGCACCGCGTCGATCGCCTGCGCGGTGAGCCACGGTACGGCGAGCCGGAAGAGCTGGGAGCCGAGCAGGAGCCCGAAGGCGCCGACGATCTGGGTCCGGCAGCCCTTCGCCAGCCGCCACAGTTCCCGGTAGAGCGCCGCGATGCCGTAGCGTGCCGGAGCCGGATCCATGCCCTGGTTTCGCTCCGGGGAAAAGGTCAGCGACCCGCCTCGTCCGAGCGCAGGATCACCTCGTCGCTGTCCGCGTTGACGATCTCGACCGCCTCCGCGCCCGGCGCGCGGACCCAGGCGACGACGCAGGGATGGGTGATCACCGTGGCCGCCATCTCGCCGTCCGGCGGCGGCCTGACCTCGACCCGGGCGCGAAGCCGATCGCCCGCCAGCGTCGCGTCGAGCCATTCGGCCCGATAGCCCGCGGAAGAGCGGGGGCCGGGGTTGACGAGAACGACCCGGTCGCGCCGGAAGTCGGGTTTCCAGCCTGCGACGCGGGCGACATCGAGCTCGGCCTGCGCGAGGAACGCGCGGTAGCCGGCCTCGTCGTGCACATCGATCAGGCGCGGCCCCTGGCCGGCCCAGGGACAGAGGGCGAAGCCCGCGGAATCGAGCGTCAGGACCGATGGCGCCATGCCGCCCGTGCCGGCGCAGCCGCCAAGGACGGACGCCAGCACGGCGCCCACGAGGATTCGCGGATTCACTGTCGCTGCTCCATGGTGTTCGGGCCCTCGCGGTTGTACGCCGGAGGCGAAACGCGCCGACGACGCACCCGCATCATAGCCGCCTCGCCTATCATCCCTGTCACTCGCCACTCGTGCGCCGCCCCTCGCGCGGCGCATGCCCGTCCTGCAATCGACAAGCCTGCCCATGGACCTGCACCGCCGCCTCGCCCTCACCCCGGTGATCAATGCCGCCGGCACCTTCACGCCGCTCGGCGTCTCACGCTCGCCTGCATCGGTCCGCGAGGCGGCGGCTGAAGCGCTCGGCGAGTTCGTGATGATCGAGGAGCTGCAGCAGCGCGCCGGCGCGGCCATCGCCGGCTGGACCGGCAGCGAGGCCGGCGCGGTCGCCCACTGCGTCGCGGGCGCGATCACGATGGCGATTGCCGCCGCGATCGCCGGCGAGGACCCGCAGGCCGTCGCCGCGCTCCCCGATGTCGGCGACCGCCCGCGCCACGTGCTGCTGCCGGCGGGCCACGCGGTGGACTACGGCCATCCGATCGTCCAGGACATCCGCCTCGCCGGGGGGATTCCCAGGCTCGTGGGCAGCGACCACGAATGCAGCATCGCCCAGCTCGAGGCGGCCCTCGCGGAAGGCGACATTGCGTGCCTGCTGCTGGTCTCGTCGCGCCTCGTGCGCGGCGCACCGCTCGAGCTCGGCGCCGCCGTCGCGGCGGCGCACCGCCATGGCGTGCCCGCCTTCATCGATGGCGCGGCCCAGGACATGCGCCTGCCGGAGCTGCTCGCCACCGGCGCCGACCTCGTTTTCGCGAGCGGCCAGAAGTACCTCGCGTCCCCCACCGCCGGCCTGGTCGCGGGCCGGGATCGCTGGGTCCGCGCCTTCCGGGCCCAGGAGCGCGGCATCGGCCGCGCGATGAAACCGAGCAAGGAAGCGATCGTCGGCCTCATCGCGGCGATCGAGGAGCGCCGCACCCTCGACATCGGGCAATGGTCGAAGCGCCAGGCGGCCAAGGTCGAGGATTTCGTCGCGCGCTGCGCGGGCCTGCCCGGCGTCGAGCCCTGGATGCAGGCCGACCCGAGCGGCATGCCCTTTCCCCGGGCGCACCTGCGCATCGGGTCCGATGCGCGGCTGGATGCCACCCGTCTCGCTGCGGCGCTCGCCGATGGCGTGCCCTCGATCCGGGTCATGACCCATCGGCTCGGGGAAGGAGAACTGGTGCTCGAGCTGGTGCCCCTCGAGCCGGCGGAGATCGACGCCATCGTGGAGGCGCTCGCGGGGCTGCTCGGCTAGGCGCCCAAAAAGAAAACGAGGCCCGGCGGGCCTCGTTTTCGTGAGGGGTGGGCCGCTCGTCAGAGCAGGCCCAGCTCCATCAGCATCTTGCGGTCTTCGAGGCGCGAGCGGGCCTCGTGCAGGCGCTTGGCATGCTCTGACGGAGCGATGTTCTTGTAGTCCTCGGGACGCGACTCGACCCGGCCACGGCGCATGCGCTCTGCCTGGCGCTTGCTGACGACCGATTTCTGGTGAGTGGCACTCATCGCGGAACTGGGCTTGGGCGTCGCTTTCAAGGAGTCCTCCGTATCGAGACGGGATTTGCGGGCGCTTCGACGACCGGACAAAACCCCGGAAACCCGGTTCGTCGATGGGCTGGGCGGGCCAACCCGGGCGGTTCGTCACGGGGGCGTTGCCGCCAAGCAACGCCGTGACGAGCGGATTATAGCACGAATCCCCGACATTCGGACCCACCCCCTTGACGCGACGCCGAGATGGCGATAAAAGGCGCCGCCCGTGGGGGGTCGACGCGGCCCCGGCTACAGCCGCTCGCCGTGCTCCCGGGTATTGTGGAAGGCGACCTTCGGCCAGCGCTCCCGCGTGAATTGCAGGTTGACGCCGGTATCGGCGAGGTACACGAGGTTGCCATCGACATCGTGCGCAAGCCGCGACCGGTTGGCGCGCGTGAATTCCGCCAGGTGCGCCGCATCGGGGCAGGTCACCCAGCGCGCGGCCGCGAGCGATACCCGTTCGAAGATCGCGTCGACGCCGTACTCGGTCGCGAGCCGGTGCGCGACCACCTCGAACTGCAGCTGGCCCACCGCGCCCAGCAGCAGGCCGTTGTCGACGAGGGACTCGAAGACCTGGATCGCGCCCTCCTCGCCGAGCTCGCGCAAGCCCTTCTCGAGCTGCTTCGAGCGAAGGGGATCGCGCAGGCGCGCGCGACTGAAGAGCTCGGGCGCGAAGTACGGGATCCCCTTGAAGACGAGGTCCTCGCCTTCGGTCAGGCTGTCGCCGATCTGGAGCTGCCCGTGGTTGTGGATCCCGATGATGTCGCCGGCCACCGCCTCTTCGAGCAGCGTGCGCTCGTTGGCCATGAAGGTCACCGCATTGACGATCTTCATCTCGCGTCCCAGTCGTCGGTGCGAGGCACGGATGCCGGGCCTGTAGCGGCCCGAGCAGACACGCAGGAACGCGATCCGGTCGCGATGCTTCGGATCCATGTTCGCCTGGATCTTGAACACGAAGCCGGTGAAGGCGGCCTCGACGGGATCGACCGTGCGGGTCGTGGTCGGCCGCGGCAGGGGCGACGGCGCCCATTCGGCGAGCGCGCGCAGGACCTCGCGGACCCCGAAGTTGTTGATCGCCGAGCCGAACAGCACCGGGGTCTGCTCGCCGGCGAGGAACAGGTCGAGGTCGAACGGGGCGCTCGCGCCCGTGACGAGCTCGATCTCGTCGCGCAGCGTCGCGACCTCGTCCGGGTAGCGCTCGGCGAGCCGCGGATCGTCCACGCCGCGCAGGACCTCGGGCTCGGACGACGTCCTCTCCTCGCCCGCCCGGAAGTGCAGCACCTCGCGCCTGAGCAGGTGGTACACGCCGCGGAAGCGCTTGCCCATGCCGATCGGCCAGGTCACCGGGGCACAGGCGATGCGCAACACCGACTCGATCTCGTCCAGCAGCTCGATCGGTTCGCGCACCTCGCGGTCGAGCTTGTTGATGAAGGTGATGATCGGCGTGTTGCGCAGGCGGCAGACCTCGAGCAGCTTGATGGTCTGCTCCTCGACGCCGCGCGCGGCGTCGATCACCATGACGGCGGCATCGACCGCGGTGAGCACGCGATAGGTGTCTTCGGAGAAGTCCTGGTGGCCCGGGGTGTCGAGCAGGTTGAACATGCAGCCGGCATGCTCGAACTGCATCACGGAACTCGCCACCGAGATCCCGCGCTGCTTCTCGACCTCCATCCAATCCGAGGTGGCGTGCCGGCCGCTCTTGCGCGCCTTCACCGTGCCCGCCATCTGGATCGCGCCGCCGAACAGCAGCAGCTTCTCGGTCAGGGTGGTCTTGCCGGCGTCCGGGTGGGCGATGATCGCGAACGTGCGGCGCCGGCGGACTTCTCGGACGAGGTCGGGACCGCCGGTGGCGACGGCCGTGTCGGGGGACGACATCGGGGAATGCGAGGACGGGTGGACTGGGTCCGTGATTGTATCCTCAGCCCGGCGGCGGCCCTTCCGGCTGCGAAGTGAAGTCCTGGGGCGGGCCGATGGGCCGCGCATCGCGCTTGATCAGCACCGGGCTCGCGACATAGGCGGCGATCAGGGCGGCCACCGAGCCCAGCGCGCCGACGGTGATGCGCTCGTAGCCGTGGGAGGCATCGATCCCGAAGGCGAGCAGGGCGGTCCGGATGTCGTTGCCCGCGGCGAGCGCCGAGGCGAGGTCGGACCGGTAGTAGCGGAACACGTCGCGCTGCATCGGGATGCCGTGCTCCCGGGCGAGCCCGATCAGCTTCCGGGTGAGGTGGTAGTCGAAGGGACCCGTCTCGTCGCCCATCGCGATCGTGACCCCGTGCTCGCGCGAGTTCTGCCGGGGGGCGGTGGTGCCGTTGTCGATCGCGACCAGCGAGGCGATCTCGGGCAGCAGGATCGAGGCGGCCCCGACCCCGACCTCCTCCGCGATCGTGAACATCCAGTAGGTATCCACCGGGGGCCGCATCCCGCTGCGCAACAGCGCCTCGAGCGCCGCCAGCATGAGCGCGACGCCCGCCTTGTCGTCGAGATGCCGGGAAACGATGTAACCGTTCTCGAGGAACTCCGGCTGCGGATCGATCGCCACGATGTCGCCGACCTGCAGGCCGAGGCGCTCGAGATCCTCGCGACCGTCGGCCCGCTCGTCGACGCGCAGCTCCACGTAGTCCCAGCCGATCGGCAGCGTGTCCACCTCCACATTGAAGGTGTGGCCGGAGGCCTTGAGCGGCAGGATGCTGCCGCGGAAGTTGCGCTCGTCCGAGAAGACCGTGCATCGCGCGCCCTCGGCGAACCGGGCGGACCAGTGGCCGATCGGGACCAGCTCGAGTCGTCCGTTCTCCTTCAGGCGCTTGACCATCGCGCCCAGCGTGTCGAGGTGCGACACGATGGCCCGCGCCGGCCGCGCCTGCTCCCCGCGCAGGCACGAGCGGATCTCGCCGCGTCGCGTGAGCTGGACGTCCACCCCGAGGTGCTCCAGCTCGTCCGCCACATGGTGGACGATCGAGTCCGTATAGCCGGTCGGGCTCGGTATGCGAAGCAGTCGTTCGAGCTGCGAAAGCAGGTAGTCGTGGTCGATCTCGAGCCGCATCCTCAGCCAGCCCTCGCCGACTCGGCCGCGCGCCGCGCCGACGCCGGGATCGTCTGCGGGAAGAGCAGGTCGACGAAGCGCTGGGCCGTCGGCTGGGGCTCGTGATTGGCGAGCCCGGGCCGCTCGTTCGCCTCGATGAAGGCATAGTCGGGCTCGTGCGGCGAGCGCACCATGAAATCGACGCCGACCACCGGCATCTCGATCGCCCGCGCGACCCGGATCGCGGCCGCGACCAGCCCGGGATGCACCTCGTCGGTGACGTCATGGATGGTACCGCCCGTATGCAGGTTCGCGGTGCCGCGGACCGTCACCACGCGTCCCTCCTCGATCACGTCGTCGAGCCCGAGGCCGACCAGGCCCAGCGTGCGGCTCGTCTCCGCATCGATGGGGATCGTCGATTCGCCGCCGGTCGCCGCGGCCCGGCGACGGCTCTGCCGCTCGATCAGCCGGCGCACGCTCAGCCGACCGTCGCCCACCACCTCGGGCCGGCGCCGGATGGCCGCCGCCACAAGGCGATAGTCGATCACGAGCAGGCGAAGGTCCTCGCCCTCGATCATCTGCTCGATCAGGACGGTTTCGTCCACCCGGCGCGCCCGGTCGATCGCGGCGCGCAGCTCGTCGAGCCCGTCGATGCCGACGGCGATGCCCCGCCCCTGTTCGCCGCGTGCAGGCTTGACCACCACCCGTCCGTGCTTCTCGAGGAACTCCTGCTCGCGGGCGGCATCGCCCGCCGTGATCTGCGCCGGCACGTTCACGCCCGCGGCCGCCACGATGCGTCGCGACGCTGCCTTGTCGTCGCAGATGGACATCGAGACGGCCGTGGTGAGGTCGGAGAGGCTCTCGCGACAGCGCACGCTGCGACCGCCGTGACTCAGGCGGAACATGCCGCCCGGCGCGTCGATCAACTCGACCTGGATGCCGCGCCGCATCGCCTCGTCGATGATGATCCGGGCGTAGGGATTGAGCTCGTCGCGCGGGCCGCTGCCCGTGTACAGGCGCTCGTTGAAGGGATTCTTGCGCTTGATCGTGAACAGCGGCACGCGCCGGAACCCCAGGCGCTCGTACAGCGCGATGGCCGGCGCATTGTCGTGCATCACCGAGAGGTCGAGGTAGGCGCAGCCGCGCGTCTTGTAGTGCTCGGCGAGATGGCGCACGAGGGCCTCGCCGATGCCGGGATGCCGGGCCTGTGGATCGACCGCGAGGCACCACAGGGAGCTGCCCCGGCTCGGGTCGTCGAATGCATGGACATGGTCGACCCCCATCACGGTGCCGAGCACCTCGCCGGTCGCCGCGTCCTCGGCCACGAGGACGCTGAGGGTACGGCTGTCGCGCTGCGACCAGAAGAATTCCGGCGACACCGGCACCATGCCGTGCAACGAATAGATCCGGTTCACGGCTTCCGCGTCGGCCTGGGCGCCCAGCCGGCGCACGAAGAACCCCGAGGGCGCGCGCTGCCGGCGGCGATAGAGCCCGAGGTCCAGCCGGAATATGTGGGACGGATCCAGGAAGAGCTCCTGCGGCGCCAGCGAGATCAGCACATGCGGATCGCTCACGTAGAAGGCGATGTCGCGGCGATCGGCCGCCTCGGCATGCAGCACCTCCACGAGGTCGGCCGCGCTCTCGAACGTCTGGGCGAACAGCAGCCGGCCCCAGCCGCAGTCCACGGCGGCCTCGGGCCGGCCCTGCGGCACGGGTCCGGACGGTTCCCTGCGACCCTCGCCCGGCGCAAGCGCCATCGGGCCGCCCTGCCCCGGCCTTGCGCCGCGCCATCGTTGCATCGCGTTGGCTCCCATCAATGCCCTCCGATGCGGTGGTGCTGAAGCCACAACTCGAGCAACGCCGCCTGCCAGAGCTCGGATCCCTGCAGCGGCGTGATGTGCGCCGAGGGATCGGCAAGGAGCCGGTCGAGGTACTCCGGACGGAAAAGGTTCCGCTCGCGCGCGACGGGCGCCTGCAGCGCGTCGCGGGCCAGGTCGAGATAGGGACCCTGGAGATACTTGAGCGCCGGTACCGGAAAGTAGCCCTTCCGGCGATCGATGACCTCGTGCGGGACCAGCCGGCGCGCGACGTCCTTCAGCACGCCCTTGCCGCCGTCGCGCAGCTTGTGCCGCGGCGGGATGCGCGCCGCCAGCTCCACCAGCTCGTGGTCGAGGAACGGGACGCGCGCCTCGAGGCCCCACGCCATCGTCATGTTGTCGACGCGCTTGACCGGATCCTCGACCAGCATCACGGTCGAATCGAGTCGCAGGGCCTTGTCCACGCCAGTCGCCGCGCCGGGCCGGGCGAAGTGCGCGGTGACGAAGTCGAGCGACTCGTCGCGGTCCGCCAGCCAGCCCGGGCCGAGCTGCTCGGCGAGCCGCGCATGGCTGCGATCGAAGAAGACCCGGGCGTAGTCCGCCACGGGGTCGGTGGATTCGAGCAGCGGCGGGTACCAGTGGTAGCCGCCGAAGACCTCGTCCGCCCCCTGTCCCGACTGCACGACCTTCACGTGGCGCGACACCTTCTGCGACAGCAGGAAGAAGCCGATGTTGTCGTAGGACACCATGGGTTCGGACTGGGCGCCGATCATGTCCGGGAGCGCGCCAAGCAGTTCGCTCGAGGGCACCTTGATCCGATGATGGTCGGTCGCGAAGCGCTCGGCGATCAGGTCGGAGTACTGGAACTCGTCCCCCTGCTCCCCGTTGGCCGCCTCGAACCCGATCGAGAAGGTGAGGAGGTCCCTTTGCCCACCTTCCGCGAGGAGCGCGACGATCACGCTCGAGTCCACCCCACCGGACAGCAGGACCCCCACCGGAACGTCGGCCACCTGCCGTCGCTCGACCGCGCGGCGCAGGCTGGCGAGCACGGCGTCGGCCCACTCGGGCCCCGACCTGGCCTCGTCCTCCGGCGTACGCTCGAACACCGGCGCCCAGTACACGGTATCGTGCTCGGTGCCGTCGGGCTCGAAGACCCGCACGGTGGCCGCGGGCAGCTTGCGGACACCCTCGATGATCGTGCGCGGCGCCGGAACGACCGAATGGAAGCTCATGTAGTGATGCAGCGCGACCCGGTCGATGCGCGTGTCCACGTCCCCCGCGGCGAGCAGCGCCGGCAGCGACGAGGCGAAGCGCAGCCGCGCGCCCTGTCGCGTGAGGTAGAGCGGCTTGATGCCGAAGCGGTCGCGCGCCAGGGTGAGACGGTTGGTGTCCCGCTCGTGGATCGCGAAGGCGAACATCCCGTGCATCCGCTCCACGCACGACGGGCCCCAATGGGCAAAGGCCTTCAGGATGACTTCCGAGTCTCCCTCGGAGAAGAAGCGGTAGCCCGCCTCCTGCAGCGTCTCGCGCAGCTCGCGGTAGTTGTAGATGCAGCCGTTGAAGACGATCGACAGGCCGAGCTGGGCGTCCTCCATCGGTTGCCGGGACCGCTCCGACAGGTCGATGATGGACAGGCGGCGATGGGCGAGCCCCAGCGGGCCCCGGATCACCGAGCCGACCGCATCGGGTCCTCGCCGCTCGAGGCAGGCCGACATGGCCGCGAGTGCCGCGGGATCGGCCGCATGGCCGTCGAAATTGAATTCACCGGCGATTCCACACACGAGGGATCGGTACTCCTTCAGGACCAGCTTGATGAAGACGGCCGGCGCACCAGGGGGATTCCTTTCGTGGCCGTCGGATCCGATCGGCAGTGCAATTACCGTGCCCGAGCCAGATGGCCGGGATCAGTCGGCACCCTGCAGCGCCTCTCGCTGCATCAGGAGATACGTGTTGTAGGCATTGCCTCGATTGGCCGCCTCGAAGGCCGGGAGGTACGAGAAGGCCGACCAGTCGGTGCGCGAGTACACCTCCTCGAAGGTCTCGAGCTCCTCGATCGCCTCGCCCATGGTCTTGCGCAGGTAGCGCAGGTAGCGCCGCGTGAGGTCGATGTCGGCCGGGGCGTCGTCCGAATGGGGGCCGTGGCCCACGATCACATGGCGCGGCGCGATCTCGGCGAGCCGGTCGAGCGCCGCGAGCCAGGCCCTCGAATCGGCATCGCCGACGAAGGGCACGCGCCCCGCGAACATCACGTCGCCGGCGAAGAGCACCGCTTCCTGCTCGACGAGCAGCATGATGTCCTCGGCCGTGTGCGCGGGGCCCGCCGGTAGCACGGTGAAATCGATCCCGCCTCGTGAGAAACGGGTGGTGCCGGACAGGTACCGATCGGGCGCGATGACACGCGTGGTGTCGTTCACCCAGGGCCACAGCGACTGCCGTCGTTCCTCGAGGCGCGCGGCCGGCGCGTCGGTGGCGAGATAGTCGCGCACCTGCTCGCCGGCCCAGACCTCCGCGCCCGCCGCCTTGAAGGCCTGAACGCCGTAGAAGTGGTCGGAGTGGTAGTGGCTGACGATGACGACGCGCACCGGCTGGTCGGTGATGCCGCGAATCACGTCCAGCAGGGCCGCGCCGAGCGCCGGCGTCCCGAGCGCATCGAAGGCGACCACGCCGTCGTCGGTCACCACGAACCCGGCATTGGAATTGAAGCCCTCGTTCTCCTTCGAGACCATGCCCGCCTGGCCGCGGACGTAGTACACCCGGTCGGTCACGCGAATCGGCTGGATCGCGACGCTGACGGGCTCGAACTCCTGGATGGCGCGGGCCGGTGACGGCGAGCCCGCCGCGACCATGCCTGCGATCGCGCACGCGAGAAGCAACGCGGGCACGTGGCGCACCCGAACAGGAATGGACGCCATGCCCGGGCTCAGCCGAACTCGAGCATCTCGGCGATCGCGTCGATGCCCTCGCGGGCACAGTCTTCGTCGAGCTGCCCGCTCGGCGCGCCCGACACGCCGATGCCGCCGACGAGGCTCCCGGCCGCCTCCACGGGCAGGCCACCGCCCAGGACCACGACGCCCGGCAGGTGGCGGATTCCCTGGTTGGGGGTTTCGGGGCCGGTGGCCCGCACGAGCTCGGTCGTCGCGCTCTTGAAACTGATGGCCGTCCGGGCCTTGCCGAGCGCGGTATCCGGCGTGTGCATGCCGGCGAGCGGGTCGCGCAGGATCACGAGGGGCAGGCCCGAGCGCTCCGTCACGGCGACCGCCACCGTCGCGCCCTGGTCGCGGCAAGCCGCAAGCGCCGCCTCGGCGGCGACCTTCGCCGACTCGAGCGTGAGCTGTCGCGTGGTGGAGAGCGCCGGCGGATCGCTCGCCTGCCCGACGCCAGGCGCCAAGGCGAGCGCGACCGCACCGAGCGCCGTCCGCATCCGCAAGGAGGGAAAACCGCGCGTCATGTTCGAACCTCCTTCAGGCCATGCCCGGATTGCCGTCGACGCCGACGAGGTTGGGCAGGTTGAGCCGTCGCGCCGGGATGCGCGGGTGCGACGCGAGCCAGGACTCGACGACCTCCCAGATCGGCTCCCCACTCGCGCCCTCGGCGACCGGCGCCCAGCCCGCCACCCGATAGGTCTTGTCCGCTTCGACCGGCACCCCGTCGATGCGCATGTCGTCGATGCGCCGACCCATCGCCTCGCCGGGACGCAACGTGTAGCTCATCCCGCCGACGCGGACCATGTCGCCTCCCTGCTGGTAGTAGGGATCGGGATTGAACAGGTTGTCGGCGACATCCTCCAGGACGGTCTTGATGAACGAGCCCTTCATCTCGGTGAGCGTCGCATAGGGGTAGGTGATTGCCGTCTGGTCCATCAGGTGCTCGCGCGTGATCGCCTGCCCGGGCAGCAGCGTGGTCCCCCAGCGAAATCCGGGCGAGAACGCGACCTGCGCGCCCTTCACCTCCATGAGCGCATCGAGGATGAGCTGGTCGAAGCTGCCGTTGAAGTTGCCGCGCCGATAGAGCAGCGTGTCGGAAATCGCCAGCTCCTCCTCGAGACGCTCCCTGTAGGGTGCCCGGACCCGCTCGACCAGGGCGCTCATGGCGGGATCCGCCGGCAGCAGGTTGGCGAACACGGGCAGCAGCCGGTATCGGTAGTCCGCGATCCGCCCGTCGCGGACGTCCAGATCGAGCACGCCGAGGAACTTGCCGTTGGAGCCGGCGTTCGTCACGAGCGTCCGTCCGCCCGCGTTCGAAACGAGGACCGGCTGGGGAACGCCGTCATGGGTATGCCCGCCGAGGATCGCGTCGATGCCGCGCACCCGCGAGGCCAGCTTGAGATCGACGTCCATGCCGTTGTGCGAGAGCACGACGACGACCTGGGCGCCCTTGTCGCGGGCCTCGTCGACGGTCGCCTGCAACTCGGACTCGCGGATGCCGAAGCTCCAGTCGGCCACCAGGTAGCGCGGATTGGCGATGGGCGTATAGGGAAAGGCCTGGCCGATCACCGCCACCGGCACACCGTTGATCTCGCGTATCCGGTACGCGTCGAACACCGGGTCCTCGAAATCCGTGGTGCGAACGTTCTGGGCCAGGAACTCGATTCGCCCCGCGAGTTCCTTGTCCACGATCTCGCGGACACGGTCCATGCCGTAGGTGAACTCCCAGTGGGCGGTCATCATGTCGACGCCGAGCTCCCGACATGCCTCGACCATGTCCTGGCCCTGCGTCCAGAGCGCGGTCGCCGAGCCCTGCCACGTGTCGCCGCCATCGAGCAGCAGCGCGCCCGGCCGGCTGGCCTTCAGGCGCCTGACCAGGCTGGCGAGATGCGCGAAGCCGCCCACCTTGCCGAAGCGCCGGGCCGCCGCCTCGAAGTCGAGGCAGGTAAAGGCATGCGCCTGCGCCGAGCCGGGACGCAGCCCGAAGTGGCGCAGGAGATGTTCGCCCACCAGGTGCGGCGGACGGCCGGCGGCCTCCCCGATCCCCAGGTTGACGCTGGGCTCGCGGTAGTACACCGGCAGCAACTGGGCATGGCAGTCGGTGAAGTGCAGCAGGCTGACGTTGCCGAAGCGCGGCAGCTCGTAGATCGCCTCGCCGGCAGCCTCGTCGGAGGCCCGCGTCGACAGCGGCATGCCGGCGGCCGCGCCGGCCGCCAGCATCCAGAGGAATTCCCGTCTCGACAGTCCCGTCACGTGGCCCCCAGGGTCGGCCGGCCAGCGCCGGCCCACCGCATTCGCCCTACTTGTTGACCGGCGATTCCGGATCGAGCAGCAGCGCCATCACGTCGCGGATCTGCTCCTCGGTCAGGATCCCGGCCGCGCCGAATCGCGGCATCTGGTTGCACGCCTTGAAGGAATGCGGATTCCAGATGCGCGCCCATGTGTACCGCACCACCTCGGGCGAGTATCCGCGCAGCTTGCCGTAGTTGTGGAGACTGGGGCCGATGTTGCCGAAGGAAACCTCGTGGCTCGCAAGCTGGTGGCAGGCGTAGCAGTTGCCGCCGGCCTCCGAGCCGGGCTTGTCGTTGTACTGGAAGCCGCGCCCCGACTGCGCGATCTTCTCGCCCTTCTTCCAGTCGCCCAGGAACTTTCCGTCGGCGGGGTACTTCACGTCGGCGAGCGCCTTCTTCTCGATGCGCTCGGCCACCTCCTTCGGGACAGGACGCCCTTGGTACTTCGAGCACTCGCGCTGCAGGTCCGTCTGCTCGAGACGGTCGAGCCTGGCCTGCCCCCGTTCCCTGAACGAGCTCTTTATGACCTCGACGACATCGGCATCGCTGCTGCCGGCCGCGAGGGCGGACTGTGCGACGAGGAACCCGGCGCCCAGCGCGGCGACGGCCAACGAGATGGTTTTCATGTTCATCTGCCCGCTCCTTAGCGCTTGATCGCCGGGGAATCCATCGCCGCGCCCTTGGCCTTGACGCCAAGGTAGGTGATCAGGTCGATCGAGACCTGGGAACCGTAGATCATCTCCGGGAAGCGTTGCTGGCGGAAGCAGTCGTACATCCGCCACTGCATCGTCCGCAGGGCGCCCTGCGAGACCCGGTATGCCGGCCAGGTCGTGAAGGCGCGCTGCGCCGATTCCGCCTTGGTGAGATTGGGCAGGTCCTGCAGGCGGATGCGCTGGTTGTCGGCGCTGTGGCAGGATGCGCACGAGAAATCGTATGGCCCGGCGCGATAGAAGAAGGCCTTCTCGCCGCGCCGATACGAAGCGATCTCCTCCGGATGCTCCTGCGGCAGGTTCACCGGATGGCCGCGCGACTCCTCCACCACGTAGGCGACCAGCGCTTCCAGCTCCGTCTGGGGCTGGCCGCCGCCGGAAAAGGGCTTCGAGGTCAGCGCCACGACATCGCGCGCCTGCAGCGTCGCGATGCAGTGGACGATGCGCGTCTCCGCATCCATGACCTTGCCCGTGTCCGGAAAGTAGCGCGGCAGTTCGGCATACGCCCCCTCCACCACGCCCGGTCCCTTGCCGAGGTCGCACTGCTCCAGCGACGCATTGCGCGGGCCCTGCTTCGTCTTCCAGAGCGCCTCGCCCTTGGCGACCGTCAGGTCGGCCGGATTGCCGTCCTGGAGCATCTCGCGGTACTGCTCGATCCCCTTCCTGATCTCGTCGGCATTCTGGGCGAATGCCGATTGCCCCGCGAGTAACAGGGCGCCGCCGATCGCCGCTGCGATCAGATCGTCACGTCGCATGTGGTCGTCTCCCCCAAAGGTCTGCCTGTTTGCGGCCGCGCACGCGCGGCCGTGCACCACCCGACGATACGCCCGGCAACGTCGGCCGGGCGCGGCCATCGCCGCGCGCTACTTGATGATGGCCTCGTCGGTGCGCGTGTCGCCCCGATTGTCCACCCAGGTGATGACGATCTTGTCACCGGCCTTCGCACCCGGCACGTTGAACTGCATGTACGGGTTCTTCGCGATGGCCGGGCCCCAGTTCGCCTTCATCACCGTCTTGCCGTTGAGCTCCGCCTTGACCTCGCTGATGTACCAGGCGGGGATCACGTTGCCGGATGCGTCCTTGCGCTGGCCGGTCTCCATTTCGTGTGCCATCAGCACGCGGACGTCGGCGACGTCGCCGTCGAGCTTGGCGCGGATCTTCATCGGGTCTGCCATGGTCTCCCTCTCGTTCCCGTTTCTCGTCCGTCTCAGCCGCCGCAGCCGCCGAGGGTGACCTTGATTTCCTTGCGGGCCATGTAGTACTTGCCGTTCGCCCGGACCACGGCGACCACGTCGGAGCTCTGGCCCATCTTGATCCGCATGTTGATGCGGGGCTCGATGCCGGAGACGTCGTAGGTGCCCGCCAGCGCATTGGGATTCTTCTCGACGAGCAGGGCGATCGCCTCGGTGCCGGGGATCCTGCTGTCCACGCCGACCGGGACGACCGCGCCGTTCTCGGCGATGTCGGGCGCATTGATGACGACCTCCGCCGATTCGGTCGCGCCCTGCACCCCGAGCGCCTCGAGGGTCGCCGCGATGCCTTGCGTCTTGAATGCCGACGACACGTCGAAGGCGTGGGCCTGGCCGGGCCGGAACAGGCCGATCGAGACGAGCGCCGCGTACGCGCCCATTCCGCCTGCCACCTGCAATGCGGTACGTCTGGTCTGGTTCATGAGAGCTCCTCTGCTGTGCGGACGCCGCCACATGGCCTGCATCCCGCCGGCCCCACCCGGCCGGCCGATTGAGAATCGTACGGCGGAACCGCGCCTCAGGGCGCCCCGGCCAGGATCCATTCTACGATCGCACGGGCATCCGCCTCCGTCACCCCCGCGTTGGGCGGCATCGCCACCGTGCCCCACACACCCTGCGAGCCCTCCCGCACCGCCCGGGCGAGACGGGCGGCCGCATCCGCGGCGCCGGCGTACTTCGCGCCGATCGCGCCGAACGCCGGGCCGATGTGCGCCTGCTCGCGCGCATGGCAGGACAGGCACCCTCGGGCCTGCGCGAGCTTCGCGCCCGCCTGACCCTCGTCGCCGGAGCCCGTCGCCGCGGCCGCGGCCGCGGCGAGCGCGATCGCGCGGGCCTGCTCGAGCGTCTTCGGCGCCTCGCGCGTGGTGTCGGCGCCGCGCACCGGCCCCACGATACGGTTCTGCATGGCCAGGTTGCCGTGGGCGTCCCGCGCGAAGGCGGGCAGCATCGATCGCACGTCCATGTCGGTCCCGCAGTCGCGCATGCAGTCGTCGCCATTGACGTCGGGCTTGCCGTCCACGTCCCACATCGGGCGGTAGAAGAATTCCCCGTCGCGATTCGGCAGCCGGGCCTGGACCTCCGAGATGTTGCGGTCCGACAGGACGAAGTCGTCGTCCACGATGCCGCCCAGGTTCAGGATGTAGGCGACGACGGCATAGACCTCGTCCACCGCCAGGGACTTCGGCGAGGTCCATGGCATGGCCCGGCGCGTGTAGTCCCACAGGGCCGAAAGACGCGAGAGCTTCATGAGGGTGGTGCGCTGCGGTTCCGAACCATCCGCCAGTGCCGCGACGCGCCCGCGCTCCATGTCCTCTCGCGTGGTGCCGCCGACGATCGGCGTGAAGACCTGGTTGGATTCCCCGAACACGCCGTGGCAGCTCGCGCACTGCGCCTCCCAGATCTCCATCCCGTCGGCGACGGATCCCGAACCCGGCGGGAGGCCCTCGAAGTCGCCACGCACGTCGATGTCCCAGGCCCGCACCTCGTCCGGCGTGGCGACGCGTCCCAGGTCGGCCCATGGCGGACGCGCCTGTGACGCCCCCGCCGCGCCCGCCAGCGCCGGCGACACCGCCACCCCGAGGCCGAGGGCCATGACGAAGAGGCGGGCTCTGCGTCGCATCAGTACACCTGCACGTTGGAGACCTCGCCCGAGGGCGACAGCTTCCACGACTGGATGGCGTTGTTGTGGTAGATGGAGCGCGTGCCCCGCACGGCCCGCAGCTGGTTGATCTTCGGCTGGACGTGGCCCGTCTCGTCGATCGCCCTGCTCTGCAGGATCGCGGGCGATCCGTCCCAGACGAAGTCGATGTTGAAGCGGGTGAGCGCCTTGGGCAGCACCGGCGACTCGAGGCGCGCGGTGCGCCAGTTGCGGCCGCCGTCCGTGGACACGTCCACTCGCCTGATGCGGCCGCGGCCCGACCACGCCAGTCCGGTGATGTTGTAGTAGCCGTGGTCGAGCAGCGTCTGGCCACCCGACGGCGAGGTGATGACGGACTTGACCTCCTGGATGGAGGTGTACCGGCGGAACATGCCGTCCGGCATCATGTCCACGTAGTGAAGCACCTCGTCCTTGGTGTCCCAGGGCTGGTCGCCGACCTCGATGCGGCGCAGGTACTTCACCCACGACACCCCCTGCACGCCCGGCACCACGAGACGCAGCGGATAGCCGTTCTCGGGCCGCAGCATCTCCCCGTTCATCGCCCAGGCGACCATCACGTCGTCGAGCGCCGCCTTCATCGAGATCGTGCGCGTCATCGACGACCCGTCCGCGCCTTCGGCGAGGATGTAGCGGTCCTCGCCACCGCGGGTGCCGATGTCGGCCCCGCAGGCATCGAGCAGCGTGGCAAGCGGCACCCCGGTGAACTCGCAGCACGACAGCATGCCGTGCGTGTACTGCACGGTGGGCACGGCCACGCCGCCCCACTCCATGCCGGTATTGGCGCCGCACTCGATGAAATGGATGCGCGACGTGGACGGCATGCGCATCAGGTCGTCCATGGTGTAGACCCGCGGCTCCCTCACCAGGCCGTTGATCATCAGCCGGTGCTGGCTCGGGTCGATGTCCCACCAGCCCTGGTGATGCCGCTCGAAGTGCAGGCCGCTCGGCGTGATGATGCCGAAGAGGCCCTGCAGGGGCGTGAAGCTGACCGAGGCGGCGGACACGCGGGTCAGGCCGGGGCTTTCGCGGCGCTGCAGGTTCGCCTCCCACTTCGAGGGCTGGCCATATCCGCGGTCGGCGACCGGGCGGCCGAGTCCGGTCGAATGGGGCGGCAATTCGAGGATCTGCCGCTCGCCACGCGGGGCGCTGGCCGCCGCCCTGCCCGCGGCGGCGACGCCCGCGCCCATCGCGAGGGCCTTGCCCATGAACGAACGCCTGGCCCTGGCCCCCGCCCGCAGGATCTCGGGATCGAGGTGGTTCTCGGGCGCGGGCCTGATCCGGCCGGGAACGGGCCGCCGCGCCGGCATGGTCAGGCGCCTCGCGCGGCGCCGGCCGCGGTGGACATGCCCGCGACCTCCTGCTGCCCCGCGACCGGCAGCACGGCATCCGTCTCGAGTTCGCGCGCCAGGGCGATCAGCCCCGTCTGCCCTTCGACCCCGGATTCGAGCCGGCTCGCGATGTGGATGCACACGCCGCGACAGATCGCGACGAGGGTTTCGTCGCCCACGCCGTAGTAGATGTGGTTGCCTTGCTTGCGACGAGTGAGCGCGCCGGCCCGATGCATGGAGTTCAGGTGCCGCGAGACGTTGGTCTGCGTGGCGCCGGTCTCCGCGACGATCTGCGACACCGTCTTTTCCTGCTGGCAGATGCAATGCAGGATGCGCAGCCGCATGGGTTCCGAGAGCAGCGTGAAGTAGTCCGCCACCGCGTCGAATACGCGTCCGAGATCGTCCATGTCTCCTCCAATGGGGCGACCGTATGCGCACATGCGCATATAGTCAACCCTGTCGACACATTCTTCGGACTGCGTAGAATCCGCAGGCATGTCCTCTACCCGGCCAGGCGCGGACCCTTCGCGCCGCCCAGCCGCATGACGCCGGCATGGCGGTTCGTCGCTCGACGGCGCCTCCTCGCGCGCGCGGCGCTCGCCTGCCTCGCCGCCGGCGCAGGCGCGCACGACGCCGCACGCGCGTCGTCGCCCGACGACACGATGCTCGGCGGGCCCTCTTCGTATGTCCCCGAGGCCCGGCTCGCCTCGGAACGGGGCGAACCGCTGCTGCTCTTCTTTTCGCTGGAGGGCTGCGTGTACTGCGAGGCGCTGCGCGCCGAGCAGCTTCGCCACGTCCACGCCCGGCGCGAGACGCTGGGCGTGCGCCTCGTGGAGATGAGGATCGACGATGACCGGCCGATCCCGGGCCTCGAGCCGGCGCGCTCGCCGCGACAGGTCGCCGCCGCGATGAAGGTGCGGATCGCGCCGACGCTGCTCTTCCTCCACGGCGAGCGCGAGGTCGCCGAGCGCCTGGTCGGTTATTCCAACCAGGACTTCTACGGCGCCTACCTGGATGAACGCATCGCCACCGCCCGCGCGGCGAGCGCCGCGCGCGGACCTTCGCGGTGACGGACCGGCCCGCGCCTCAGTGGAAGTGCGATGAACCGGGCTCGACGTCGCCCGGCATCTCGGCGTGCACGACCTCGCCGTTCTCGCTCGGGAACAGCGGAGCGCCGCAGTCCTCGCAGTACTCCGGCTCGTTCATGTCGGGCCACAGGCGGTGCTCCGTAACCCCGGCGTCGCGCAGGATCTCGCGGATCCGTTCGAGGGGCGAGGGGTCGTCGTCCTCGGATTCGGCACCGAAGAGCGGCCACACGATGCCGTGCGCGATTTCGTCCCCGTCCGGATCGACCGAGAGCCCGATCCGGTACTCGTCGACCTGCGTTTCGCCGAAGGCCGCCACCACGGCCCGGATCTCGCCCGGCTCGATGCCCAGCGCATGGCTGAGGTAGTGCACACCGGCCCGGATCGCGTTCGGTCGCACCCGGCGGTCGGATTCGCGCAGATTGATGTGGTATGCGTCGGGCAGCAGGCACTCGAAGCCGCAGCCGGGCAGCAAGGGCTCGATGACGGGCCGGGCCTGCGCGATCCACTGCTCGAGGCACTGGACGCGGGTGGCGTGGTCCTCGCTGTCGAGCTCCTGCCAGCGGAACGTCGGCTCGCCGAGCGGCACCGCGAGCCCGCCGATCAGGAAGCGCGAATCCGCCAGCATGTCGGCGGTCTCGGGCAGGCCCGAGAGATCCACCCGCTGCGGCCGGCGGCCGAGCGCGGCTTCGCCGAGCTGCCGGGTCAGGCGCCGCAGCTCCGCGTAGTCGCGCGGCAGCTCGTCCAGGCTGTAGAGATGCGGTACGACGAACAGCCGGGCCGGGCGCGACAGCACGTGCGCCTGCCAGTGGGCGGCGATGGCATCGGCCGCCTCCTGCGGCACCGCGCCCGAGGGAATCCGGAAGCGGGTCCAGGCGATGAGCGGCGCCGAGACCAGCAGGATCTGCCACGGCTTGCCCTCGTGCTCCAGGACCATGCTCTCGGCGCATTCCTCCACGGCCTCGAGCATCGCGCCGTAGGCCTCGCCGTCGGTCTGCTGCAGCCGGTCGAGCGCGTTGTACAGCGACTGCTGGTGCCCGCTCTCGAGCAGGCGCTCGATTCGCTCGCCCAGCTGCCGCTCCCAGAAGCGGTCTTCCACGCGGCTGCCCGAATTGGCAAGCCCGAGCGCCGAGGCCACGAGACGCTCCGCGTCGGGCGACAGATGGCTCTTGCGTTCACGCCGCGAACGGGCGATACGAGATTCTTTCATCATGGGATCCTGACGCGATCCGCGAAGTGTATCAATCATTGACACCGACATACCCATCCCCCCGGCCGCGCGCTGGCCCGTTCCGCGCTCTCGCCCCGCTGGTCGCCAGCCTCGCCCTGGCGGCCTGCGGCGGAGGCGGTGGCGACAAGGCCCCGGCATCGGCGCTGCCGCCCGAGCCCCCTTCCGCGAGCTACCTGGTGTCGTACATGTACGACTGGTACTACTGGGCGGACCGCCTGCCGCCGGCGCCCCCGCCGGACACCTGGCCGGACGCCCATGCCGCGCTTGCGGCGCTCAGGGTGCCCGAGGATCGCTACAGCTACATCGAGCCCGCCGCCACCTACGACGCCTTCTTCGACGAGGGCCGCAGCCTCGGCTTCGGGATCACCTACCAGATCGAGGCGGATGCGCTCGCCCTGCGGCTGGTCCAGCCGCTCTCGCCCGCCCATGCAGCCGGCATGCGCCGGGGCGACCGGATCGTCGCCATCGACGGCCGGCCGGTGGCCGAGATCCTCGCCGCCGATGCGCTCGCCGAGGCCTTCGGGCCGTCCGAGGTGGGCGCCGCGCTCGACTTCGACCTTCGTCGTGGCGACGAGCTGCTCCGGGTCCGCGCCGCCCGCGACTGGTACGACCTCAGCTACGTGCTCGGTCACGGCGTCCATGACGCCGGCGGGCGCCGGGTGGGCTACGTGAACTTCTACTCCTTCGGCCGTCTCGGGCTCGAGCCCTGGCGGGCCGCCCTGGACCAGCTCCTCGCGCAGGGCGCCCAGGACCTCGTCGTCGACCTGCGCGAGAACGGCGGCGGCCTGGTCGCGATCGCCGCGCAGGTTGGATCGGCCCTCGGCGAGTACGACCTGGCGGGCCGGACCATGGGCAGGCTCGAGTTCAACCGGGCGCACGCCGACGCCGACCGGACGTTCAGCTTCGCCAGCGATCCCCGCTCGGGCCGGTTCGACCGCATCGTGTGGCTCACCGGACCGCGTACCTGCTCCGCGTCGGAGATCCTGATCGCGGGGCTGGCCCCCTGGCGCGATTCCACCCGCCTCGGCACGTCGACCTGCGGCAAGCCGGTCGGCTTCACGCCCCCGAGCCACGAAGGCTGGGTCTATGCGATCGTCAGCTTCAGCATGCGCAATGCGCTCGGCGAAGGCGAGTACTACGAGGGACTGGCGCCGGACTGCGCGGTGGCCGACCCGGTTACCGGGGAGTTCGGGGATGCGGACGAACCGCTGCTCGCGGCGGCGCTCGCCTGGCTCGCCGACGGACGCTGTCCCGCGCCGGTCGCCGGCAAGTCGCCGCGGGTCGCGCCGCGCTTCGACGATTCGCTGGAGGGACTGTCGACCCTGACCGGACTGCGCTAGCGAAGCGCCCCGCGCGGCGGCATCAGCCCGCGGCCGCGGCGAGCGGGGAGGTTTCGGCGGATTCGGCCGGCGCGGGCGCCGCGCCGGCCGCGCGCAACGCCAGCCAGAGGGCGGGCCTGTCGGGCTCCGACATGTCGGCAAGCAGCGCCTCGTGTGCCGCCAGTTCCTCGTCGCTCGCACGGAGCACGGGCAGCGGAGCGGACAGTGGCCACTCGATCTCGTCGGCCGCGGCGATCGTGCCCTCCTCGCCGAACATCGCGAAGGACTCCTGCCCGCTGGTCATGCGCAGGTAGACCTCGGCGAGCAGTTCCG
>CAZDYQ010000054.1:0-21528 GCA_964509685.1 uncultured Burkholderiaceae bacterium
CGGGCATGGTCGCCTACCGCGACATCCTGCCCCTGGTGGAGGCCGAGCTCACCGAGGCGCTGGGCCGCAACGACCCGCTCCCGCCGCCGGTGCGTGGGCGGATCTCGCGACGCTCGCGCAACTTCCCGCTCAATCCCACCGTCGAGCTGCGACCCGACGAGCGCGGCCGTCACTGGCTGCTGTCGATCACCGCCAACGACCGCACCGGCCTGCTCTACCGCATCGCGCTGGTGCTGGAGCGGCACGGCATCAATCTCTACACGGCCCGGATCACCACCCTCGGCGAGCGCGCCGAGGACGTGTTCGTGATCGACGGCCCCGCCCTCGGCAACCCGAAGCACGAGCTGCAGATCGAGGCGGAACTGCTCGAGATCCTGCGCGCCGACGCCTGAGCGCGCGTCGGGGCATGCACCCTCGCGCGTCCCCGCCCGGGCGGGGCGCGTGCCGATCGGCTTGATTCGGGTCAATACCCCCTTTCCGGTCCGGGCTATGCTGGGATCGTGCGACCGGATTCCGATTCCCGCCGTCGCCAGTCTCGGGAGCAAGAACATGAAGCTGAAATCCATCGCAGCCGCAATCGCCGTGACCGGGGCCACGATCCTCGCCGCCACCGCGACCGCCCAGATGTCGCCGCCGGCAAGTCCGCTGGACGAGCCGATCACCCCGATCCTGCCACCGAAGCAGATCAACATCGGCATGGCGGAGCTGGGCAAGAAGCTCTTCTTCGATCCCCGCCTGTCCAAGTCGGGCTTCATCTCGTGCAACTCGTGCCACAACCTGTCGATGGGCGGTTCCGACAACTTGCCGACCTCGATCGGCGACCGCTGGCAGCGCGGCCCGATCAACTCGCCCACCGTCCTGAACTCCAGCCTCAACGTGGCGCAGTTCTGGGACGGGCGTGCGCGCGACCTGCAGGAGCAGGCCGGCGGCCCCATCGCCAACCCCGTGGAGATGGCGGCCAGCCACACGCTCGCGGTCGAGGTGCTCGCGTCGATTCCCGCCTACGTGCGCGAGTTCCGCCAGGTCTTCGGTCCCAACACGAAGATCGAGCTCGAGCAGGTCACCGCCGCCATTGCCGAGTTCGAGAAGACCCTGGTCACGCCCAATTCGCGCTTCGACCAGTGGCTGCTCGGCAAGGCCGACGCGCTGACGAAGGACGAGCTCGAGGGCTACAAGCTCTTCAAGGAAAGCGGCTGCATCGCCTGCCACAACGGCGAGGCGGTCGGGGGCAACTCCTTCCAGAAGATGGGCATCGTCGAGCCGTACAAGGGCGAGCCGGCCGAGGGACGCGCCGCCGTCACCGGCAAGGACGCCGACCGGTTCAGCTTCAAGGTGCCGACCCTGCGCAACGTCGAACTGACGTATCCGTACTTCCACGACGGTGCCGCGCAGACCCTGGCCGAGGCCGTGGACATCATGGGGCGCATCCAGCTCGGGCGTCACTACACGAAGGAAGAGAACGACAAGATCGTCGCCTTCCTGAAGACGCTCACCGGGGAACAGCCGACGATCATCCTGCCGATCCTGCCGCCCTCCTCCGACCTCACGCCGCGCCCGAAGCCGTTCGACTGACGCGCGGAACGGCCGGTGCCGGCGATCGAGCCGGCACCGTGCCGTTTCGGGAGGCCGGCCGCCGGCTCAGCAGCAGGCGGTGAGAAGCTGGTGGACGCGGCCTATGGCTTCGTCGAGCACCTCGCGAATGCCCGTCATCGAGATGCCCTGCCGGCTGCTCTCGAGCCCCGCGGCATGATTGGCCACTACCGCGATGCAGGCATAGGGAAGCCCGAGCTCGCGGGCAAGCAGGGCCTCGGGCATGCCCGTCATTCCCACCAGGTCGCAGCCGTCGCGCGCCATGCGCCGGATCTCGGCGGCGGTCTCCAGCCGGGGCCCCTGGGTGCAGCCATAGCAGCCGCCGTCGTGGACCGTGATGCCCGCGCATGCCGCCGAGTCGAGCAGCATCCGGCGCAGCCCGGGATCGTAGGGCTCGGTGAAGTCCACGTGGGTCACCGCGGCGTCCGGTCCCTCGAAGAACGTGGACGGGCGGCCGTGCGTGTAGTCGATGATCTGGTCCGGGATGATGATCTGGCCCGGGCCGAACGCCTGCCGGATGCCACCCACCGTCGCGACCGCGACGATGCGCTCGGCCCCCACCTCGCGCAGCGCCCAGATGTTGGCCCGGTAGTTGATCTGGTGTGGCGCGATCGTGTGCCCGTAGCCGTGACGGGCGAGGAACACGATGTCGGTTCCGCCGATGCGGCCGAAGGTCAGCGCGCAGGACGGATCGCCGTACGGCGTGCGCACCACCCTGCGACGGGTATCGCTCAGGTCGGCAAGATCGGCGAGGCCGGTGCCCCCAATGATGGCCATCATCCTTCGTTCCCCCGCTCGCGGATCGCCCGCGGCCATGGCGTGTTCATGATCCTGGTTCCTTTCCTTCGAGCAGCGCCAGCAGCCCCGCCTCGTCGATGACCTTGATGCCGAGGTCGAGGGCCTTCGCCAGCTTGCTTCCGGCCGACTCGCCGGCAACCACGTAGTCGGTCTTCGAGGACACCGAGCCGCTGACCGTGCCGCCCCGTGCGCGTATGAGCGCGGCCGCCTCGTCGCGCGTCATGCCGGGCAGGGTCCCGGTCAGCACGAAGGTCAGCCCCGCCAGGGAGACGCCGTCATCCTCGCCGCCGATCTCGACCGCCGGCGCGGGCGCCTCGATCTCGAGCCCCGCGGCGAGCAGGGCCGCGATCACCTCGCGGTTGCGCTCCTCGGCGAAGAAGTTCTCGAGCGCGGCGATGATCTCCGGGCCGACGCCCTCGAGCGGATCGGGCTCGAGCGGCTCGTTCCGCGCGCGCCGCTTCGCGTTCTCCTTCTGGAGGCGCGTCTTCTCCTCGAGCAGGCCCCCCCAGTCCGCCTGCATCAGGGCATCGAGGCTGCCGAAGGCGCGCGCGAGGATGCGCGCGACCTCCTCGCCGACATGGCGGATGCCGAGGGCGAAGATGAAGCGCGCCAGCGTGCAGCGGCGCGATGCCGCGATCGCGTCGACCAGGCGCTTCGCGGACTTCTCCCCCATGCGATCGAGGCCGGCGAGGGTTTCCACGTCGAGCCGGTAGAGGTCCGCCGGGCTGTGGACGAGGTCGCGCGCGATGAGCTGCTCGACAATCTTCTCGCCCAGTCCGTCGATGTCCATCGCGCGGCGCTGGCCGAAGTGCAGCAGCGCCTGCTTGCGCTGCGCCGCGCAGACGAGCCCTCCCTGGCAGCGCCAGGCCGCCTCGCCCGGCTCGCGCGCGGCCTGCGAGCCGCAGACGGGACATGTGCTCGGCATGCGGAATTCGCGCAGCCGCTCGTGGCCCGGCTGCCCTTCGGCGGGACGGCGCTCGGGCAGCGCGCGCACCACCTCCGGGATGACGTCGCCCGCGCGGCGGACCACCACCCAGTCGCCGATGAGCAGGCCCTTGCGGCGGATCTCGTCCTCGTTGTGCAGCGTCGCGTTGCTCACCGTGGTGCCGCCCACGAACACCGGCGCGAGCCGCGCCACCGGGGTCAGCGCCCCCGTCCGCCCGACCTGGATCTCGATGTCGAGCAGCTGCGTCTCGGCCTCCTCGGCGGGGAACTTGTGCGCGAGCGCGAAGCGCGGGGCGCGGGCGACGAAGCCCAGGCGCTGCTGCAGCCGGCGGTCGTCCACCTTGTAGACGACCCCGTCGATCTCGTAGGGCAGCGATGCCCGCCGGGCACCGAGCTCGGCGAAATACTGGAGCAGGCCCTCGGCGCCCTCGCGCGTGTCGTGCTCGCCCACGGGCATCCCGAGGGCGGCCAGGGCATCGAGGAGGGCCGATTGCGTCGCGGGCACGTCGAAGCCGCGCGAGGCGCCGATGCCGTAGGCGAGGAAGCGCAGCGGACGGCGCGCGGTGACGGCCGGGTCGAGCTGGCGCAGGCTGCCCGCCGCTGCATTGCGCGGATTGACGAAAGTGCGCTCGCCGCGCGCCGCCTGCTCCGCGTTCATCCGCTCGAAATCCGACTTGTACAGGAGGACCTCGCCGCGGACCTCGAGCAGTTCCGGCGGCGAATCGGTGCGCAGGCGAAGCGGGATGGCCCGCACCGTCCGGAGATTGGCGGTGACATCCTCGCCCGTCTGGCCGTCGCCGCGGGTGGCGCCCTGGACGAAGCGGCCGTCCTCGTAGCGCAGCGAGATCGCGAGGCCGTCGTACTTGGGCTCCACGCTGTAGCGAACGGGCTCGTCGCCGACGCCGAGCTGCTCGCGCACCCGTCGGTCGAACGCGACCACCTCTTCCTCGGTGAAGGCATTGCCGAGCGAGAGCATCGGCTCGGCGTGGCGTACCGGCGCGAAGCCGGCCGCGGGCGGCGCCCCGACCCGCTGGCTGGGCGAATCCGGCGTGACCAGCTCCGGGTGCGCGGCCTCGAGCTCCAGCAGCTCGCGAAAGAGCTGGTCGTACTCGGCGTCGCTTCGCGTCGGCGCATCGAGCACGTAGTACTCGTAGGAAAGCTGCTCGAGCAGCGCCCGCAATTCGGCGAGGCGCTTCTCAACGGAACCGTCGTCGCTGCCGGGCATTCAGTTGAACAGTCGCAGCGCGACCGGCGAGCCGGCCCGGAATCCCGCCCCTTCGAGGGCGCCGTAACGGGCGGCGAGCTGGGCCTCGATGCGGGTGAAGACGGCGTCGGTCAGCGCCCGCCCGGTATCGTCGACCATGCGCCCCTGCAGGGCCTGCGCGCAATGCCACGCGCAGGCCACCATCTCGCGCAGCGGCTCGCGCTCGGGCGCGACGCGCGGCACGTCGAGGAGGAAGGTGAGCCGGTTCGGCGTGTCGCCGAGCGCGACCGAGAACACGACCTCGCCCTGGTCGCCAAGGCGGGCGTAGCGATTGTTGCCGCGCTCGATCACGTCGGCGGACTGCGCGATGCCGCTCAGGTCCGCCGGCGACAGGGCCTCGGCCACCTCGACATTGACGCCGATCTGGGCATCGAGCGCGGCGCAGCGCGCATCGAGCTCCCGCGCGCGTTCCAGCACCTTCATCATGTCCGGCGGATCCACGAAGCCGCCCAGGCTGTCGGCGAGCGACTGCAGCCCGTTGACGAACTCGGAGTACTCCATGGCGTTGAGCGGGCCATGGCGATTCGCGAGCAGGATGCCCACGCGCAGGCTGCGGTACTGGCGGCCCGGCACCGGCGACTCCCAGGGATCCTCCGCGGCGACCGTGGCCGCGGCCGTTCCGGCATCGGCCTGCGGCCGGGACTCGGCGCGCGCATCGACGTCGACCGCGGCCTCGGCGGCGGCGCCGGCGGCCGCTGCCGGATCGACGGGCGCCCGGTCGTCGGGCGCGTCGCCGCGCCCGGCCGGATCGGTGGGCTGCGCATCGTCCTCACGGACCCCGGCGGGGACCGCGGGGACATTGGGCAGCGCCGAGCCTTCGATGAGCACGGGCTTGCTGCCGGCACGCCGGAAGCGCCGTGCGAGCGCGATGATCCGGTCGCTCGCCACGGGCCCGGGAAGCTCGATCGCGACACAGCAGTCGACGAGGGGATGCAGGCGCGGGGCCGGCGGTCCCGCCCGCGCCGCCTGGGCCTCGAGGATGCGATCCTGCGCCGAGATCACGGCGCCCTCCGGCGCCGGCGAATGCGCGGCCGGTGCGGGTGCGGAGGGGCTCGATGCGCCGGCGGGCGCCGGTGCCGGGCTCCCGGGTTCCGCGACCTCCGGGTCGAGCACCGGCGGTTCGTCCTCGCCGGGGGTGGCGACGCCCTCGCCCGGCCCGGGCTCGATGGCGCCGGGGCCCACCCGGCCGAAGCGGGGCTCCTGCCGCAGCAGCGGCTCGGGTTCGCGACTGTCCGGGACGCGGCGGCGAATGGAGAAGCCGCCCAGCCAGTAGTTGTACAAGAGAACGCCGCCGACGCCGACCAGCGCGAGGATCAGCAGGCTCAGTCCCAGACTGCTCACGAACGGACTCCTTCGGGCGGCTAGGCCACCTCGGCGTACTCGACTGCCCGGTCGAGATCGACCGCGACGATGCGCGACACCCCCCGCTCCTGCATGGTCACCCCGATCAGGTGCGATGCCAGCTCCATCGCGATCTTGTTGTGGGTAATGAACAGGAACTGCGTCTGGTCCGACATGCGACGGACGATTTCCACATACCGCTCGGTATTCGGCTCGTCGAGCGGCGCATCGACCTCGTCGAGCAGGCAGAAGGGCGCCGGGTTGAGCTGGAAGAGCGCGAAGACGAGCGCGATGGCGGTGAGCGCCTTCTCGCCGCCCGACAGCTGGTGGATGGAACTGTTCCGCTTGCCCGGCGGCTGCGCCATGACCTGCACCCCCGCGTCGAGGATCTCGTCGCCGGTGAGGATGAGCCGCGCCTCGCCGCCCCCGAAGAGCTGCGGGAACAGCGTGCCGAAGTGGCGGTTGACCGTGTCGTAGGTCTCCTGGAGCAGCTCGCGGGTCTCCTTGTCGATCTTGCGGATCGCGTCCTCCAGGGTGTCGATCGCCTCGGTGAGGTCGGCCGACTGGGCATCGAGGAAGCCCTTGCGCTCGCGCGCCTCGGCAAGCTCATCGAGCGCGGCGAGGTTGACTGCGCCCAGCGCGGCGATCGCGTTGCCCAGCCGGGTGACCTCGCCCTGCAGCCAGCTCGCCCGCGGACGCTCCTCCTCGAGCGTGGCCATGAGGGCCTTCTCGGCTTCCTCGTCCACGCCGGCGGCGCGAAGCTGTTCGTCGTACTGCTCCACGGCGAGGCGCGCCGCCTGCTCCTTGAGCTGCAGCTCGGCCACCTCGGCACGAATCGGCTCCTGCTCGTGCTCGATGCGCAGGCGCGCTTCCTCGCGCGAGCGCAGCTGCTGCGCGAGGTCGTCGAGCCGCTGGCGCGCGAGCCCGAGCGCCTGCTCGCGGCTCGCGCGCGTCTCGAGCGCGGACTGCAGCGCCTGCTGCGCCGGCTGGGCGGACAGGCGCGCCAGCCGCTCGCGCAGGCCCGCGGCCTCTTCCTGGCCCCGCTCGATCGCATGCTTCGCCCGTGCGATGGCATGCTCGAAGCGCTCGATGTCGGCCGCCGCGGTGCGGATCGCGAACAGCGCTTCCTGCGCGGCCCGCTCCGCCTCGCGCACCCGCTCGCGATGCGCGTCGCGCTCGGCCTCGGCCGCCTCGAGCGCCTCGCGGCACCGCTCGGCCGCCTCCTGGCGCTCGGCGAGGGATTCGTCGAGCGTCTCGAAGCGGGCCTGCGCCTGCTCGAGGGTCTCGCGCAGCCGCGCGATCGTTTCCTCGGACTCCGCCTGCTCGCCGGCCACCCGCTCGCGCTCGCTCGCGATCCGTTCGGCCTCCTGCGCGAGCCGCTGGACCTCGAGCCGCGCCGCATTGAGGCGCCGCGCGCAGTCGGCATGCGACTCGCGCATCGCCTCGAGCGCGTGCAGCCGCTCGGCGGCGGTGGATTCCGCCCGTTGCGCCGCGGCGCGCGCCTCCTCGGCGAGCAGCCGCGTCGCGCGCAAGGCGCGGTCGAGGTTCTCGAGTTCCTGCTGGCGCGCGAGCAGGCCTTCCTGCTCGCTGTCGGCCGCGTAGAGCTGCATCGAACCCCGGCTGACCGTGTGCCCGGCCGGCACGACGAACCGGCCGCCGGCCGGCAGCTGGTCGCGCTGGCGCATCGCGGTCTCGAGATCCGGCGCCTGGTAGTGACCGGCCAGCCAGTCCGCGACGAGCGCCTGCACCCCCGCGTCGCCGGTGCGCACCGCCGCCGCGAGCGGCGCGGCGCCCCCGGGAAGGCGGACCTGCTCCGCGCCCGGCGCGAGGCGCGTGTCGAAGAAGGCGACCTTCGCGGGCGGCGCATCGCCCGCCAGCCCCAGCGCATGCTCGAGCTGGCCGACCTCGAGCGCACCGACGCGCTCGCGCAGCACCGATTCGATCGCCGTTTCCCAGCCCGGCTCGATGTGCAGGTGCTGCCAGAGCCGCTTCATGCGCTCGAGCCCGTGGCGCGAGAGCCAGGGTCCGACCTTCGCCTGGCTGTCGACGCGCTCCTGGATCTCGCGCAGTGCGGCGATGCGGGCCTCGACCTGGGCGAGCTTCGCCTCGGTCTCGCGCAGGGCGTCGTGCGCCGGCGCGCGCCTGGCGTCGTGCTCCTGCCATTGCGCGCGCGCCTGCTCGAGCCGGGCGGCGGAGTCTTCCTCCTGGGCCTCGAGCTCGGCGAGCCTGGCCCGCGCGTCCTCGAGCTGCGCCGGGTCGAACTCGCGCAGCGCCGCGGCGTCCGCGGCGAGGCGCTGCCGGCGCTGCTCGATCCGGTCGAGGCGCTCCTGGGCGTTGCGCTGCTCGAGGCTGCTCAGCTCGAGGCCACGGCGGACCTCGGTGACCTCGGCCTGCGCGGCCTCCAGGGCCTCGCGCGCCTCGCGCACCTTGTCCTCGTAGCCGACGGACGATTCGGCAAGCGCCTCGAGCGATTCCTCGAGCGTGGCGTGGCGGGCCTGCGCCTCCTCGTGGGCGACGCGGGCGCGCTCGAGTCCCTCGGTGGCATGGCGAAGCTCCGCGGCGAGGCGCTCGGCATCGGCCTCGATCGTGGAGAGCCGCTCGGTGATCTGGCCCGTGGTCTCGTCCACGTGCCGGATCTCGGCCTCGAGCCGGCTGACCTCCGCATTGGCCTCGTAGAAGCGCGCCTGCTCGGCATGGACCGCATCGCCGGCCTCGTAGTGGGCGGCGCGCCGGGACTCGATCTCGGCCTCCAGCGCCCGCTGTTCGGCGATCTTCTCCTCGAGCGCGGTCCGCGCGGCCGCCTCGCGCTGGCGGCACGCGGCCTGGTCGCGGCGAGCCTCCTCGCGGCGCACGAGCCAGTGCATCCGCTGCTTGCGCTCACGCTCGGACTCGAGCTCGCGGAAGCGCTGGGCAACTTCGGCCTGGCGCTCGAGCCGCTCGATCTGGTTGCCGAGCTCGCGGCGGATGTCCTCCACGCGGTTGAGGTTCTCGCGGGTGTCGGCGAGCCGGTTGCTCGTCTCGCGCCGGCGCTCCTTGTACTTCGACACGCCCGCGGCTTCCTCGAGGAAGATGCGCAGCTCCTCGGGCCGGGCCTCGATGATCCGGGAGATCATGCCCTGCCCGATGATCGCGTAGGCGCGCGGGCCGAGGCCCGTGCCGAGGAACATGTCGTGCACGTCGCGCCGGCGCACGACCTGGTTGTTGATCAGGTAGGTCGAGTTGCCGTCGCGCGTCAGGACGCGCTTGACCGAGATCTCGGCAAACTGGCCCCAGCTCCCGCCGATGCGGCCGAGGCTGTTGTCGAAGATGAGCTCGACCGATGCGCGCGCCGCGGGCTTGCGGTCCGCCGATCCGTTGAAGATGACGTCCTGCATCGACTCGCCGCGCAGCTCGGAGGCCTTCGACTCCCCGAGCACCCAGCGCACGGCGTCCATGATGTTGGACTTGCCGCAACCGTTGGGACCGACGACGCCTACGAGTTGGCCGGGAACATCGAACGACGTGGGATCGACGAACGATTTGAAGCCGGCAAGTTTGATCTGCTTCAGTCGCAAGTTGAGGTTTCCTCGCGGCAAGGCCCGTTCAGGCGCTACAAACGAAATCGGCTCGCCCAGAAAAACCGAAAAGCCGCGGTGGCGGCTTGGCGGACGGCCGCGACGGCGGCTCTGCGTGAACCTGCGGCAACGGCATTGTGATCGGCAGCGGCGGCTCGATCGGGGCTTCGTATAATAGCATCGCCCCCTCCCCATCCGAGGCCCGGCGATCGTGGCGATCGCGCGGCGACGCGATGTGCCCGCGACCCTGCCGGACACCAGAATGCCTTCCAGACCCAGCAAGCAGCTCGAGACCTTCCCGAACCCGAATCCCGCCCGGGACTACCTCGTCCATATCGAGATCCCCGAGTTCACCTGCCTCTGCCCCCTCACCGGCCAGCCCGATTTCGCCACGATCGTCATCGACTATTTCCCCGATCGCAAGAACCTCGAGCTCAAGGCCCTGAAGCTCTACATGTGGTCGTTCCGGGACGAGGGCGTGTTCCACGAGGCCGTGAGCAACCGCATCCTGGACGACCTGGTCGCCGCCTGCCGCCCGCGCTACATGCGCCTGACCACCCGGTGGTACGTGCGCGGGGGCATCTTCACCACCGTCGTGCTCGAGCACCGCAAGCGGGGCTGGAAGGCGCCGGAGCATGTGGAGCTCGGCCAGTTTCCGCCCACCCGAAGCATGGGCGGCTGATTCCTTTCGACATAACAAGGCTCTACGGATAAATGCTAAACCAAAGGCTCAATCTCCTCCATCCTTATCCGTTCGAGCGACTCGCCAAGCTGCAGGCGGACATTCAGCCGAGTTCATCACATTCCCCGATCAATCTTTCGATCGGGGAACCCCGCCACCCCACGCCCGCGGTAGTGACGGACGCGATGCGCGCCAATGTGGCCGGTCTCGCCAACTATCCGGCCACCGCCGGCTCCCCGGCGCTGCGCCAGGCGATCGCGGCCTGGGCCGGGCGCCGCTACGGCGTGCAGCTCGATCCCGCGCGCGAGGTGCTGCCGGTGCTCGGCTCGCGCGAAGCGCTCTTCGCCTTCGCGCAGGTCGTGATCGATCCGGCCGAGGGCGGCCATGTCGTGTGCCCGAACCCGTTCTACCAGATCTACGAGGGCGCGGCCCTGCTGGCCGGTGCCACGCCCTGGTACCTGCCCCAGCGGGCCGCGAACGGCTTTCGCTGCGACTGGGACGCCGTCCCCGCGGAGGTCTGGTCGCGCACGCGGCTGGTCTACCTGTGCACCCCGGGCAATCCCACCGGCGTGGTCACGACGCTCGACGAATGGCGCGCCCTCTTCGCGCTGGCCGACCGCCACGGCTTCGTGATCGCGTCGGACGAGTGCTACTCCGAGATCTACTTCGACGAATCCGCGCCCCCGCTGGGCGCCCTGCAGGCGGCGCGCGAGCTCGGCCGCGGCTTCGAGCGGCTGGTCGTGTTCTCGAGCCTCTCGAAGCGCTCCAACGCGCCGGGCCTGCGATCGGGCTTCGTCGCGGGCGATGCCGGCCTGCTCGAGCGCTTCCTGCGCTACCGCACCTACCACGGCAGCGCGATGAGCCCGGTGGCCCAGGCCGCCTCCATCGCCGGCTGGAGCGACGAGGCCCATGTCCGGGACAACCGCCGGCTCTACCGGGAGAAATTCGACGCGGTGCTGCCCATCCTCGCCGGCACCCTCGAGGTCACCCGCCCCGAGGCGGGCTTCTACCTCTGGGCCCGCGTGCCCGGCGGGGACGACGTCGCATTCGGGCTGGGCCTGCTGCGCCAATATAATGTCCGGGTCCTGCCCGGCAGCCTGCTCGCCCGTGACTGGCAGGGCGAGAACCCGGGCGCCGGCTTCGTTCGCATCGCCCTCGTCGATACCCCGGCCAACTGTGTCGAAGCGGCCGGCCGGATCGTGCAATTCGCCTCCGGAACCTGACCATGCAAGAAATCATCGAACGCGCCTGGGAAGAGCGCGCCTCGCTGGGGCCCGCCAGCGCCTCGGCGGAAATCCGCGACGCCGTCGAGCACGTCATCGAGGAGCTCGATGCCGGGCGACTGCGGGTGGCCACCCGGGAGGGCGACGACTGGGTGGTCCACCAGTGGATCAAGAAGGCGGTCCTCCTCTCGTTCCGCCTCCAGGACAATGCCCCGATGGGCGATTCGCCCCTGCGGTTCTACGACAAGGTTCCCACCAAGTTCGATTCGTACACGCCCGAGCGCTTCGCGCAGGCCGGATTCCGCGTGGTCCCGCCGGCCGTGGCCCGTCGAGGCGCGTTCATCGGGCGCAACGTGGTCCTGATGCCTTCGTACGTCAATATCGGGGCCTACGTCGATGAAGGCACGATGGTCGACACCTGGGCGACGGTCGGTTCCTGCGCCCAGATCGGCAAGAACGTCCACCTGTCCGGCGGGGTCGGGATCGGGGGTGTGCTCGAGCCGTTGCAGGCGAACCCGACCATCATCGAGGACAACTGCTTCATCGGCGCGCGCTCCGAGATCGTCGAAGGCGTGATCGTCGGGGAGAACTCCGTGGTCTCGATGGGGGTGTACATCGGCCAGAGCACGAAGATCTACAACCGCATGACGGGCGAGGTGACGTACGGCCGGATTCCGCCCGGCTCCGTCGTGGTGAGCGGCTCGCTTCCCGCGGCCGACGGCAGCCACAGCCTGTACTGCGCGGTGATCGTCAAGCGGGTGACCGCGGCCACCCGGGAGAAAACGAGCATCAACGAACTGCTGCGGGGCGACTGAGCACCGCGGGGACCGGGGCGAAGTTCCCGCCCGCCTTCGAGATCGAGGAGATCGGATGAGCACGATGGAACGGCTGTTGCGCCTGATGGCGGAGAAGCGGGCCTCGGACCTGTTCCTGACCCCGGGCAGCCCGGTACAGATCAAGGTCAACGGCGTCACCGTCCCGATCAACCAGCAGCGCCTCGAGCCGCCGCACGTGATCGCCCTCATCCGCGAGGTCGTGAGCGACCGGCAGTGGGAGGTCTTCGAGACCGACCACGAGCTCAACGTCGGGTACGGGGTGCGCGACGTGGGCAGCTTCCGGATCAACGTGTTCCGCCAGCGCGGCACGCCGGCGGCGGTGATCCGCTACATCCCCGGCGACATTCCCACCCTCGAGCAACTGCGGCTGCCGCCGATCCTCGGCGAGCTCGTGATGGAAAAGCGCGGGCTCCTGCTGGTGGTCGGCTCCACCGGCTCGGGCAAGTCCACCACCCTCGCCTCGATGATCGACCTGCGCGCGGAGCGCCGCAGCGGGCACATCCTGACGATGGAGGACCCGATCGAGTTCACCTTCCGGCACAAGCGCTCGATCGTGAACCAGCGCCAGATCGGCACCGACACCAAGTCGCTGCAGATCGGCCTGAAGAACGCGATGCGGCAGGCGCCCGACTGCATCCTGATCGGCGAGATCCGCGATGTCGAGACCATGACGATGGCGCTCGCCTACGCCCAGTCCGGCCACCTCGTGCTCGCGACGCTGCATGCGAACAATGCCAACCATGCGCTCAATCGGATCATCGGCTTCTACTCGCCGGACAACCGCCGGGTGCTGCTTTCCGACCTGGCGGCCACGCTCAAGGCCGTCGTCTCCCAGCGCCTGATCCGCACGCGCGATGCGGACCAGCGGATCCCGGCGGTGGAGATCCTGCTCAACACCCGGCACGTGGCCGAGCTGATCGAGAGCGGCCGGCTCACCGAGATCAAGGAAGCGATGGAGAAGTCGCTCGCCCCGGGCTCGGTGACGTTCGACCAGGCGCTCGCGCGGCTCGTGCGCGAGAACCGCATCACCCGCGAGGATGCGCTCGCGCATGCGGACTCCCCCACCAACCTGCTGTGGAACCTCGAGAACGCCGGCGACGATGCCGCGCCGGAGCCCGCGCCGGGGCCCGCGCCGATGCCTTCGCTGCAGGTTCCCCCGACACCCGACGGCAAGCCCGCATCGCCGGGCGGCCCCAGGCCGCCCGATGGCGACTCGCCGTCGTTTTCCGAGTTCCTGCTCAATGTCTGAATCGATCGCCGTCGTCGTCCACGGAATCGACAGCTGCGACCAGGTTCGCAAGGCCCGTCGCTGGCTTCGCGACCACGGGATCGAGCATCGGTTCCACGACTTCCGGCGCGACGGCATCGACAAGGCCATGCTCTCGTCCTGGGCGGCGCATGTCCCCTGGGATTCGCTGCTCAACCGGCGCGGCCATGCCTGGCGGGCGCTCGATCCCCAGGCGCGCGCCGCCATCGTGGACCAGGCCAGCGCGATCGAGGCCATGCTGGCCGAGCCGACCCTCGTCAAGCGGCCGGTGCTGATCGCAGGCGAGCATGTCCTCGTGGGCTTCAACCCGAAGCTCTACGAAAGCCTGCTCCAGTCACCGGAGGCCGCATGACCCAGGCCGTCGAGCCGGTCCGCGCCCTCTGCGAAGCGCTGGTCCGGCGCCGGTCCGTCACCCCGGACGACGCCGGCTGCCAGCAGCTGATCGTCGAGCGGCTCGCCCCCCTGGGCTTCGTCGGCGCGCCCGAGCGTCACGGCGAGGTCACCAACCTCTGGCTCGTGCGCGACGGCGGCCGGCCGGGCCCGACCCTGGTGTTCGCCGGCCATACCGACGTGGTGCCGACCGGCCCGCTGTCCGAATGGGCGAGCGATCCCTTCGAGCCGGTCGAGCGCGACGGCAACCTGCACGGCCGCGGCACGGCCGACATGAAGTCGTCGATCGCGGCCTTCGTCGTCGCCGTCGAACGCTTCCTGGCCGGCGCGGGGCGCGACGGCTTCGCGGGCCGGATCGCCCTGCTCATCACCTCCGACGAGGAAGGTCCCGCGGTCGATGGCACGGTGCGCGTGGTGGAGGCACTCGAGGCACGGGGCGAGCGGCTCGACTACTGCATCGTCGGCGAGCCCACCTCGGTCGAGCGGCTCGGCGACACCGTCAAGAACGGGCGCCGCGGCTCGCTCTCGGGCCGTCTCGTCGTCCACGGGGTGCAGGGCCATGTCGCGTATCCCCATCTCGCGCGCAACCCGGTGCACCAGCTCGCGCCCGCGCTGGCCGAGCTCGCCGTCCGGCGCTGGGACGACGGCAACGAGTTCTTCCCGCCCACCACCTGGCAGGTGTCCAACCTGCATGCGGGCACGGGCGCGAGCAACGTGATCCCGGGACAGGCCGTCGTGGACTTCAACTTCCGCTTCTCGACCGCGAGCACGGTCGAGGGCCTCAAGGCGGCCGTCACCGGCATACTCGATGCGCACGGCCTCGAGTATTCGCTCGACTGGTCCCTGTCCGGCATGCCCTTCCTCACGCCCCCCGGCGAGCTGTCGGAGGCACTCTCGAAGGCCATCCTCGCCGAGACCGGCGTGAAGACGGAGCTGTCGACCAGCGGCGGGACCTCCGACGGCCGCTTCATCGCCCGCATCTGTGCGCAGGTCGTCGAGTTCGGCCCGATCAATGCCAGCATCCACAAGGTGAACGAGCACATCGAGATCGCGAGCCTTCCGGTGCTCGCCGCGATCTACGAGCGCACGATCGCTGCGCTCCTCGCGCGATGAGCCCGCATGCGCGCCACGTGCCGCGCCCGGGGGCGGCGCGGCGCACGATGCAGACGGTCCGGGACCTCTGGCGCTACGCCTGCACCCGCTTCGCCGCGGCCGGGCTGCACCATGGCCACGGCGTGGACGATCCCCGCGACGAGGCGGCCTGGCTGATCCTCTGGTCGCTGCACCTGCCGCCCGACACGCTCGACCCGTGGCTCGATGCCCGCCTGACGCCCGGCGAGATCGAGGTGATCGTCGAACTCGTCGAGCGGCGCTGCGTCGATCGTATCCCCTTGCCCTACCTCACCGGCGAGGCATGGCTGCGGGGCGTGCGCTTCCGTGCCGACCCGCGCGCGCTCGTGCCCCGTTCGCTGATTCCCGAGGCGCTGGAGGAATCGCTGCCCGCCTGGCTGGACGCGGTGGGCCGGCCCGCGAACTGGCCGCGCACGGTGCTGGACCTGTGCACCGGCGGCGGCAGCATCGCGATCCTCGCGGCGCTCGCCTTCCCCGAGGCGCGGGTGGAGGCCGCCGATATCAGCCAGGATGCGCTCGACCTCGCGGCCGAGAACGTCGCCGACCACGGCCTTTCGGACCGTATCCGGCTGCGCCGGGGCGACCTGTTCGAGGCGGTGGGCCGGCGTCGCTTCGACCTGGTCCTGTGCAATCCGCCCTACGTGAACGCGGACTCCATGGCGACGCTGCCCGAGGAATACCTCGCCGAACCCCGTCTCGCCCTGGCGGGCGGACCCGACGGCATGGCCGTGATCCGGCGCATCCTCGCCGAGGCGCCCGACCACCTCACCCGCGACGGGCTGCTCGTGCTCGAGATCGGGCACGAGGCCCCGCACTTCGAGGCGGCGTTTCCCCGGCTCGAGTTCGGCTGGCTGCCCGTGGCGGCGGGCGAGCGCATGGTCGTCGTCGCGAGCCGCAGCCAGCTCGAAGCGGCGCGATGATCCGGCTGCGTGGCGTCGGCCTGGCCCGCGGCGGCAAGACCCTCCTCGAGAATGCCGACGCCGCGATCGCGCCGGGCGAGAAGATTGCGCTGATCGGTCCCAACGGCTCGGGCAAGACGAGCCTGCTGCGCGCGCTCGCCGGCGAGATCGTCATCGACGCGGGCGAGATCGACCGCCCCCCGATGCGCGTCGTACGGCTCGAGCAGGGGCTGCCGGCCGGCACGCTGCCGGCATGGCGCCACGTCGTGGAGTCGGACACGGAGTTGCGCAAGGCCAGGGCGTCGCTCGAGTCCGCCCTGGCGGCCGACGACGGCCACGCGATCGCCGAGGCCCACGCCAGCATCGCGGAGGCGGGCGGCCTCGACGCCGAGGCCCGGGCACGCAGCCTCCTCGACGGACTGGGCTTCGACCCGGCCCAGGCGAATGCGCCGGTGGACTCGCTCTCGGGCGGATGGCGCATGCGGCTCAACCTCGCGCAGGCGCTCTTCGTGCCGAGCGACCTGCTTCTGCTGGACGAGCCCACGAACCATCTCGACCTCGACGCCATCCTGTGGCTCGAGCGCTGGCTCGCCCGCTACGAGGGGACCTGCCTGATCGTCTCCCATGACCGCGACTTCCTGGATGCCGTCGTGCGCGCCACGCTTTCGATCGAGGACGGCCGACTCGTGCGCTACACCGGCGGCTACTCGGCATGCGAGCGCCAGCGTGCCGAGCGGCAGGCGCTCGCCGAGCGGAACTACCGGCGCGATGCGGAACGCGCGGCACAGCTGCAACGCTTCATCGACCGCTTCCGCGCGAAGGCGAGCAAGGCACGCCAGGTCCAGAGCCGGATCAAGGCGCTCGAACGGCTGGACCTGGCGGCGCCGCTGCGCGCGGCGAGCGGCCTCGACTTCCGCTTCGCCGACGCGGGGGAGTGCCCCGATCCGCTGATGGTGGCCGAGGACCTGTGCTGCGGCTACGGCACGCCGCTGCTCACCGGCGTGGACCTGGCCATCGAGCGCGGCGCGCGCATCGGGCTGCTCGGTCGCAACGGCGCCGGCAAGACGACGCTGATCCGCACCCTCACGGGCGAGCTCGAGCCGCTGGGCGGCAGGATCCGGCGAGCCGCCAGCGCCCGCATCGGCTACTTCGCGCAGCAGGGCGTGGATAAACTGCGAGCCGACGACAGTCCCCTCGCCCACATGGCGCGCATCGCCCCGCAGGCGCGCGAGGCGGAACTGCGCGGCTTCCTCGGGCGCTTCGGCTTCCGGGGCGAGGACGCCCTGCGTCCGATCGGCCCGATGTCCGGCGGCGAGAAGGCACGGGTGCTGCTTGCGGAGCTGGTCCATGGCAAGCCGCAGCTCCTGGTCCTGGACGAGCCGACGAACCATCTCGATGCGACCGCGCGCGATGCGCTCACCGAGGCGCTCGCGGAGTTCGACGGGGCCCTCCTGCTGGTGTCGCACGACCGTTACCTGCTGCGCGCAAGCGTCGACCGCTTCATTCGCGTGCACGACGGGTGCGTCGAGGCCTTCGACGGGGACCTCGACGACTATGCCGCCTGGCTCCAGGGCCGCGAGCGGCCGGCATCGTCCGGGAGTGACACCGTCGCAACGGCCCGGGGCGGAGCCGCGGGCACCGAGGGCAGCCGCGGCTCGCGCCGGGACGAGCGCCGCGCCGCCGCCGAGCACCGCGCCCGGCTGGCCGCGGAGCTCAGGCCGATCGAGCGGGAGCTCGCCGGCATCGAGCGCCGCCTCGCGGACATCGAGTCGGAGATCGCGGCCATCGACCGCGCCATGGCCGATCCCGCCTTCCATGCCGACAGCGGCCGCGTGGCGGAGTCCGCGAAGCGCCGCGGCGAATGCGCCCAGCTCGCGAGCGAGCTGGAGCATCGCTGGCTGGAGCTCAGCGAGACCCGCGACCGGATCCGGGCGGGTGAACCGGGGAGCGCCCGATGATCGCCCCGGTCGAGCTCTTCCTCTTCGACCTGGACGACCCGCCGCCCGAGGAAGCGCCCGGCTGGCTCGCGCCGGCAGAGCGCGAGCGGGCGAACCGCTTCGCGACGGTCCTGCTGCGCCGGCGATACACGGCCGGACGCGCGATGTTGCGCCGCCTGCTCGCGGAACGGACGGGCACCCGACCCGCCGCCGTCGCGCTCGTCGAGGATCCCGACGGCAAGCCCCGGCTGGCCGACGATGCACGCGCCTTCAACCTCGGCCACGCGGGCCGGCACGCGCTCGTCGCGATCGGGCCCGCGGGCATGCGCATCGGCGTGGATATCGAGGAGCTGCGCGCCGTCGTCGATCTCGAGACGCTGGTGCCGACCTGCCTGACGCTTCCGGAGCGCGCCGAGTTCGAGGCCATCGCCGACGAGGCGTCCCGGCGCGAAGCGTTCCTGCGCCTCTGGGTGCGCAAGGAGGCCTGCCTCAAGGCGATCGGCAAGGGCCTGCGCATCGAGCCGACCGCGTTCGCCGTGGGCCTCGCCCCGCCGGCCGCCGACTGGCCGGCGCGCGTGCACGATGCGAGGCTTCGCGTCACCGACCTCGACCCCGGGCTTGCCGGCCTGGCCGCGGCGATCGCCGTCGCGGGCGTCGATACCATGCCGAGGCTGGCGCCGCTCTCCCGGATCGGCTGGCCCGCCGGTTAGCGCCGGTGCCTGGCGGGGAGGCGCCCCCGTCCTCCGATACAATCGACGGTGGAGACAGGCGCGGTCGTTGAGGCCGGCGCGGTGGCCGCCTCGACGCACGACGCCGGCGCGGCGCAACCCCTTTCGGGAACAGGACGCCATGAACAGACCCTTTCGACGCATCGCGGTCGTGGGCGCCGGGGCGATGGGCCGGGGAATCGCCCAGCTCTTCGCCCAGAGCGGCTTCGACGTGGTCGTGCACGACACGCGGAGCGAGGCCATCGACGCCGCGCTAGCCTACCTTCGGAGCACCTTCGACCGGCTCGCCGAGCGCGGCAAGATGTCGGCCGACGAGGCGCACGCCGGCCTCGCCCGGGTCACCCGCAGCGACTCCCTCGACGGCCTCGCCGGCTGCGACCTCGTCATCGAGGCGGTGGTCGAGCGGCTGGACGTCAAGCAGGCGCTGTTCGGCCAGCTGGAGGCCGTCTGCGCGCCCGACGCGGTGCTCGCCACCAACACCTCCTCGCTTTCGGTCACGGCGATCGCCAGCGCCTGCAAGCACCCGGGACGGATCACGGGCTACCACTTCTTCAATCCGGTGCCGCTCATGAAGGTGGTCGAGGTCGTGCGCGGTGCCGCCACCGAGGACGGCCCCATCGCACGCCTCGTCGAGCTGGCCCGGATCGCCGGCCACCGGCCCGTCGTTACCCGCGACTATCCGGGCTTCATCGTCAACCACGCCGGCCGGGCCTACGGCCCCGAGTCGATCCGCGTCGTCAGCGAGGGCGTGGCCGATCCCGTCACGGTGGACCGCATCCTGCGCGAGCAGGTGTCGTTCGACGGCAAGGGCTTCAAGCTCGGGCCCTTCGAACTGCTGGACCTCACCGGCCTCGATGTCTCCCATCCGGTGATGGAGTCGATCTACCGCCAGTTCTATGACGAGCCTCGCTTCCGGCCGTCGGTGCTCACCGCGCAGCACTATGCCGCCGGGTGGTACGGCCGCAAGACGGGCATGGGCTTCTATCGCTACGAGAACGGCGAGCAGCAGGTACCCGAGGAAGCCTCCCACCCGGAGCCCGACGCGCTGCCGCGGGTCTGGATCGCGCCCGGGCCGGCCGCCGCGGCCCTGGGCGAGCTGGTCGAGGCATTGGGCGGGGCGACCGCCGGCGGCGCCACGCCGGCCGACGACGCGATGGTCCTCGTCGCGCCCCTCGGCATCGACGCGACCACCGCGGCCGAAGGCTACGATGCGCGCCGCGTGGTCGCGATCGACACCCTCTTCCCCTACGGCCACCGGGCCTGCAAGCGTCGCGTGATCATGGGCACGCCCGCCACGACGCCCGCGATGCTCGCGGCCGCGGCGGCGCTCTTCGCGCGCGACGGCGCGAGGGTTTCGGTGCTGCGCGACTCCGCCGGCTTCATCGCGCAGCGCGTGGTCGCCATGATCGTCTCCGTCGCGGCCGACATCGCGCAACAGCGGATCGCCTCGGCGGCGGACATCGACGAGGCGGTTCGCATCGGCCTCGGCTATCCCGTGGGCCCGCTGACGATGGGCGACCGGCTGGGGCCGGCCACCGTGGTCGAGATCCTGCGTGGCATGGCCAGGGTCACCGGCGACCCCCGCTGCCGCCCGTCGCTGTGGCTGCAGCGCCGGGCCCAGCTCGGCCTGTCGCTGCTGCACGAGGACAACACCTGAAACGGCGCCGGGGGCGAGCGCCCCCGGCAAGCACATCATCCGCCAAGACATGAACGAATGGAGGCGACGTGGCTGAACGACCTGGCCCGACCGAATCGAACGAATCGACCGACCCGAATGCCGTCTTCTCCGGCACGATGGACGTGCCCGAGCGGCACCGTTTCGATGTCGGGGCCCTGGCCGAGTACCTGAAGGGCAAGCTGCCCGACTTCGACGGGCAGCTGCGCGTCGAGCTGTTCAAGGGCGGGCAGTCCAATCCCACCTACAAGCTGTACGGCAGCAGGCGCAACTTCGTGATGCGGGCCAAGCCCGGGCCGGTGGCGAAGCTCCTGCCGTCGGCGCACGCGATCGAGCGCGAGTTCCGGGTCCTGCAGGCGCTCGGCAAGACCGACGTGCCCGTCGCCGAGGTCTACGCCCTGTGCGAGGACGAGTCGGTCATCGGCCGCGCCTTCTACGTCATGGAATGCGTGGACGGGCGCGTGATGTGGGACCAGTCCCTGCCGGACATGGAGCCGGCCGAGCGGCGCGCGATCTACGAGGAGATGAACCGCGTCATCGCCCTGCTCCACACCGTCGATCCCGCCGCCGTCGGGCTCGAGGACTTCGGCCGTCCGGGCAACTACTTCGCGCGGCAGATCAGCCGCTGGTCGAAGCAGTACAAGATCTCCGAGACCGAGAAGATCGAGGCGATGGACAAGCTGATCGAATGGATGCCGGAGAACATCCCCGATACCGAGGAGACCTCCATCGTCCATGGCGACTACCGGCTCGACAACCTCATCTTCCATCCCACCGAGCCCCGCGTCCTCGCGATACTCGACTGGGAGCTTTCCACCCTCGGCCACCCGCTCGCCGACTTCTCCTACCACTGCATGTCCTGGCATATCGAACCCGGCAAGTTCCGTGGCATCGCAGGCCTGGACCATGTCGCGCTCGGCATACCCACCGAGCGCGAGTACGTGGAGATGTACTGCCAGCGCGTCGGCCGCGATCCCGAGGAAGTGCTGAAACACTGGGATTTCTACATCGCCTACAACATGTTCCGCCTGGCGGGCATCCTGCAGGGGATCATGAAGCGGGCCGTGGATGGCACCGCGTCCAGCGACAAGGCCTTCGAATCCGGCCGGCGGGCCCGCGGGCTCGCCGAGGCCGCCTGGCGAATCGTCGAACGCATGCAGCCGCGCTGAGCGCTTCCTTCCCGAGGACCCTGGCGCACCAACGAGGAGACCGACATGGATTTCGAATATTCCCCGCGCGTGAAGCAGCTTCGGGAGAAGCTGATGGCG
>CAZDYQ010000055.1:0-20547 GCA_964509685.1 uncultured Burkholderiaceae bacterium
TCCGCTGGACTACGCACATTCCAACCTCCTCGGCATGAGCGTCGTCCTCGAGGCTGTACGTGCAGCGAAGGTGCGGCATTTCGTCTACGCCAGCAGCTCGAGCGTGTATGGAGGCAACACGCGGCTACCCTTTTCCGAGGATGACCGGGTCGATCGCCCGGTCAGTTTCTATGCCGCCACCAAGCGGGCCAACGAAGCGATGGCGTACAGCTACGCCCATCTCTACCGGATCCCGTCCACGGGCCTGCGGTTCTTCACCGTCTATGGCCCATGGGGCCGGCCGGACATGGCCGCCTGGCTCTTCACCGACGCCATCCTTTCCGGCCGGCCGATCCGGGTTTTCGAGAAGGGCAGGCTGCGTCGCGATTTCACCTACATCGACGACATCGTCGAGGGCGTCTGCCGGGTGATCGAGCGCCCCCCTGCGCCCGACGAGGCAGGCGCGCCGCATGCCCTTTTCAACATCGGGAACCACTCGCCGAACACCGTCAACGAGCTCATCGCGATAATCGAGGCGGCCACCGGCAAAGTGGCCCGGCGCGAGGAAATGCCCATGCAGCCGGGGGACGTCGAGGCGACCTTCGCCGATGTCAGCCGCCTGCGCGCGGCGACCGGCTTCGAGCCGTCCACCCCCCTCGAGGTGGGCATGCGGCGCTTCATTGACTGGTTCCGCGAGTACCACGGAATCTGATTCGACGACGCCGGGCGGCATCGCCCGCCACGGATCACCCGAGCCCCGCGCCGTCCGCCCCCCCCCCGGCTCGTGCGACAATCCGGGCGAACGACACCACGTGCGGAGACGCCAAAGATGGGATTCCTCGCCGGCAAGCGCATCCTGATCCTCGGCCTGCTGTCGAACCGGTCGATCGCCTACGGCATCGCCCGTGCCTGCCATGCCCAGGGAGCGGAGCTCGCCTTCACCTACCAGAACGACCGTTTCAAGGACCGCATCACCGAGATGGCCGCGGAGTTCGGCTCGTCGGCGGTCTTTCCCTGCGACGTCGCCGACGACGAGCAGATCGACGCGCTCTTCACGGAGCTCGGCCGCCACTGGGACGGGCTCGACGGACTGGTCCACGCCATCGCCTTCGCGCCGCGCGAGGCGATCGCGGGCGACTTCTTCGACGGGGCGACCCGGGAGGCCTTCCGGATCGCGCACGACATCTCGGCCTACAGTTTCGTGGCGCTCGCCAAGGCGGCGCGGCCCATGATGGAAGGCCGCAACGCCTCCCTGCTGACGCTGAGCTACCTGGGCGCGGTCCGGGTCGTCCCGAACTACAACATGATGGGGCTCGCCAAGGCGAGCCTCGAGGCATCGGTGCGGTTCATGGCCGAGAGCCTCGGGCCCAGGGGCATCCGCGTGAACGCGATTTCCGCGGGGCCCATCAAGACGCTCGCCGCGAGCGGAATCAGGAACTTCTCGCGCATGCTCGACTTCAACGCCGCCAATGCGCCGCTGAGGCGCAATGTCACCATCGACGAAGTGGGCAACGCGGCCGCCTTCCTGCTCTCCGACCTGGCCAGCGGGATCACCGCGGCGGTCACGTACGTGGACGGCGGCTTCCACCAGGTCGCCGGTGGCATGGCCGGCCTGGTCGACTCCTGAGCCCGGGAACTTCGCACCGCGCACCGACCGTCATGAGCGCCGCCACACCGCAAGACGCCATCGCCCCCGCCACCGCGTCCAACGAGCCGCTGCGGCTGACCTCGTTCTCCCACGGGGGAGGCTGCGGCTGCAAGATCGCGCCCGGCGTACTTTCCGACATCCTCCGGCGGTCCGGCCCATTGCCGCTGCCACCCGAGCTGCTGGTCGGGATCGAGACCTCCGACGACGCCGCGGTCTACCAGATCGACGAGACCCGGGCGCTGGTGGCGACGACCGACTTCTTCATGCCGATCGTCGATGATCCGTTCGACTTCGGGCGGATCGCCGCCACCAATGCGATATCGGACGTCTATGCGATGGGCGGCCGGCCGATCCTCGCGCTTGCCCTCGTGGCGATGCCGATCGACCGCCTGCCGCTGGACACCATCCGCCGAATCCTCGACGGCGGACAGGCGGCCTGCGCGGCCGCCGGCATACCGATCGCGGGTGGCCACACCATCGATTCGGTCGAGCCGATCTACGGACTCGTCGCGATCGGTCTCGTCGATCCGCGCCGCCTGAAGCGCAACAGCGCGGCGCGACCGGGCGACCGGCTGGTGCTCGGCAAGCCGCTGGGCGTCGGCATCCTGTCGGCCGCCCTGAAGAAGTCGAAGCTGTCTGCCGACGGCTACCGCGCCATGATCGACAATACGACCCGGCCCAACACCCCGGGCATCGCTCTCGCGGAACTGGACGGAGTGCATGCCATGACCGACGTCACCGGCTTCGGGCTGCTCGGCCACGGCCTGGAGATCCTGCGCGGATCCGGTGTGGCCGGCACCATTCGCCACGCGGACGTCCCCCTGCTCGACGGCGTGATGGACCTGGTCGCGGAGGGGTGCATCACCGGCGCATCGGGACGCAACTGGGCCGGCTACGGCAAGGACGTCGAGCTCGGACCGGGCATCGACGCCGCGGGCCAGGCCGTGCTGACCGATCCCCAGACGTCCGGGGGCCTGCTCGTCGCGTGCGCACCCGAGGCGGTGGGGGCCGTACTCGACGTCTTCCGGCGCGAGGGCTTCACGGCCGCTGCGGAGATCGGCGAGCTCCATGCCGGCGAGCCCCGGCTGCGCGTGACCTGAGTGCGGGACTCAGGCGGCGTCGGCGAGGAACAGCGCGAACCAGCGATTCTCGTCGAACCACCGGTCGGAAACGCCCCAGCCCGCCCGCGCGAGGATCTCCGCGAAGCGCTCCGGGGTGTACTTGTACGAGTTCTCGGTATGGATGCGCTCGCCCTGGTCGAAATGGCGGCGCCCGCCCGGCCACGCCACCCAGTGCTCGGTGCCCGCCTCGAGGTGCATCTCGATACGCGATAGCTCGTCGTTGAACAGCGCGACGTGTTTCCAGCGCAGTGGATCGAAATCGGTACCGACGATCCGGTTGAGGTGGTTCAGGACGTTGCGGTTGAAGGCCGCCGTCACCCCGAGGCGGTCGTCGTAGGCCGCCTCGAGGATGGCACGATCCTTCACCAGGTCGACGCCGACCAGCAGCTTGCCGTCGTCCCCGGCGTTCGCCCGGGCACGGCGCAGGAAAGCCACGGCGAGTTCCGGGGTGAAATTGCCGATGCTCGAGCCCGGATAGAACATCAGCCGCTGCCCCGGTGCGTCTTCCTCCGAAAGCGACCAGTCGCGCGAAAGGTCGCGCCCGAGGGCCGCCATCGCGACGCCCGGATGACGCGGCCCGATCAAGGCAACCGCATCGCGAACGAAGGCGATCGAGATGTCGATCGCCACGTACCGCGCGCAACCGAGCACCGGCAGGATCGCGTCCGCCTTGCGGCAGTCGCCGGCGCCGAGATCGACCAGCGTGAGTCCCCTGCCGAGCCGTTCACGAATCGCGGCGGCCGCCACCGGGAGGATGGCCGCTTCGGTCCGTGTCGGGTAGTACTCGGGAGTCTCGCAGATTGCCGCGAAAAGCGCGGACCCGAGGCGATCGTAGAAGTACTTCGGCGAAATGCTCGCCGGCTGCGAATCCAGGCGGCGCAGGATCTCGCGGACTTCGTCGTCCGCGGTCGCGGCCGCGACGATCTCTCCCGGGCTCTCGTCGTGCATGGCGTCCCCTGGTTTGCCGGCGACCGTCCGTGGGCGGCCGGCCGCGCGGCCGATGCTCCCGTATAACATAGCTGCGATCCCCGACAGCCGATCGTGGTTGCGATCCGGTTCCTCGGATCCCGAGATGCCCGACAGACCCGCCAGCCTCCCCACGACCCATCCCCGGCCCGACGACCCGCATCCGGCACCCGCGGCGACGCGGCCGCCGGCCCTGTCCGCGGCTGGCCTCCACAAGCGATTCGGCGACCAGGTCGTGCTCGCCGGCGTCTCCCTCGAGATCGCCCCGGGGGAGCGGGTCGCCCTGCTGGGGGAATCGGGGAGCGGCAAGTCCACGCTCCTCAACATCGTCGCGGGACTCGAGCCCGCCGACGCCGGCACCATCCATGTCGCGGGCGAACGCGTCGATGGCCGTGATGCCGACGCCAGCGCGCGGGTGCGCCGTGAGCGCCTGGGTTTCGTCTTCCAGGCGTTCCACCTCCTGCCGCAGCTCGACGCCCTTGCGAACGTGATGGTTCCGCTCCTGCTCCTCGGCACGCCGTATCGTGAGGCAAGGCGAAGGGCGCAGGCGCAGCTCGAGGCGCTGGGAATGTCCGGGCGCACGCATGCCCTGCCCGCCACGCTCTCGGGTGGAGAGCAGCAGCGGGTCGCCATCGCGCGCGCCCTGGTGCACCGTCCCGCCCTCCTGCTGGCGGACGAACCCACGGGCAACCTGGACGAGGACAATGCGCAGCGCGTACTGGCGCTGCTGGATGCGGCATGCGACGAGCAGGGTGCGGCCCTGCTGATGGCGACCCACTCGGCCCAGGCCGCCGGCTGGGCCTCGCGCGTCCTGCGGCTCGCGCATGCCGGGCTGCACGCCGCATGACGCCCGCGCGCCCGGAACCGGCGGGCCCCGCGCTGGGACGGGCGCGACTGCTCGCGATGCTGTGGGCAGCGCACGCCGCCCGGCGGCCCGGACGACTCCTGATGTCGATTGCCGTCGTGGCTGTCGGCGTCGCGCTCGGCCTCGGGGTCAACCTGGTCAATCACTCGGCGCTCCAGGAGTTCCAGGCCTCCCTTGCGCGCATCAATGGCGAGGCCGACATGAGCCTGCGCGCGCGCGTCGGTACCCTGGACGATCGGGTCTGGGAGCAGCTCGCGCGTGATCCTGACGTCGCCGCCGCCAGCCCCGTGATCGAGTTCGAGGCGGCGGTCCTCGAACCCCCGACGGGCGACGATACGCCTCCCCGGCTGCAGGTCCTCGCGATCGATCCGCTGCGCGCCGCAATGGTCACGCCCGACCTCGTACCGCGCGCCGACGAGCCGATCGCGGTCTTCGACACGGATGCGGTATTCCTGTCGACCGCGGCCGCGAAGGCGCTCGGCATCTCGCGCGGCGAGAGCCTCGTCCTTCGAACCGGGGTGCACCAGCACCGCCTGGTCGTGACTGGCGAGTTGCCCGGCATTGGCGGCGGACAACGCGTGGCCGTCATCGACCTTGCGACGGCCCAGTGGCGATTCGGCTGGTCCGGCGCACTCGAGCGCATCGACCTGCGCCTTGCCCGCGACGCCGACCGGCAGGCCCTGCAGGAACGATGGACGAAGCGCCTGCCCACGGCGATCTGGTCCACGCCCGATCTCGCCAGCAGCCGCATGTCGAACCTCTCGCGCGCCTACCGGGTCAACCTGACCATGCTGGCCCTGATCGCGCTGCTGACCGGCCTGTTCCTCGTGCACGCCAATCTCGCGCTCACGACCCGGCGCCAGTGGCCCGAGTTCGCCCTGCTCGCCACGCTCGGCGCGCCCCGTCGCACCATCGCGGCGGCCGTGCTCGGCCACGGGCTCGTCGTCGGCATCGGGGGGGCCGTGCTCGGCTGCGCGCTGGGTATCCTGCTCGCGAGGATCGCGCTCGCCACCATCGGCGGCGACCTCGGCGCCGGCCTGCTGCAGGCGACCGATGTACCGCTGTCGGTCGCGCCCGGCACGGTCGCCGGGTTCGCGGCGCTGGGGATCGCGGCGGGAATCGCCGGAAGCGCGGTACCGGCGCTGCGCGCGCACCGGATCGCGCCCGCTCGCGCCCTGCGTGGACTGCCCGACAGCCATGCCGGCGGTCGCCGGGCCGATGTTGCCGCGCTGGCCGCCTTCGGCGCCGGAGCCGCGGCGCTCGCGCTGCCGCCGGTGTCGGAGCTTCCGCTGGGCGCCTATGCGGCGATCGGCTTCTGGCTGCTGGCGGTCGTGTCGCGCTCGGGGCACCTGGTCGCCCTCGTCACCCGGGCGCTGGTGCGCAATCGGCGGCTCGGCTGGCCCTGGGCACCGGTCTGGCTGGGCCTCGCCCGGCTGCGCGAGCGACCCGGTGACGCGACGGCCGCCGTGGCCGGGGTGGTGGCCGCCGTCGCGCTCACCGCCGCGATGGCGACGATGGTCCACAGCTTTCGCGATTCCGTGGTGCGATGGCTCGACGTGGTGCTTCCTGCCGACGTGTACGGGAGGCCGCCCGCTTCCGGCCCGGTGGGTGGGCTCGATCCGTCGCTCGGGGAAGCGATCCTGTCGGTCGAGGGTGTCGCCACCCTTGCCTGGATGCGAGTGCTGCCGGTCACGATGGATCCCGAGCGCCCCGCGGTCACCCTGCTCGCTCGCGACATCGACACCGACGCGCCCCAGCGCAGCCTGCCGATCACCGGACGCCTGGCCGCCGCCCCCGAGGGCTGCACCCCGGTGTTCGGCAGCGAGGCGATGGCGGACCTCTACGGCTGGGGGCCTGGCGCCAGGATCGAGTTGCCCGTGGGTCCACCGGGTCACTGCTATACGGTCGGGGGCATCTGGCGCGACTATGCGCGCCAGCACGGGGCGATCGCCATGGAGCGCGAGGCGTTCCGAAGGCTGACCGGGGACGCCTCGGTCAGCGAGCTGGCGATCGGCCTCGCCCCTGACGCCGATGCCGACGACGTGATCGCGCGCCTCAGGGACCTGCATCCGGCTCTCGCGGGTCTGCAATGGCGCGAGTCCGGCGATCTCCGGGCCGTCTCGCTCGAGATCTTCGACCGGAGCTTCGCGGCGACGTACGCCCTCGAAGGCGTGGCGATCCTGCTCGGCATCCTCGGCGTCGCCGCGGGCTATGGTGCCGAGGCGCTCTCCCGCCAGCGGGAATTCGGCGTGCTCCAGCACCTGGGACTCGAGCGCGGGCGAATCGCCGGCATGCTCGCCGCCGAGGCCGGCGCGATGGTTTCGATCGGCTGCCTGGTCGGATGCCTGCTCGGCGCCGCGATAGCCCTGATCCTCGTCTACGAGGTCAATCCCGTGTCCTTCCACTGGCGCATGGACATCACCTGGCCCGTCGGACTCGTGTCGGCCGGCGCACTGGCCCTCGTCGCCATTGCCGCCGCGACCGCGGCCGTGGTCGCGCGACATGCCATGCGCCAGCCACCCGCCGCCGCGGTACGCGCGGACTGGTAGCGATGAAGGGGAGCCTTCCGACGCCCTTCCGGGCCTCGCGCATGCGACGACGCCTGCTGTGCGACCTCGGCATGCTCGCCGCCGGGTACCTTGTGATGCCGATCGCCCGGGCCGCCGATGCGATGGGTGCCGGCGTCGCAACGGGTGATGCGTCGGGGCGGACCGCCGGACGCTCGGGCGAGTCGGTAGAGCCGCCGTATGCGCCCGTCCTGCGCGGCCACAGCCTTGCCTTTCCCCGCGACCACGGCATGCACCCCGACTTCCGGATCGAATGGTGGTACATCACGGGGTGGCTCGAGGTCCGGGAGCGGACGCCCAGGCGCGAGACGGCAGGCGCGCGTGCCCCTCGCGACGGCCCGGGCCCGTACGGCTTCCAGATCACCTTCTTCCGGGTCCGCACTCGCCATTCCCGCGACAATCCCAGCCGGTTCGCGCCGCACCAGCTGCTCCTCGCCCATGCGGCGATCGCCGATCCCGCCCTCGGCCGCCTGCGTCACGACCAGCAGGCATGGCGAGCAGGCGGACTCGCCAAGGTCGCGGCGGGCGACACCGACATCGAGCTGCCGGGCTGGCGACTGGCACGGGACCCGGACGACCGCTATCGGGCCGAGGTGGAGGCCGAGGAATTCGGATACCGGCTGCGCCTCGCCGCCCTCGCCCCGCCGCAACCGCAGGGCGAGGACGGTTATTCGCGCAAGGGGCCGCGCCCCGAGCAGGCGAGCTACTACTATTCCCGTCCGGGACTGCGAGCCGAAGGCCTGCTGCGAATCCGGGACGAGGAACACGAAGTGACGGGAACGGGGTGGCTCGACCATGAATGGTCGAGCGAGCTGATGCCCGAAGCGGCGGTCGGCTGGGACTGGACGGGCATCAGCCTCGACGACGGCGGCAGCCTGCTCGCCTTCCGGCTGCGCGACCCCGAGGGGGGCGCCGTACATTCGCACGGGCGGCTGCGGGGTCCGGACGGCGGCATTCTCGTCGACGCCCCGCCGGTGTTCTCGCCCGGCCGCGTCTGGGAGTCGCCGCGGACCGGAATCCGCTATCCGGTCGAGTGGACAATAGCTGTCGGCGATAAATTATTTGAATTGCGCCCGCTATTCGATGACCAGGAGCTCGATGCGCGACAAAGCTCCGGTACGGTGTACTGGGAGGGCGCGGTGACGGCGAGCGTCGAGGGCCGCATCGTCGGGCGCGGCTACCTGGAGCTCACCGGCTATGGCGCGGCGCTCGCGCTGTAGCCCCGGCGCCCTCGCCCAGGGAACCGGAAGCTCGAATCGCTCAGGAACCGCGCAGGCCGAAACGCGCGAGCAGCCGGCTCGCGGCCTCGGAGCAGTCCGCGGCGACCCGCGCGGGCAGCCGGCGCACCAGGTAGGGCACGCCCATGAGGATCAGGGCGGCGTCGTCGGCCCAGCCGAACAGCAGCAGCACGTCCGGCACCAGGTCCACGGGGCTGACCACGTAGAAGAGCAATCCCAGGATGGCGAGCTTCACGCCGCGGGGCGTCTCGGGATGACGCAGGGCGTAGAGGAGCACGAGGGCCTCGCGGCCGACGGACTTGAGCAACAGGCGCAGGCGGACGAGCCACATGGCGATACCTCCGGTTCCCGCCCGGCCACCTGTCCGTGCCCGGCTCAGGCGACCAGCTGGTTGATTTCAATGATCGGCAGCATCACGGCGAGCACGATCAACAGGACGATGATACCCATGACGAGGATCAGCAGGGGCTCGAGGATGCTGGTCAGCGCGAGCGCCCGCCTCTCGGTTTCCATCGACAGGGTCGTGGCGGCCCGCTCGAGCATCTCGGACAGGTCGCCCGTCGCCTCGCCGCTGGCGATCATGTGCACCAGCATGGGGGGGAACTGCTTGCCGGCGCCGAGGGCCCGGGCGAGCGGCGCTCCTTCCCGCACCCGGGAGATGGCGTCCTCGACGTTGAATTTCAAGGCATCGTTCGACAGCGTACGGGCGCCAGCCTCCAGCGCCCGGATGAGCGGGACGCCGGCGCTCGTGAGGATGCCCAGGGTGGACGCGAAGCGCGCCGTGTTCATGCCGCGCACCAGTCGACCGATGACGGGAAAGTCGAGCAGCCTCGCATGGAAGGCGAGCCTCGCGGTGGGCGAGCGCATGGCGAGCCTGAACCCGACGAGGCCCAGCACCAGCGCGACCAGCATCCACAGCCCGTAGTCGCGCACGAAGTCCGACAGCGCGATCATGCCGACCGTGAGGCCGGGCAGTTCCTGCTGCGTTTCCTCGAACACCCCGACCACCTGCGGGACCACGTAGGTCAGCATCGCGATGATCACCGTGATCGCCACCAGCGTCACGATGATCGGATAGGTGAAGGCCAGGATGACCTTCTGCGAAAGGTTCGAGCGAGCCTCCACGTAGTCGGCCAGGCGCGACATCACGAGCCCGAGGTCGCCCGACTGCTCGCCGGCGGCCACGAGCGCGCGATACACCTCGGGGAAGTCGCGTGGATACTTCTCGAGCGCCTGCGAGAGCGTCTGGCCCGCGACGACATCGCTGCGGATGGCGGCGAAGCGCTCGCGCACCGCCCGACGCTCGGCCTGTTCGGCCACGGACGACAGGGCCCGCTCGAGCGGCAGGCGGGCGAGCAGCAGGCTCGCGAGCTGGCGCGTCGCCAGCGTGAGCTCCATCGTGCGCAGGCGCGCCGAACGCGACGGGCCGGCGGTATCGCCCGCGGACTGGAGCGCGCCCAGCTCGAGCGGCGTGAGGCCGCGATCGCGCAGCAGCGCGCGGGCATGGCGCGGCGAGTCCGCGTCGATCACGCCGCGCTCGATGCGACCGCCGGCATCCGCCGCTTCGAACCGATAGGCAGGCATCAGGTTCCGTCAGCCCAAAGCCGCGCGGTCATGGCCGGCGCCGAAGGCGCATGGCGCGATCCGATGATCAGTCACGAGTGACACGTATCACTTCGTCCAGCGAAGTGGTGCCGTCCCTGACCCAGCGCTGGCCGTCGTCGCGCATCGTCACCAGGCCCGCCGCGAGCGCCGCCGCGCGCACCTCGGTCTCGGGAGCGCCGCGATGGATCAGGGCGCGGATGGCGTCATCGACCACGAGCAGCTCGTAGACGCCCGTACGCCCGATGAAGCCGGTGTTGTTGCATGCCGCGCAGCCCACCGCGCGCCAGCCGCCCGCGACGTGGTCTTCCTGCCGGCACTGCGGGCAGAGCCGGCGCACCAGGCGCTGCGCCACCACGCCGAGCAGCGAGGACGACAGGAGGAACGGCTCGATTCCCATGTCGATCAGCCGAGTGATCGCGGAGACGGAGTCGTTGGTGTGCAGCGTCGCCAGCACCAGGTGACCCGTGAGGGACGCCTGCACCGCGATCTGCGCGGTTTCCAGGTCGCGGATCTCGCCGATCATGATCACGTCCGGGTCCTGGCGCAGGATCGAGCGCAGGGCCTTGGCAAAGGTCATGTCGATGCGGGCGTTGACCTGCGTCTGCCCGATCCCGTCGAGGTCGTACTCGATCGGGTCCTCGACGGTCAGGATGTTCGTCGTGCTCGAGTCGAGCCGGCCGAGCGCGGCATAGAGCGTCGTGGTCTTGCCCGAGCCGGTCGGCCCGGTCACCAGCACGATGCCGTGCGGCTGGTGCACGAGCTTGTCGAACGTGACGAGCGTCCTGGGCCCCATCCCGAGCTTGCCCAGGTCGAGGCGCCCCGCTTCCTTGTCGAGCAGGCGCAGGACCGCCCGCTCGCCATGGCCGGTGGGTAGGGTCGAGACGCGCACGTCCACCGGGCGACCACCGATCCGCAGCGTGATGCGGCCGTCCTGGGGCAGGCGCTTCTCGGCGATGTCGAGCTGCGCCATGATCTTGATGCGAGAGATCAGGGCCGCATGCAGCTCGCGGCGCGGCCGGACCACGTCCCGGAGCGTCCCGTCCACCCGGAAGCGAACCAGCGAGTAGGTCTCGAAGGGTTCGATATGGATGTCCGATGCGCCGTCGCGGCTCGCCTGCGTGAGCAGCGCATTGATCATCCGGATGATCGGCGCATCGTCCTCAGCCTCGAGGAGGTCCTCGATCTTCGGGATGTCCTGCATCAGCCGCGACAGGTCGAGGTCGCTGGCGACCTCGTCCGCGACGCTCGCGGCGCTGCCTTCCTGGGATGCATAGGCCCGCGAGATCGCCGCGGCGAGTTCCTGGGCGGGCTTCTCCACCGTGACCAGCCGCATGGGCAGGGTCCGGGCGAGTTCGGCGATGGCCGAGCGCGGGGTCTCCTCGCCGATCCACACTTCGACGACGTCCCCCGTCACGCCCGCCACCAGCACCTGGTTGCTGCGGGCGAACCCGAAGGGCACGTAACGCGAAGGCGAGACCACCGACATCGGATGCCCTCCCTCAGTTGATCATGGGAAAGGTCGGGTCCTGGAACGGCGAAGGCGACGGCGAAGCTCCGCCGTCGCGACCGCCGCGGCGGCCGCGATCCCGGCCGTCCTCGCGTTCATCGTCCGTCGCGCCCGACCGGCTCGCGGCATCCGGGGCGCCCAGCTGCCGGCCGGCGCCGAGGGGCACGACGACCTCGTTCGGCGCATGGCGAACGGCACCCTCGCGCAGCTGCTGTTCGGCGCGGCGGCGCTGCTCGGCCGCCCGGTCGATATCGGGCGACAGGCTTTGCGGACCGGCCTCGGGCGGCACCTTGCCGTCCTGACCGGGACGCGGGCCCAGCGGCGGCAGCACCTGCCCGCCCATCTCGGGCAGCGCCCAGTGCTCCGGAAGGCCGCCGTCGCCCCGGAGGCGGCGGATGTAGTCGTAGCGGCTCAGCGTCACGTCGTGGGCACTGGCCTGGTCACGCACGATGACCGGCCGGAGGAACACCAGGAGATTGGTCTTGACCCGCCGCCGCGAGTCGTACCGGAAGAGCTGGCCGAGCAAGGGCACGTCGCCGAGGCCCGGCACCTTGTCCTCGCCACCCTCGATCCGCTCCTCGATCAGCCCGCCCAGGACGATCACCTGGCCGTCGTCGACGAGCACGTTCGACTCGATCGATCGCTTGTTGGTGACGATGCCGGCGGCAAGCTGCGTGCTCTGCACGCTGGAGACCTCCTGGAAGATCTGCAGCTTGATGGTGCCCGATTCCGAGACCTGCGGGCGCACGCGCAAGGTCGTGCCGACGTCCTGGCGCTCGATCGTCTGGAAGGGGCTCACCGCTCCTTGCCCGGCGCCGGTGTTGGTGTACTGGCCGGTCACGAACGGCACGTTCTGGCCGATGATGATGCGGGCCTCCTCGTTGTCGAGCGTCAGCAGGTTCGGGGTGGCGAGCACATTGGCCTGGCCCTCGGACTCCAGGGCGCGCGCGAGCAGGCCGAGGTTGAGGACCGGTACCTCGACGCCGCCGATGGTGACGTTCGTACGGCCCCGCACGATGCCCAGGTTCAGGCCGGGGCCCGCGCTCGTGATGTCGGTCGTCGCCCCGATGATGTTCCCGGTGCCGTCGAGATTGCTGAAGTTCGTGCCCCCGATCGCGCGCGTCGTCCCGTCGGGCGCATCGAGGAACTGCCACTGGATGCCGAGTTCCGCGGCAGTCTCGGCGTTGACCTCGACGATGAGCGACTCGATGTACACCTGCGCGCGGCGCACGTCGAGCTGGTCGATGACCTTGCGCAGGTTGCGGTAGATCGGCGGGGGCGCGGTGATGATCAGCGAGTTCGTGCTCGGGTCGGCCGCGATGATGGCGCCGCCCGCCCTGATGGCCACAGGGGCGTTGCCCTGGCCGCCACTGCTGGACAACGGCGTGGTCTGGATGCCCGAGCTGCCGCCCATCCCGGTATAGGAGCCCATGCCCGTGTTGTCGCCCATCATCGTCGATGCCTGGCCGAGGCTGTCCTGGACGGTCGTGCTTGCGACACCGCCCTGCCCGCCCGCGCCCAGCACCCCCGAGAGCGTGCGGGCGAGCTTGGTCGCCTCGGCATTACGCAGGTACACGACGTGGATGTTCCCGCCGTCGGCCTCGGGCTGGTCGAGCTCGCTGATGAGCGACTTGGCGAGCCGGATGTTGGCCGGCGTTGCCGCGCGAACGAGGATCGTGTTGGTGCGCGGGTCGGCCAGCACCACCACCCGCTGGCTCGGATCGCTGGCGCCCGGCGCGGCCGCCTGGGCCCCGCCCTGCCCCGCCCCCGGGGTCACGGCGGCACCACCCCCCAGCAGGTGGTTGACGGCCACCGCCACATCCGAGGCGATCGCATGCTTGACCGGAACGACCTCGACCTGTCGCGTCGCGGGATTGTCGAGCGTCGCGATGATGCGGGCGATGCGCTGCAGGTTGCTCGCATAGTCGGTGATGACCAGCGAGTTGTTGCTCGGGTAGGCGTTGATCGTGTTGTTGGGCGCGATCAGCGGGCGCAGGACCGGCACCAGGTTGGTCGCCGATTCGTAGTTGAGCCGGAAGATCTGCGTGACGACCTGGTCGCCGCCGGCGCTCGGCTGGCGCCCGGCGTTCACCGGCCCCGACTGCAGCTTGGCCTCCGCCTCCGGCACCACCTTGGAGAGGCTCCCGCTGTCCACGATCGCGAAGCCCTGGACGCGAAGCGCACTCTGGAGCATCTGGTATGCGCGCTCCTTGCTCACCGGCCCCGGCGTCTCGAGGGTGAGCTTGCCGCGCACCCGCGGATCGATGATGAAGGTCCGGTCGAGCAAGTGGCCGAAGGCGCCGATGACCGTGTCGATGTCGGCGTCGCGGAAATTGAGCGTGATCCCCTGGCCGTTCTGGGCCCGCGCCGGGCTGGGCAGCGACATGACGAGGACGATCGCGAGCAGGCCAAGGACCAGGGCGCGGACGAAGCGTCGAGGCGGGAGGCTGCGGGGTCGAGAGGCGTGATGAAAAACGATCATGCTCCGATCTTGATGATTGTTCGATCGCCGTCGCGACGGCCGATCATTCCGAGGAAGGCATCGAGTCGCTGCCTTTCGGACTCGTCGGCAGACGCTTCGGCTTCGAAGCGCACTCCCGCCCGGGCATCCCAGGTACCCGTGCCGGCAAGCCTGAGGGGGCCCTGCAAGGTGTGGATGGAAAGCGCGGCACGGCCGCCGTCGCCGGTGACCGCGATCCGGTAGTCGCCCAGGGGCCGGACCGGGGTCAGCGCCGACGCCATGCCGCGAAGGTCGATCTCGGCCTTGCCTTCGAACCCGTCGTCACGAAACACCAGCCCGTCCCACCGTAGCTCGAGCGAACCGGCTGGCCTGATTGTATTCCAGGGCGATCCCAGCCGGCCCAGGTCCACGCTGGGCAGCGCCAGGCGGCCGGCCGCGACACGCAGTTCGCCCAGGTGGCCCGACAGGCGGACGGTGTCCGACATTCCCACGAGCTGGACCTGGGCGTCGACCAGGCCGAAGAGCAGCGGCAGCTTGCGCAGCTGCCAGGACAGGCGCCCCGGCACCGCCACGCCCGGCAGGACCGGCGAGCCTGCCGCCTCGGCCGCGGGGACCGAGGCGACGTCCACGAACACCAGGCGACCACTGCCGTTCCAGATGGATCCGTCCGCCTCCGTGAGCGCCACGCGCCCGTTGCTCACCGAACGCAGGGCCACGTCCACGAGGCTGGCCGGGGCGAATGCCGCGAGGGTCAGCAGGGCCGCGATCGCGCCGGCCAGCCCGGCGACCAGCCAGGTCCGCGTCGGCCTCAACGTCCGCCCTCGCCGGCCTGGAGGCTGAGACGGGCGGCGACGTATCCGTCGCGCGGGTCCCGGGTCAGCTTGGCGTCCACCACCCGGACCCGGGATTCACGCACGGCGAGCGCGACCCAGTCGATCCAGGCGGCGAAGGGAACCGCCGGGAAGCGAAGGTCGTAGCGGTCGCCCCGCTGCTCGATCTGCACCCCTTCCGCAAGCCCTGCCGCCGCCAGGGACTTCTCCAGGGATGCCCGCACCGAACCGCCCGTCGAGGCGGTCCGCGTCGTGGCTTCCAGCGCCCGGGCCTCCTCCATCATCGAGGCCATCCGGGCGAGCTCGGCCCGCTGTGTCGGCAGCTCCTCGGCGAGCCTCTGGCGACCCGCCCAGGCCGGCTCGAACGCGACCAGCCAGACCAGGGCCACCAGCAGGACGGCGGCGCCCGCGACGAGAATCCGGCGTTCGCGCGGCGCCCGCTCGCGCCACCAGCCCAGGAATGTCTCGAGCATCGACCCCTCCTACAGCGCCGTTACCGTGGCGACCGGCTCGCCGGGCTGCGGAAACTCGATCCTCAGGCCGGTGCGGCGGGCGGCCTGCTCCATCTGCTCGCGCACGCCGGCCGCCTGGACCAGCGCCGGGATGAAATGCACGACGAGCCTGCCGTCGCGGTACTCCGCGGCGGTCATCGCGCCGGCGGCCTGCGGCCCGAGGGCCTGCGCGAAACGGGCCAGCAGGGGCACGAAGTCGGCCGGCCCGCTCTGGCCGGCACGGGCGCGCAGCCCGGCGAGCTCCCGTTCCATCTGCAGTACCGGGTCGACCACGACGGGGACCTGCGGGAAGGTTTCGCGAAAGCCGCGCTCGAGCGCCGCCCGCAGGCGCTGGCTTTCCTCGCGCATCTGCCACCAGTGCAGGTTGAGGCCCGCGAGGAACGCCACGATCACCGCCACGGCCCAGCCAGCGGGCCAGCGCCAGGCGCGCCAGTCGACATCGGCGAGCCGCCGGCCCAGGCCACTGCCCTCGCGCCCGGCCAGGAGATCGATGCCGTCGTCGACCGGGACCCCGAGGGGCTCGATCGCGAGGGTGGCGCCGGCGCGCGCGGCCGAAGCGGCGAGCGGACGGCTCCAGGCGTCGTCGGCGACGTAGGCCACGAGGCGATCCGGCGGGGGCTCGTCGCGCTGCATCGCACGCTGGGCAAGCAGCGCATCGAGCGCGAGCGCCCGGCCCCTCGAGTCGGTCGAGGCCGGCCACCCGATTCCTTCGTGGCGCCCCGTGCGCAGCGCGATGCCATCGCCGATGCACATCAGCGAATCGGCCCCCGGCTGCATGGGCATCGCGAGCTGGCCGGGAATCGCGCGGGTGACCCGCATCCCGCGACGCTCGAAGGCGCCGACGACGAACTCGAACCAGCTTCGATCGATCACGGCGACGACCCGCGTGCCGTCACCCAGCACCGGACCGGGTGCGAACAGGCACGATTGCGGATCCTGCAGCAGGCGGTCTTCGAGGACATTGGGCAGGGCGCGTCGCAGCTTCGCCCCCGCAAGCGGGGGGAGCTTCGCCGGCAGGAGGTTCACGTCCCGTGCATCGAAGACCAGGCGCACCGAGCGCACCCGGGGCAGCGCATCGAGGCTCGAGGCCTGGACCACGAGCCCCTCGGAGCCCGTCATGCCCACCAGCAGACGCGGTTCGGTGGCGAACGCACGCTCGCCCACGGCGCGCGGCGGTACCCAGACGACCGCCTCGCCGCGCTTCAGAGCCGATACTGCCATTGGACCTCGACGGTGTTGCCGCTGCGGTGAAGGAGGGACATAAGCTCGTTCTCGATTCGGCCGAAGCGTACCATCCCGCGCACGAGGAAATAGTCCGAGGAAACGGAAAACAGGCTCAGGTTGGCCTCCTCGCCGAGCCGCATCCGCGACTGCGCGTCGGCGATGTCCTTGTAGAAGCTCTCCCCGCGCTCGGCGATGAGCTGCCGCGCCTGCGCGGGATCGATGTCCAGGTAGGCCGCGAGAACCTCGGGGGTCGCGGTATTCAGGTTCACCAGCGTTCGGGCCGGCAGGAGGATGGCATGGTCGGAGAGCAGCTGGATCGTCGCGTCGTCGAAGCCGCGCACCTCGCGCAGGTCCGTGAGGCGCAACAGCCGGGGCTGTTCCGGCGGGATGCTGGCGCCTTCCACCACCCGGCCGAGCGTGGGCAGGAGGCGTGCGACGAGCAGTTCGGCGAGCGACTCGGGCAGGTCGAGGAAGCCCAGCAGGCGCCGGAAGGCGGCCAGGTGCACCGGGCTCGCCTGCGGGCCCACCGCTCCCGCCTCGACGAGATTGGTCAGGTTGAACAGGCCCTGGGCGTCGATGATCCGGCCCCGCAGCCGCGGCAGGCGCTCGAGCCGGGCGCCCGCAGTGACCGTCTCGTCCAGGACGGTCTCGTCCACCGGGGTTGCCCAGAGCTCGCCATGGTGGTCCACCGCGCCCAGGCGCAGGTCGGCCTGCAGGACAAAGCGGCCCCAGTCGATGGCCATCCGCTCGATCCAGCGCGACTGGGCGAGATCCTGCCGATTGGCGACGGAGCGGGTGGCGACGTGCTCGCGAACGAACAGCGACGCGACGATGCTCGAGACCAGCGCCACCACGAGGATCACGCTGACGATCGCGGCCCCGGCCTGGCGCAGGCCCGCCGTCGGGCGCTTCGCCCCTCCGCAGATGCTCCCGAGCGCCGACCTTTCCACCGTCAGTCCCTCAGCGCGAACACGCGGCGCAGGCGCTCCCCGCGACGCAGGAGATTCAGCTCGACGCCCGCCGGATCGAACTGCCGGTCGGCCGTGGCCACGCCGGTGGGCGGCGGCAGCGAGACCAGCACCGGCCCTTCCTGCCAGCTGTTGCGGCCGGCAAGCCATGCGCGCCAGGCGATCGCGTCGACGTCCGCCAGGAGCGGCTGCCATACCTGCGGCGTCGGCTCGACGTCGGCGCCGGGTCGCCACGGACCGAAGCCGCGCTCGATGACGCCTTCCCGAAGACGATAGACGACCCGCTCGAACCGGACGGGTGAATCGACCGGCGCTTCGCGCAGCAGGTCGAGACGGATCGGCCCGTCCACGTCGTCGCGCACGAAGGCCACGGGGCGGCGCCCCAGGGCGTCCAGGTGGCGCAGCGGCCAGGATCGGCGCAGGTCCTCGTCTAGCTGCGAGAAAAGGACGGAAATGGCGCGCGTCTCGTCGGTATGGGCCGTGATGTGCTCCCGGCTTCGCAGCACCGAATCGAGGCCGCGCCACGACAGCACGGCCAGGATCGCCATCAGGGCGACGGCCACCAGCAGCTCGAGAAGGGTGAAGCCGTGGACGCGGCGGCGCGAGCGCATCAGAGTCCTCGCACCGCGAAGCCGACGAGATGGGCGAGCCGGTGGCCTCGCTCGTCGAGCACGCTCAGTTCCACCTGCCGGAAGAAGGGGCTCTGGGTGGCCTTCACATCCTCCACGCATTCCAGGACGACGTAGCCCTGCGAACAGTCGAACCGGCGCACGCCCAGGGCGGGGAAGAGCCCTGCGACGCGGATCTCGCCCAGGCGGTTCTCGGCGCTCCACTGGGCGAAGGTGCGCGCCCGCAGGTCGGTGCTGCTCGTGCGCAGTACGGCGGTGGCGCGCAGTGCCGCCATCAGCGCGATCGCGGTGATGGTCAATGCGACGAGCACCTCGATCAGTGTGAAGCCGCGCCGGGACCGCATCCTAGCGAACCTCGAAATGCCCGAGTCCGTTGGCGAGGATCCGGTGCTCGCGCCCGTCGCGCGCCAGCACCAGGACGAATGGGGAATCCACCGCATCGCGACCGAACTCGATCACCTGGCGGCCGTCGGCGCGCTGCAGCAACACCGTCGTCGGCCCCGCCCACTCTCGCGCGCGAAGGTCGCGGTCGTCCAGGATGGGCACCCAGCGTCCCTGGCGCCGGATGACGAACCGGTATCCGCTGCCGTCGGCCTCGAAGCGGATGCGCGCGCCGCGCACCTGCGCCTCCTCGCGCGCCAGGGCGAGGAGCTGGCCGACGCGGTCGGCCTCGAACTGCAGGGACCGGTCGGACCCGCGCACCGACAGTCCGACGACCGTCATGAGGATGCCCGCGATCAGGATCGCGACCATCAGCTCGATCAGCGTGAAGCCAGCGACGCGCCGGCGCACGCGACTCACCTGTTGAGTTGCCAGGACCCGATGTCGGCGTCGTTGCCCTCGCCGCCGGGCTTGCCGTCGGCGCCGTAGCTGAAGACGTCGATATCCCCGTTGATGCCCGGGTGCATGTACTGGTACGGATTGCCCCAGGGATCCTTCGGCGGCGCCTTCAGGTACTGCTTCCAGTTCGGGGGGATCGGCTCGACCGTGGGCTTCTGCACGAGCGCCGCGAGCCCCTGCTCGGTCGTCGGATAGCGATTGTTGTCGAGCCGGTACTGGTCGAGCGCCTGCAGGATGTTGCCGATGTCGTACTTGGCGGCGGTCACGCGAGCCTGGTCGGGCTTGTCCATGACGCGCGGGACGATGAGGGTTGCCAGGACGCCGAGGATCACGATCACCACCATGATCTCGATCAGCGTGAAACCGCGTTGTTGGCGCACGATGCGCTGCATAAGACTCCCGGGGACGCGATTCGAAGTCGCGTTATGATAGCAGCGCCTCCGACCCCCCTTGACGGCCGTTCATGCGCCTGTTCCCGTCGGCCGGCGGCGCTCGCTGGGCTCCGCGGCTCCTGTCAGTCCTCCTGTTCGCGCTGCTGTGCGCCATCGTCGCGTACTGGGCGCTGCGCCTGCTCGAACCTCCCGTGCGCATCGCGCCGTCGGGGTCGCTCGCCGCCGCCGAGGCGGTCGGCTCGCTCGGCCCCGCACAGACGCTTTTCGGCCGGGCCGGCACTTCCGACGCGCCCGTCGCCCGGGCGCTCGCCTCGAACTTCAAGGTGCTGGGCGTCATCGCCGACACGGAGCGCGGCGCCGCGATCATCTCCATCGACGGGCGGCCCGCCGAGGCCTACGGCGTCGGCATGCAGATCGACGACAACCACAAGCTCAAGGCGGTCTCCGCCCGGGAGGTGGTCATCCTGCGCGGGGGCGAGGAGATCCGCGTGGACGCGCCCGCGATCACCGACATCGCCATCCTCACGAGCGGCCCCGCGCCCGGCTCGCCGCGTCCGGCCGACGGGCGTCCGGCCCCGCCGCCGCGCCCCCTCCCGCCCGCCGGCGCGGCCGCGGCCGCCGCAGCGCCCGAGCAGGACGGCGGGCCGCCCCGGCCGGTGCAGCGCCGCCCCCAGCCGCCCGCCGAAGACGCGCGCTAGAATCCCTCGCATGCGCGCCTACCTGGACCTCATGCGCCACGTGCTGGAGCACGGCGAGCGCAAGGACGACCGCACCGGCACGGGAACCCTGTCGGTGTTCGGCTGGCAGATGCGCTTTCCCCTGGCCGAAGGCTTTCCCCTGCTCACCACGAAGAAGCTGCACATCAAGTCGATCGTGCACGAGCTGCTGTGGTTCCTGCAGGGCTCCACGAACATCGCGTACCTGCGCGAGCACGGGGTCACCATCTGGGACGAATGGGCGGACGAGCGCGGCGAGCTCGGGCCGATCTATGGTCACCAGTGGCGCTCCTGGCCGGCGCCCGGCGGTGGCCACATCGACCAGATCGCGGATCTCATGGCGCGGCTGCGCACCGACCCGAACAGCCGGCGCCTCGTGGTGTCCGCCTGGAACGTGGCCGACCTGCCGAAGATGGCGCTCGCGCCCTGCCATGCGCTCTTCCAGTTCCATGTCGCCGGCGGCCGGCTGTCGTGCCAGC
>CAZDYQ010000056.1:0-20207 GCA_964509685.1 uncultured Burkholderiaceae bacterium
TAGGAAAGCGCGCGGGCGCGCAGGCTGCGGGGCCTGCGCGCCCGCCGGGGGGATTGCGCGCCGGACGGGTCGGGACCGGTTGCGTCGTCGGCCACCAGGCTGTCGCCCGATTCCTGCCCGTCGCGGGGATCAGGCGGCCTCTTCGGACGAGCCCGGCGTGCGCGCCGCCACGCCGAAATGCTCCCGGACGCGGTTCTCGATCTCGAGCGCGAGCTCGGGGCGCTCCTTCAGGAAGTCGCGCGCATTGTCCTTGCCCTGGCCGACCCGCTCGCCGTTGTAGCTGTACCAGGCGCCAGACTTGTCGACGATGCCGGCGGCCACACCGAGGTCGAGGATCTCGCCATGTCGCGAGACGCCCGCGCCATAGAGGATGTCGAACTCCGCCGTCTTGAAGGGCGGCGCGACCTTGTTCTTCACGACCTTGACGCGGGTCTCGTTGCCGATGATCTCGTCGCCCTTCTTGATCGAGCCGATGCGACGAATGTCGAGCCGCACCGACGAGTAGAACTTGAGCGCGTTGCCCCCGGTGGTGGTCTCGGGGTTGCCGAACATGACGCCGATCTTCATGCGAATCTGGTTGATGAAGATGACGGTGGTGTTCGTGCGGTTGATGCTGCCCGTGAGCTTGCGCAGCGCCTGCGACATGAGGCGGGCCTGCAGGCCGGGGAGGGAATCGCCCATCTCGCCTTCGATCTCGGCCTTGGGCGTGAGCGCCGCGACGGAGTCGATGACGATGAGGTCGACGGAGCCCGAACGCACCAGGGCGTCGGTGATCTCCAGGGCCTGCTCGCCGGTGTCCGGCTGGGACACCAGGAGGTCTTCGAGCTCGACCCCGAGCTTGGCGGCGTACTGGACGTCGAGCGCATGTTCGGCGTCCACGAACGCGCAGGTGCCGCCCAGCTTCTGCATCTCGGCGATGACCTGCAGCGTGAGGGTGGTCTTGCCGGAGGATTCGGGGCCGTAGATCTCGATGATCCGTCCCCGCGGCAGGCCGCCCACGCCCAAGGCGATGTCCAGCCCCAGGGAACCGGTCGAGACGACCTGGATGTCCTCGGGCGTGGCGCCCTCGGCCAGGCGCATGATCGAGCCCTTGCCGAACTGCTTCTCGATCTGCGCGAGCGCGGCATTGAGCGCCTTGGCGCGATCGGCCTTGGATTTGGCTTGGTCCATTTCGATGATCTTGTCCATTGGGTGGTGCCCCGTCCTCGGTGACGATGGACGAATTATGGCACGCGAATACTGTATATACAATCAGCCCTTCGGGTCGGCCGATCGGTTGCGCCAGCCGGGCCAGTGCTCCAGCGCATCGAGGAGCTCGATCGCCCGGGACATCGCATGCCGGGCCGTGGCCAATCGTACCGCAGCCCGATCGCCGGGAAACCGGTGCGTCTCGGTCGCGTAGCCGACGCCGTCGATCGCCCAGCCGAAACACACCGTCCCGACGGGCTTTTCGGGGGAGCCGCCGCCCGGGCCGGCCACGCCGGTCACCGCGATCGCGAAGCCGGCATGGGAATGCCCGAGCGCGCCGCAGGCCATCTCGGCCGCGGTCTGCTCGCTGACCGCGCCGTGCCGGCGCAGCGTGCCCGGCCGCACCCTCAGCAGGTCCTGCTTGGACTCGTTGCTGTAGGACACGAAGCCCCGCTCGAACCAGTGGCTCGAGCCCGCGACCTCGGTGATCGCGGCGGCGATCATGCCGCCGGTGCAGGACTCGGCGGTCACCGCCATCAGGCCGGCCGCCTGCAGGCGCTCGCCGAGCCGGCGGGCGAGCTCGACGAGCCCGGCATCCTGCCCCGGGCCGGGCGCAGGCGGGAACTCCGGCTCGCTCAAGTCCAGGCCCTCCACATGGCGATCACGAACAGCGTCAGCCCTGCGGCCGCGAAGTCGTCGGCCAGGATCCCGATCCCGCCCGACAGCCGCCGGTCGATGTAGCCCACCGGGGGCGGCTTGACGGTGTCGAAGAACCGGAAGAGCAGGAACGCGCCGAGCTGGCCCGCGAAGCCGGCGGGCTGGGCAACCCAGAGCACCAGCCAGAAGGCGAGGATCTCGTCCCAGACGATGGCCCGGGGGTCGTCCGCGCCGAGCTCCGAGGCCACCTTGCCGCAGGCATGGATCCCGTAGGCGGTCCCGAGGACGATCAGCAGCGCCCAGTGCGCATCGCCCAGCCAGCGGTCGAGGACGACGAAGGAGACCCACGCGAGCAGCGTCCCGGCGGTGCCCGGCAGCAGCGGCGCGAGCCCGCTCCCGAAGCCGAGCGCGACCAGGCGCGAGAAGCGGCCGCGCATGAAGGCCGCGGTGGGCCTGCGCGGGGGGACCGGCGCCGACTCAGCCGAAGTGCTCATGGCTGCGGGGAAGCCTCGCGCGGGGGCGGCCGCGGGCGTCGTGCACCTGGATGCTCGCCCCGTCGCGAATGCGGCCGATCCGCGTCAGCGGGATGCCGAGCCGCCGGCCGAGCGCCTCGATCGCCGACCGGTTCTCGGGCGGGGCGCAGAAGAGCAGCTCGTACTCGTCGCCGCCCGCCAGGGCGAACTCGATCGCCCTGTCGCGCGACTCCGCCACGATTTCCGGCGAGACCGGCAATGCGGACTCGTCCACCTCGGCCCCGACGCGGGAGCGCTCGATGATGTGGCCGAGGTCGCCCAGCAGGCCGTCGGACAGGTCGATCGCGGCGCTCGCGAGATGGCGCAACGCCATGCCGAGCTCGACACGGGGCTCCGGCCGGTCCAGGCGCCGGACGAGCGACGCGGGAAGCGCGTGCCCACGCCCGGCGTAGCGCTCGCCGACCGCCCAGGACGGGCCGCCGATTTCTCCGGACACCCAGAGGTCGTCGTCCGGCTGCGCGCCGTCGCGACGCAGGGCGGCGCCCGCGGGCACATGCCCGAACGCGGTGATCGAAATCGCCAGCGGGCCCGCCGTGGTGTCGCCGCCGAGCAGCTCGCAGCCGTACCGGTCGGCGATTGCGAAGAGGCCCTCGGTGAATGCCTCGAGCCATGCCTCGTCCACCCGGGGCAGCGAGATCGACAACAGGAAGCCGAAGGGCTCGGCGCCCATCGCGGCGAGGTCCGAGAGGTTCACCGCGAGCGCCTTGTGGCCCAGGTCGGCGGGCGAGACGTCGGCGAAGAAATGCCGCCCCTCCACGAGAAGGTCGCAGGTGGTGGCGATCTGGCCGTGCTCGCGCGCGGCGACGAGCGCGCAGTCGTCGCCGATGCCGAGCGGTGACCGGCGCGCCGGGCCGCGATCGAAGAAGCGGCGGATCAGCTCGAACTCGCCCATGGCGGCGGGACTCCGGTCGGTGGACATGCCCGCCTAGCGCCGGCCCGCCTCGAGCGGACGCAGCCTGGCCGCGACCCGGTCGAGCACACCATTGACGTACTTGTAGCCGTCGGTCCCGCCGAAGGTCTTGGCGAGCTCGACCGCCTCGTTGATCACCACCCGGTAGGGAATCTCGGGATGGTGCCTGAACTCGTAGGCGCCCAGCAGCAGCACGGCATGCTCGACCGGGCTCAGCGTTTCGAGGCCACGGTCGATGAAGGGCAGGAACGCCTCGCGCAGGCTCTCCGCCTCGTCGATCGCCCCGTGCAGCATGCCGCGGAAGTGCTCGCGGTCGGCATGCGCGAAGCCCGGGGATTCGGCGATGTGCGCCTCGATCACGCCGGCGTTCTCGTTCGAGAGAAGCCATTGGTAGAGGCCCTGGAGCGCGAACTCGCGGGCGCGGCGGCGCGCATTGCGCGAGCCGCCGGTCCGTGACTGGCCAGGGTCGCGCCGGGACTCCGTCACGATCCGTCTTCCGCCGGCGTCGCCAGTTCGGAAAGCGAGTCGGCGAGATTGGCCATCTCGATCGCCACGCGGGCGGCATCCGCGCCCTTCTCCGCCGCCCGGGCGAAGGCCTGGTCCTCGTCCTCGGTGGTGAGGACGCCGTTGGCGATCGGAATCGCGTAGTCGAGCGCGACGCGGGTAATGCCGGCCGCGCTCTCGTTCGACACGATCTCGAAGTGATAGGTCTCGCCGCGCACCACGGAGCCGAGGGCGATCAGCGCGTCGAACTCGCCCGAGCGGGCCAGCTGCTCGAGCGCGAACGGGATCTCGAGCGCGCCCGGCACGGTGCACACGAAGATGTCCTCCTCGGCCACGCCCCCCTCGAGCAGCGCCTCGAGGCAGGCGGTGCGCAGCGCCTCGCAGATGCTTTCGTTGAACCGGGACTGCACGACCCCGATCCGCATGCCTTCGCCGTCGGAATCGGCTTCGAAGACTTCGATGTTCATTGGTCAACGCTCCTGGGCGTCGGACTCGAAGCCGAGGATCTCGAGCCCGAATCCGGTCATGCTGGGCATCTTGCGCGGCGGCGACAGCAGCCGCATGCGCTCGATGCCGAGGTCCTTGATGATCTGCGCGCCGATGCCGTAGGTGCGCAGGTCCACCTTCGATCGGCGACCCGCCGCCCTTTCGGCCGCGGGCTCCGTGTCGGCGAGCGATGCGAGCTGCCCGACGATGTCCTCGTTCGACTGGGCGCAGTTGAGCAGCACCACCACACCGGCCTCGGAGCTCGCGATCCGGCGCATCGCGCGATCGAGCGGCCACGAGTGGCGGGCGAGCCGGGCATCGAGGAGCTCCAGCACCGAGAGCGGCTCGTGCACCCGCACGAGGCTTTCCGGGGCGCCGGCCACGTCCCCGTGGACGAGTGCGAGATGGGCGCCGCCCCCCGCCCGGTCGCGATAGCCGACGAGCCGGAAGGGTCCGTGTGCGGTCTCGATCGGACGGTCGGCCACCCGCTCGACGAGGCTCTCGTGCGCGCTGCGGTACTGGATCAGGTCGGCGATCGTGCCGATCTTCAGGTCGTGCTGGGCCGCGAACTCGATGAGGTCCGGCAGCCGGGCCATGGTGCCGTCGTCCTTGAGGATCTCGCAGATCACCGCGGCCGGCGTCAGGTCGGCGAGCTGGGCGAGATCGCATCCCGCCTCGGTATGGCCGGCGCGCATCAGCACCCCGCCGGGCTGGGCCATCAGCGGGAAGATGTGGCCGGGCTGGACGATGTCCTCCGGCTTCGCGTCCCGGGCGACCGCCGCCTGGATCGTGCGGCAGCGGTCGGCCGCCGAGATGCCGGTGGAGACGCCCTCGGCGGCCTCGATCGAGACGGTGAAGTTCGTGCCGTGGCGGGTGCCGTTGGAAGCGACCATCAGGGGCAGGCGCAGCTGGCGGCACCGCTCCTCGGTGAGCGTGAGGCAGATCAGGCCCCGCCCGTAGCGCGCCATGAAGTTGATGGCCTCGGGCGTGACGAAATCGGCGGCCAGCACCAGGTCGCCCTCGTTCTCGCGGTCCTCCTCGTCAACGAGAATGACCATGCGGCCGGCGCGGAACTCCTGGATGATTTCGGGTATCGAGGCGATCGTCATGCCCGCCATTCTACGATGGGCGCCCCTGCCTCGCCGCGACACGCGGACGCCCCCGACCGCCCGGCGGTCTCCCTGCTGCACTGCACCCGCGGGATACTGCCGCCATGGACATGACCACCGCACTCGGCTACCAGCGCTTCGATTCGCGGATGCATGCGATCTCCGCTTTCGACACGGCGCTCGAAGGCGCCCGCCGGCGCGTCAGGATCTTCGACGACCGCGGGGATTTCTACGGTTTCGACCGGCGCGAGTTCGCCGAGGCGATCGACCGGCTCCTTCGTCGCAGCCGCGACGCGGAAGTCCTCGTCGTGCTGCGCGACGCCAACTTCGTGCAGCGGCACTGCCCACGCCTGATGGAACTGATGGTCCGCCACGGTGGACGGATCCGGGTGCTGGAGGTGGCCGGTTCGGTACGCGGTTTCGCCCGCGGCTTCGTCGTCGTCGACGACAGCGTGGTCCTGCGCCGGCCGCACTTCGAACAGGCGGTGACCTTCTGGGACATCGACGAGAAGGCGATCGCCGCCGCCCACGGCGTCATCGACGAACTGCTGCAGCACGCCGCCACGCCCATCAGCCCGCACGTAACGGGGCTCTGACGGCGCGCCCGCCACCCCCGATGCCGGCGTGTCAACCGACCTGGCGCAGCTGCAGGATCCGGTCCACGTAGCGGGCGATCTGGTCGACTTCGAGATTGACGCGAGACCCGGGCGCGAGTCGCCCGAGCGTGGTCACTTCCACCGTATGCGGGATGAGGTTGATGGAGATGACCGTCCCGTCGGCTTCGTCGCGAACCCGGTTGACCGTCAGGCTGACGCCGTCCACGGTGACGGAGCCCTTGTAGGCGAAGAAGCGCGCGAGCTCGCCGGGCACCCGGATCTCGAGGAGACGGGATTCCCCGACCGGCTCGAAGCGCACCACTTCGCCGATGCCGTCGACATGGCCGGACACGAGATGGCCGCCGAGCCGATCGGCCAGGGTCATCGCCTTCTCGAGATTGACCTCGCCGGGCGCATCCAGGCCGACCGTAAGGCTGAGGCTCTCGCGCGAGACATCCACATCGAAGCCGTCGTCGGCCAGCGCGACGACCGTCATGCAGGCGCCCTGGATGGCGATCGAGTCGCCGATGCGGACGTCCGAAAGGTCGAGCGTGCCGGCCTCGACCTGCAGGCGCACGCCGCTGCCGCCCCCGATGGGCTCGACCTTGCGAATGCGCCCTACCGCGGCAACGATTCCGGTGAACATGGGTACCTCGTCACAGGGTTGTCCTTCGGCGCCTCAGGCCGCGCCGAGCGTCTCGACGCCCTCGCCCGCCGCGCCGGGCATCGGCAGCCTGTCGGGAAAGCGCGCCACCAGTCGCACGTCGTCGCCGACCCGCGCGACATCGACGAACTCGAGGCGGAACCTGTCCTCGAGGCTGGCGATCGGCTCGAGGGAGAACATGCCGGCGCCCGGCCCGATGACGGAGGGCGCGAGATAGACCAGCAGCTCGTCCACGCAGGACTCGCGCAACAGCGCCGCGTTGAGCGTCGCGCCCGCTTCCACGTGGAGCTCGTTGATGCCGCGCGTGGCGAGATGGTCGAGGAGCGCCGCAAGGTCGACCCTGCCGCGGGCACCGGGCAGCTCGACGACCTCGACCCCACGGTCGCGCAGCTCGGCCGCGCGATCCGGCGGTGCGCTCGCGCACACGACCAGGGTGCGGCCGCTGCGCAGCATCGCCGCGCGCGGATCCACCTCGAGCCGCGAATCCACCAGCACCTTCAGGGGCTGGCGAACGGTCTCGACCTCGCGCACGTCCAGCCGCGGATCGTCGGCGCGCACCGTGCCGATGCCGGTGAGGATCGCGCAGGCGCGTGCCCGCCAGGCATGACCGTCGGCGCGCGCCGCCGCCGCGGTGATCCACTGGCTCTGGCCGTCGGCGAGCGCGGTCGTGCCGTCGAGGCTCGCGGCGACCTTGAGGCGCACCCATGGCCGGCCGCGAAGCATCCGGGACGCGAATCCGAGATTGAGCTCGAACGCCTCGTCCCGCAGCAGCCCGCAGCGCACATCGATGCCGGCGGCACGCAGGATCGCCAGGCCTTCGCCATCGACCGCGGGATTGGGATCTTCCATGGCCGAGATCACCCGCCCCACCTGCGCATCGACCAGGGCGTTCGCGCAGGGCGGCGTCTTGCCGTGATGGGCGCAGGGCTCGAGCGTGACATAGACCGTGGCGCCACGCGCCCGGCCACCCGCCTGCGCGAGCGCCAGGACTTCGGCATGCGGTTCGCCGGCGCGCCGATGCCAGCCCTCGCCGACCACCTCGTTGTCGCGAACGATCACGCAACCCACTCGCGGGTTGGGACTGGTGCCGTACATGCCGCGCCGCGCGAGCTCGAGCGCGTGCAGCATCCAGGCGTGATCCTGTTCGGTGAACATCGTGTCGACGATTGTACCGAGCGCCCGTCAGGCCGACGCCGGGCGCTCGTCCACCGCCCAGAGCCTCGCCGCACCGAGCACGCCGGAATCGTCGCCGTGTACGGGCGGACGCAGGGCGGTATCCACCCGGTCGGAGAAGACGTACCGACCCCAGCGGCGAGGCACCTCGGCGTATGTTTCGTCGATGCCGGAGAGGCCCCCGCCCAGCACGATCACGTCGGGATCGAGGATGTTGATCACCATCGCCAGCCCGCGCGCAAGCCGGTCGTACCAGTCGTCCAGCGCGGCGACCGCCGCGGGATCGCCCGCCCTGGCGCGACGGACCACGCCCGCGGCGTCGCCGGCGGCCGCGCCCGTCGGCAGGCGGCGGGCCGCCTCGCGGGCGAGCGCGGGCCCCGAGAGCCAGGTCTCGATGCAGCCCTGGCGACCGCAGTAGCAGGCGGGCCCCGGGAGTTCCGAGGGCCGCGGCCATGGCAGGGCGTTGTGGCCCCATTCGCCGGCGATCGCGTTCGGCCCCTGCAGCAGGCGGCCCTCCACCACGATGCCGCCGCCCACCCCCGTGCCGAGGATGACGCCGAAGGCGACGCGGGCGTCCCTCGCCGCGCCGTCGGCCGCTTCCGAAAGGGCGAAGCAGTCGGCATCGTTCGCGATGCGCACCGGTCGACGCAGCCGGGCCTCCAGGTCGCGGCGGAGCGGCCGGCCGTTCAGGACGACCGAATTGCAGTTCTTCATCAGGCCATCGACACGGGAGGGCGCGCCCGGCGTGCCCACGCCCACCGACGCGACGACGCCGAGCTCCCGTTCCCCCGCCTCGACGAGCGCTGCTATCGTCTCGAGCGTCGCGGCATAATCGCCCTGCGGCGTGGGCACGCGCCGGCGCGCGAGGACCCGGTTCGCCCGGTCGAGCGCCACCATCGCGATCTTGGTCCCCCCGAGATCGATCCCGAACCGGGCATGTTCCGTGCGAGACTTGCTCGCCGCATGCCTCGCCGTGCCGTACCCACCCATGCGCGCCGTCCCTGCGGCCGAGCCGCCCGTCGAAGACGAAGAACTCTAACCTGTCGCGTGATCGTGTCCAGTTCGCTGCCCGTGCGCGGGCGGCCGGCGCCGCTAGAATGAGCCTGACCATGACCCTGACGTCCCAGCCGCCCGAGTCCGGGGAGGCCTTCGACATCCTGGTCCGGGGCCTGACCGGCGAGCCGCGGCCCGCGCTCTTTCTCGATGTCGACGGCACCCTGCTCGACATCGCCCCGCGACCCGACGAGGTCGTCGTTCCGCCCAGCCTGCGCCGGTCCCTCGCCCGCATCCACGATGCGCTGGAAGGCGCCCTCGCCCTCGTGAGCGGCCGCCCCGTCGATGAGCTCGACCGGCTGTTCGCGCCCCTGCGCCTGCCGGCGGCCGGCGCGCACGGCGCCCACTGGCGAACGCACAGCGCCGGGCGAACCGAGACCCTGCCCGGCCTCGCCTTGCCGACCCCCCTGCGCGCCCAGCTCCTGGCGCTGCAGGAGCGACATCCCGGCCTCATCCTCGAGGACAAGCACACGAGCATCGCGATCCACTTCAGGGAGCGGCCCGCGCTCGCCCGGGCGCTCGCCGGCGCGGTGGGCAGGATCGTGGAGGCCGCCGGCGACGAATCCGTCGTCGTGCTGCCCGGCAAGGCCGTGCTCGAAGTGAAGCGATCGGGCTTCGACAAGGCCCGCGCGATCCGGATCCTGATGGCGAGCGAGCCATTCCTCGGCCGGCGGCCGATCTTCATCGGCGACGACGTCACCGACCGGATCGCGCTCGATGCGGTGAGCGCCGCCGGCGGCATCGCGCTGTCCGTCGAGCGGCCGCTCGGCAACGTGTGCGCGGTGTTCGCCTCGGCGGCCGAGGTGCGCGCCGCGATCGAGCGCGTGGCCGACCTGATGGAGGCATCGACTTGAACGCGACGTTCCGCAGCCCCAACCACCAGCCGCTCGATCTCGGCCTGATCGGCAACTGCCGGGTCGCCGCGCTGGTCAATCCGCTCGGGCGCATCGTGTGGTGGTGCGTCCCACGCTTCGACGGCGACCCGGTGTTCTGCAACCTCCTGTCCGGCGACCAGGACAAGGGCTTCTGCGAGGTGGCCCTCGAGGGCATGGTCGAGAGCAGCTCGGGATACCGCCGCAACACCGCCGTCATCGAGACGGTGCTTCGCGACGGCAACGGCAATGCGCTGCGCATTTCCGACTTCGCGCCCCGCTTCAAGCAGTACGGCCGGCACTTTCGCCCCTCCACCATCGTGCGCCGGATCGAGCCCCTGTCCGGCCTGCCGCGCATCCGGCTGCGCGTGCGCCCGACCCACGACTACGGCAAGCCCTGCCATCCCATCGCGGGCTCCAACCACATCCGCTTCGTCGGCTCGAGCACCGACCCGCTGCGCCTCACCACGGACGCTCCCCTGTCGTACGTGCTGCACGAGTCGCCCTTCGTGTTGTCGAAGCCGCTGCACCTGATCTTCGGGCCCGACGAGCCGCTCAACGAGGCGCCCGACGCGATCGCCTCGAGCTTCCTCGAGAAGACCATCGACTACTGGACCGACTGGGTCCGGGCGCTCGCGATCCCGTACGAGTGGCAGAGCGAAACGATACGGGCGGCCATCACGCTGAAGCTGTGCTCCTTCGAGGAGACCGGCGCAATCGTCGCCGCGCACACGACCTCGGTCTCCGAGGCGCCGAACTCCGAACGCAACTGGGACTACCGGTTCTGCTGGCTGCGCGACGCCTACTTCGTCATCCAGGCGCTCAACCGCCTGGGCGCGACGAAGACGATGGAGAGCTACATCGACTACATCGCCACGGTGGCGGCGAGCGATGCGGAGGGCCTGCGACCGCTCTACGGCATCGTGCACGACCTGCCCACCGAGGAGCGGATCGCCCCCGACCTGCCCGGCTACCTCGGACAGGGGCCCGTGCGCATCGGCAACCAGGCGGCCGAGCAGGTCCAGAACGACGTGTACGGCTCGGTGATCCTCGCCGTCGCGCAGTCCTTCGCCGACCAGCGCCTGCCCACGATGGGCGACGAGGGGCTGTACCGGCGGCTCGAGCCCCTGGGCGAGAAGGCGGCGCGCTTCGCGTTCGAGCCCGATGCCGGCATCTGGGAGTACCGCGGCCGCACCCGTGTCCATACCCATTCGGTGCTGCTGTGCTGGGTGGCGTGCGACGGCCTCGGCCGCATCGCGCGCCGCCTCGGGCTGCGGCAGGAATCGGATGCCTGGCTGAAGCGGGCCGAGGAGATCCGCACGCGGCTGCTCGCGGAAGCCTGGAACGAGAAGCGCGGTGCGTTCACCGGCTACCTCGGCGGCACCGACCTCGATGCCAGCGTCCTGCTGATGGCGGAGCTCGGCATCATCGCCGCCGACGATCCACGCTATGTCAGCACGGTCGAGACCATCCGGCGCGAGCTGACGGTCAACGGCCAGATGCTCCGCTACGGCGTGCCGGACGACTTCGGCATGCCGGAGACGGCCTTCCTGGTGGTCAAGTTCTGGACCATCGACGCGCTGGCCGCGATGGGCCGGCGCGACGAGGCGCGCGAGCTGTTCGGGGAGCTCCTCGCGGTGCGCAACAGCTACGGGCTGCTGTCGGAGGACCTGCATCCGCTGACCGGCGAGCTCTGGGGCAACCTTCCCCAGACCTATTCCATGGCCGGCATCGTGAACTCGGCGATGCGCCTGTCCATCTCCTGGGAGGAAGGGCTATGGCTCGCCTCGTCGTAGTCTCGAACCGGGTCGCCGCGCCGGATCCGCAGGGCAAGCAGGCGCCGGGAGGACTGGCCGTCGCGGTGGCCGCGGCGATGCAGGAACGCGAGGGCATCTGGTTCGGCTGGAGCGGCGGCGTCTCCGACGATCCGCCCGAACCCACCACCACCGAGATCGATCGCGTCCGCTACGTCCTGACCGACCTCCATTCGAGCGAGTTCGACGAGTACTACAACGGCTTCGCCAACCGGGTCCTCTGGCCGATCCTCCACTACCGGGTGGACCTGGCCGAGTTCACCGCCGGCCACTACGAAGGCTACCTGCGCGTCAACCAGTTCTTCGCCGAGCGGCTCGGCAAGCTGCTGCGCCCCGACGACATCGTGTGGGTGCACGACTATCACCTGATGCCCATGGCCCGCGCACTGCGACGCCTCGGCCACGCCAACCGCATCGGGTTCTTCCTGCACATCCCGATGCCCCCGCCGGACATCCTCACCGCGCTGCCCAAGCACGAGGTGACCATCGGCGCGCTCGTGGACTACGACCTCATCGGTTTCCAGACGGAGAACGATGCGTCGAACTTCGCGCGCTACCTCAGCACCGTCGTGGGCGCGACGAGCCCCGACCGCCGCGTGTACCGGGCCGGCTCGCACGCGTTTCGCATCGGCGTCTTCCCCGTGGGCGTCGATCCGAGGCAGCTGCGCAGGCTCGCGGCCCGCGCAAGCAAGTCCACCCTGATCCGCCAGCTTCGCGAGAGCCTCGAGGGCCGCCGCCTGATCATCGGCGTCGACCGGCTCGACTACTCGAAGGGCATCCTCCAGCGCATCGATGCCTACGAGCGGTTCCTGCGCACGGAGGAGTCGTGGCGCGAACGGGTGACCTTCCTGCAGATCGCGCCCAAGAGCCGCTCCGAGATTCCCGAGTACGCCGAGATGGATGCCGAGGTGAGCGGCCGGGTGGGAAGGATCAATGGCGAGTACGGCCACGTCGCCTGGGTGCCGCTGCGCTACGTCAACCGCAACTACCGGCGCGGCGCGGTCGCCGCGATGCTCCGGCTCGCGGATGTCGGGCTCGTCACGCCGCTGCGCGACGGCATGAACCTGGTGGCGAAGGAGTTCGTCGCCGCGCAGGACCCGGAGGACCCCGGCGTGCTGGTGCTGTCCCAGTTCGCCGGCGCCGCCGCCGAGCTGAGCGCCGCGCTGCTCGTCAATCCGCACGACCATGAAGGCATGGCCGAGGCGATCCGCACGGCCCTCGAGATGCCGCGCGAGGAACGCATCGCGCGCCATCGCGACATGTACGCCGTGCTGGCGTCGAACGACATCAAGTACTGGGCGAAGAGCTTCATCGACGCGCTGACCGCCCCGATCCCGGAACCGGTTGCCCCACAGGACGTCTGAGATCCCATGACCCGAACCGCCACGATCCCGGCCCGCAGCGGCGGCCAGCTGCTCGCCGACGCGCTCGCCGTGCATGGCGTGGACACCGTCTTCGGCGTACCAGGCGAAAGCTACCTCGCCGTCCTCGACGGCCTCTACGCCCATCGCGAGGCCATCCGCTTCGTCACCTGCCGCCACGAGGGCGGCGCGGCCTTCATGGCCGAGGCCTACGGCAAGCTGACCGGACGTCCGGCCGCGCTGATGGTGACCCGCGGGCCCGGGGCCAGCAATGCCGCGATCGGGATCCACACCGCGCAGCAGGATTCGACGCCGCTCGTGGTCTTCGTCGGCCAGGTCGGCAACGACTTCCTCGGGCGCGAGGCGTTCCAGGAGATCGACTACCGCCGCATGTACGGCTCGATCGCCAAGTGGGTCACCCAGATCGACCGCACCGAGCGGATTCCCGAACTGGTGGCCCATGCGTTCCAGGTGGCCACCAGCGGCCGCATGGGCCCGGTGGTGGTGGCGCTGCCGGAGGACACCCTCTCGGGCACGGCGACCGTCGCCGACAGCGCACCCTTCCAGCCGGTGCAGGCGCACCCCTCGGCCGCGCAGCTCGAGGCGCTTCGGGAGCTGCTCGCCGCGGCCACCCGGCCGCTCGTGCTCGTGGGCGGGAGCGGCTGGACGCCGGCGGCCTGCGAGGCCCTGCGCCAGTTCGCCGAGACCAACGCACTGCCCGTGGCATGCAGCTTCCGGCGCCAGGACATCCTCGACCATCATCATCCCCACTACGTCGGCGACGTCGGCATCGGGGTGAACCCCAGGCTCGCCGAGCGCGTGCGCCGGGCGGACCTGCTCATCGTGATCGGGGCGAGGCTCGGCGAGATGACCACCTCGGGCTACACGCTTCTCGACTCGCCGCGGCCGCGCCAGAAGCTCGTGCACGTCCATCCCGGTGCCGAGGAACTCGGCACCGTCTTCCAGGGCGACCTGCTGGTCAATGCGGCGGTGGAGCCCTTCGCCCTCGCGCTCTCCGGCCTGCGCATCGAGACGCCCCGCTGGCGCGACACCGTCGCCGAGGCGCGCGCCGAGCTGGAGGCATGGCGCGCGCGGCCCGCGGTCTTCGACCAGCCCGGGCTCGACCGGCTCGATCTCTGGGAAGTGGTGAACACGCTGCAGCGCGCGGTGCCCGGCGACACCATCGTCACCAACGGGGCGGGCAACTTCGCCACCTGGGCCCACCGGTTCTGGCGCTACGGGGGCCTGCGCACCCAGCTCGCGCCGACCTCCGGCGCCATGGGCTACGGCATCCCGGCGGCGGTGGCCGCGCGCATCGCGGCACCCGATCGCAACGTGGTCTGCTTCGCCGGCGACGGCGACTTCCTGATGAGCGCCAGCGAGCTCGCCACCGCCGCCCAGTACGACGCGGGCTTCCTGGTGCTGCTCTTCAACAACGGCATGTACGGCACGATCCGCATGCACCAGGAGCGGGAATATCCGGGGCGTGTCCATGGCACCGCCCTGGCCAATCCGGATTTCGTGCGCTTTGCCGAGGCCTTCGGCGGATTCGGCGCCCGCGTCGAGCGGACCCCGGAGTTCGGCCATGCGCTGGAGAAGGCGCTGGGCTTCATCGGGCGCCACAGGCGCCCCGCGCTGATCGAGCTGGTCGTCGATCCGCAGGTGATCACGCCCGGGCGCAGCCTCGACCAGGTCGCCGGCCGCTGAGCGGCCGGCGCGCTCAGCGACCGCGGCGGCGCGGCGGCCGCACCTCGCGAATGGCGTCGGCGAAGTCGTTCACGTCCTCGAAGCTGCGATACACCGACGCGAAGCGCACGTAGCCGACCTTGTCGAGCTTGCGCAGCTCCTCCATCACCGTCTCGCCGATTCGCTCGCTCGCGACCTCGCGCACCCCGAGCCCCCGCAGCCACTCCTCGATGCGCTGGACCGCGGCATCGACCTCCGCCGCGGCCACCGGCCGCTTGCGCAGGGCGAGCGCGATCGAGGCGCGGAGCTTCTCCCGGTCGAACTCGGCGCGCATCCCGCTGCGCTTGACCACCGTGGGGTACTGCAGGTCGGGCCGCTCGTAGGTGGTGAAGCGCTTGTCGCAGTGCAGGCAGCGACGACGACGGCGGATGCTGCCGCCGTCGTCGGATTCACGGGTTTCGACGACCTGCGTATCGGGATGCTCGCAGAAGGGACAGCGCATTGCCCTCGCCCCCCGGCCGGAGGTTCAGCTCCGGCCGTAGACCGGGAAGCGGGCTGTGAGGGCCGCGACCTGCTCGCGGACCTGCGCGATGCGCGATTCGTCGTCCGGCGCCTCGAGCACGTCGGCGATCAGGTGGCCGACCTGGCGGGCCTCGGCCTCGCCGAAGCCGCGCGTCGTCATCGCGGGCGAGCCGAGCCGGATGCCGCTGGTCACGAAGGGCTTCTCGGGATCGTTGGGGATCGCGTTCTTGTTGACGGTGATGTGGGCGCGCCCCAGCGCGGCCTCGGCCGCCTTCCCGGTGATGTTCTTCGGCCGCAGGTCCACGAGCATCACGTGCGACTCGGTGCCGCCCGAGACGATGCGCAGGCCCCGCTCGATCAGCGCCTCGGCGAGCGCCCTGGCATTGCGCACCACCTGCCGCTGGGCCTCCTTGAACTCCGGCTTGAGGGCCTCGCCGAAGGCGACTGCCTTGGCGGCGATCACGTGCATCAGCGGCCCGCCCTGGAGCCCCGGGAACACGGCCGAGTTGATCGCCTTCTCGTGCTCGGCCTTCATCAGGATGAAGCCGCCCCGCGGTCCGCGCAGGCTCTTGTGGGTGGTGGAGGTGACCACGTCGGCATGGGGCACCGGGTTCGGGTACTCGCCGGCGGCGATCAGGCCCGCGTAGTGGGCCATGTCCACCATGAAGATCGCGCCGATCTCGCGCGCGACCTCGGCAAAGCGTTCCCAGTCGATGCGCAGGCTGTAGGCGGACGCGCCGGCGATGATCAGCTTCGGCCGCGCCTCGCGCGCGAGCTTCGCCATGGCGTCGTAGTCGATGCGCTCGTTCGCGTCGAGGCCGTAGGAGACGACGTCGAACCACTTGCCCGACATGTTCAGCGGCATGCCGTGCGTGAGGTGGCCGCCTTCCGCGAGGCTCATGCCCATGATGCGGTCGCCGGGCTTGAGGAAGGCCATCAGGATCGCCTGGTTGGCCTGCGAGCCCGAGTTGGGCTGGACATTGGCCGCCTCGGCGCCGAACAGGGCCTTGACCCGTTCGATCGCGAGCGTCTCGACGATGTCCACGTATTCGCAACCGCCGTAGTAGCGCTTGCCGGGATAGCCCTCGGCGTACTTGTTGGTGAGCTGGCTGCCCTGGGCCTGCATGACCGCCGGGCTCGTGTAGTTCTCGGATGCGATCAGCTCGATGTGGTCTTCCTGGCGCTTGTTCTCGCGAACGATGGCGTCATGGACCTCGGGATCGACCTTGTCGAGGGTCGCATTGGGATCGAACATGGTGGTTTCTCCGCGTTCAGCCGTAGGGGTGGATCACGGCTGCCCAGGCGCGCGGCAGACACGGTAGGAAATGGCCCGGGAGCCCACCGGCCAGCGACGCTGCCGGATGCGGCCGCTACCCCAGGCCATGCCCTGCGCTCCCCGGTAGTGCTCTACCCATTCGCCAGTCGCGCAGGAATTGCGAGTGCAAGCGGGGATTCTAGCCTTGCAGGGCCCGGCCGGGCAATCCCGGGGGCCCGCCCTGGCGTCGCACCGAGGCATCGTCGAGCACGGCGTCGAGATGGGCCACATCGGCCCAGTCGATCAGGGACCATTGCCCGTCCCGGAACCGGATCCGGTTGATGCTCGCATTGAGCAGCTCGTGGCGCCGCGGCGACTCGAGGTCCAGCCCGGTCGCGATCCGGTAGGCGATGTCGAGCACGCCACCATGGGTGACGGCCGCGACCCGGCGACCGGGATAGCTGCGCGCGATGCGATCGAAGGCCCGGGCGACGCGGTCGGCGAATTCGCGCAGGGACTCCCCTCCGCCCGGCAGGGCGAAGCCGGGATCGCGCGCCCGCCAGCGGGCGTACGCCTCCGGGAACTCGGCTTCGATCTCGTCGTAGGTGCGCCCCTCGAAGTCGCCGTAGCAGCGCTCGCGCAGCCCCTCGTCGGTCACCGCGGGGATCCCGAGGCGGGCCGCCACCGGGGCGGCGGTGTCGCGCGCCCGGGCCAGGTCGCTGGTGTGGACCGCGACCAGGCCGCAGTCCGCCAGGCGCTCGGCGAGCCGCCGCGCCTGCTCGTGCCCCTCGTCGTCGAGCCCGATGTCGCGATGGCCCTGGAACCGCCGCTGGCGGTTCCAGGAGGTCACCCCATGGCGAATCAGCCAGATCTCGGTCGTCGTGTTGCTGTCGATCGGAATCAGGCCAGCCTCGGATTGAGCGTGAAGGTTCCGGTGATCGACGCCTGGCCGAGCGTGTGCTCGTTGATCGCCTTGAGCGCATCGGGACCCGTGAAGCGGCCCTGCACGGGCAGCTGCTCGACATCGAGCGCGTACACCGTGAAGACATAGTGGTGCACGATCGAGTCGTTCCACGGCGGGCACGGGCCGTCGTAGCCGTAGTAGTCGCCCGCCATGTCGGGATCGTTCGCGAACCATGCCGTGTAGTCGTTGATGCCGTGGCGCGCGCCGCCGGGCGCGGCGGGGCCCGGCTTGCCCTTGGGCGTGACCCCGTCCGAATGCGAGCCCGCGGCGATGGAACGGCAGTCGGCCGGCAGGTCCACCAGCACCCAGTGGTAGAAATCGACGCGCGGCAGGTCGGCGGGGATCTCCCGGCCCTCCTGGTTCACGTCGTCGGGCTTGCTGGGGACGTCGTAGTCGTGGCAGATGACCGCGAAGGAGCGGGTTCCCGGGGGGACGTCCTCCCAGGCGAGATGCGGATTCCGGTTGTCCGAAAGGGCGACGTGCTGCTTGGGATCGATACGGCCGAAGGCGAACTCCACCGGGATGACGCCGCCGTCGACGAATGACTCGCTGGTGAGTTTCAAGATGGCCTCCTTGTCCTTGTGCTTGCGAAGAGTCTAAGCCGTCCCGCCGCTCAATGCAGCCGCAGGCGGGCGAAGCGGCGCTTGCCTACCTGCAGGACGTATTCCCCCGCAGGCAGTTCCAGCGCCCGGTCCTCGATCTTCCGGCCATCGACCCGCACCCCGCCCTGGGCGATGGCGCGCAGTGCCTCGGCATTCGACGCTGCGAGGCCGCAGTGCCGCAGCAGGGGGACGATCCGGGCCGGGGCACCCTCGAAGTCGTACTCCGGCATCTGCTCGGGCAGCGCCCCCCGCCTGAAGCGGGCCTCGAACGTCTCGAGCGCCGCCCGCGCGGCGTCCGCGCCGTGGAATCGCTCGACGATCTCGAGCGCGAGCTCGACCTTCGCATCGCGCGGGTTGCGCCCTTCGGCGCATTCCCGCCGCAGGCGCTCGATCTCGGCCATCGGCCGGAACGACAGCAGGTCGAAGTACTTCCACATCAGCTCGTCGCTGATCGACATCAGCTTGCCGAACATCTCGTCGGGCGGCTCGGTGATGCCGACGTAGTTGCCCTTGGACTTCGACATCTTCTCGACGCCGTCGAGCCCCTCGAGCAGCGGCATGGTCAGGATGCACTGGGGCTCCTGGCCGTACTCCCGCTGCAGCTCGCGACCGACCAGCAGGTTGAACTTCTGGTCGGTGCCGCCCAGCTCGAGGTCCGACCTGAGGGCGACCGAGTCGTAGCCCTGCATCAGCGGATACAGGAACTCGTGGACCGAGATGGGGATGCCGGCCTTGAACCGCTTCGCGAAGTCGTCGCGCTCCATCATGCGCGCCACGGTGTAGCGGGCGGCGAGCTGGATCATGCCGCGTGCCCCGAGCGGATCGCTCCACTCGGAGTTGCGGCGGATCTCGGTGCGCTCCGGGTCGAGCACGAGGCTCGCCTGGCGGAAGTAGGTCGCGGCGTTCTCCTCGATCTGCTCCCGGGTGAGGGGCGGCCTCGTGGTGTTGCGGCCCGAGGGATCGCCGATCATCGACGTGAAGTCGCCGATCAGGAAGATCACGGTATGGCCGAGGTCCTGCAGCTGGCGCAGCTTGTTCAGGACCACGGTGTGGCCAAGGTGCAGGTCCGGCGCGGTGGGATCCAGGCCGAGCTTGATGCGCAGTGGCGTGCCGGTCGCCTCGCTGCGGGCGAGTTTCCGAAGCCATTCCGACTCGACGATGAGTTCGTCGCTGCCCCGCTTCGTGATCGCCATCGCCTCGCGAACGCGATCGGTGATCGGCCAGTTCTCGCCGTTCATCCAGCTACCTTTGCAAAAACATGTAAACGCGCGGCAAATGTCCGTGCCATGCCGCGTATAATCTGCCACCTACTGCCGGGTTCCCAGCCAGGACCGACCCGGAATTCGGACAAGACAACATGGGCGAGGTGACGCCCCGGCATTCTAGCCGAGGCGTTGCCATCGCCCGGAACGAGCCTGCTGAATGATCGGGAGTCCCCGCATCCGAGCAGTGCCGTCGGTCGTGGCCTTCGTGCTGGCCTTCGGTACTGTCCTGACCGCCTACGGTCTGGTCAAGCCGCTACCTGAGCGCCCCCTGCCCCCCGCCACCACGGTCACCGTCCCCGTGACGCTCGACCTTCCCGATGCCCCGCCCGCGGCGGGCAGCATCCAGAGCGCCCGCATCCGGCTCGGCGACACCCTGCAGACGGTGCTCGCGCGAATGGACATCGTCGATCCCGGGCTGGTCGAGTTCATCGGACAGGACGGCACCGCCCGGGCCATCCTCGCGTTCCGCGCCGGCGAGACGCTCCATGCCGAGCTCGATTCCATGGGGCAGGTCGCCCGCCTCGTGTATTCGAAGGGCATCATCGATCCGCAGGAGTCGCCCGTCGGCCTGCGCATCGTGGTCGAGCGCGGCCCGGACGGGCGGCTCGCCGCCCGCGACGAGACCATCGAGCTCGAGCACGGCATCGCCCTGCGCACCGCCACCGTCTCGAGCACCCTGTTCGGCGCCACCTACGCCGCCGGGATCCCCGACGCCGTGGCGAGCCAGGTCGCCGACATCCTCGGCGGCGAGCTCGACCTCTACCGCGACCTGCGCCGCGGCGACCGCCTCGAAGTCATCTACGAGACCCTGTCCGAGCCCGACAGCCTCGAGCTGCCCCAGGGGGGCCGCGTGCTCGCGATGCGCTACATCAACGGCAAGCGGGAGCTCACCGCGTTCTGGTTCGACGACGGCCGCAACGGCGGCGAGTACTACGACATCGACGGCAACAGCCTCCGCAAGACCTTCCTGCGCTACCCGATCGAGTTCTCCCG
>CAZDYQ010000057.1:0-20000 GCA_964509685.1 uncultured Burkholderiaceae bacterium
TCCCTTCGAAGAGGATCGAGCTGAGGTAGCGCTCGCCGGAGTCGGGCAGCACCACGACGATGGTCTTGCCCTTGTTCTCCGGCAGCTTCGCGCGCCGGACGGCCGCCGCGACGGCGGCCCCGCTCGAGATGCCCGAGATGATGCCCTCTTCGCGCGCGAGGCGGCGCGCATAGTCCACCGCCTCTTCGTTCGATACCTGTTCGACGGCATCGACGAGGGACAGGTCTAGCGTGCCCGGAATGAAGCCTGCGCCGATGCCCTGGATCTTGTGCGGCGAGGGCGTCAGCGGCTGGCCCGCCATCGCCTGGGTGATCACGGGGCTCGCGGTGGGCTCGACCGCGATGGACTGGATCGCCTTGCCCCGGGTCTTCTTGATGTAGCGCGACACGCCGGTGATGGTCCCGCCGGTCCCGACGCCCGAGACCAGGATGTCGATCGCGCCGTCGGTGTCGTTCCAGATCTCGGGGCCGGTGGTCGACTCGTGGATCGCCGGGTTGGCCGGGTTCTCGAACTGCTGCAGGAGGACGTACCTGTCCGGCGCGGAGGCGACGATCTCCTCGGCCTTGGCGATGGCGGCCTTCATCCCCTTCGCACCCTCAGTGAGCACCAGCTTCGCGCCGTAGGCGGCGAGCAGCTTGCGGCGTTCGATGCTCATGGTGTCGGGCATCGTCAGGGTGAGCGGAATGCCCCGGGCGGCCGCCACGTAGGCGAGCGCGATGCCGGTGTTGCCGCTGGTGGGCTCGACGAGCTCCTTGCCCGGGCCGAGCAGGCCATTCTTCTCGGCGTCCCAGATCATGGCCGCGCCGATGCGGCACTTCACCGAATAGGACGGATTGCGCCCTTCGATCTTCGCGAGCACCGTGGCGCCGGCGCCCTCGGTCACGCGGTTCAGCCGTACCAGGGGGGTATTCCCGATGGACAGCGAGTTGTCGTCGTAGATTCGGCTCATGGCTTTTCCTCGCAGGGCCCGGTCTGGTCGAACGGCGATTCTAGCGCCCGGACCAGGCCCGCATGCACACCGGAACCGTTGCGCCGGCAGATCGGCGCGCGCGGGGTCCTGTCCGGCGCACGGACCGCGCCGCCGCCGGCGACTCAGGCGAGGTTCGGGGCCAACGCCCGGCGCAGCTCGGCCTCCTCGCGACCCGACCGGGCAAGGTAGTCGGCGAACTGGTCGGCCCCGATCGGGCCGACGTTGAAATATTCCGCCTGCGGGTGCGAAAGGTAGAAGCCGGAAACGCTCGCCGCCGGCTGCATGGCGAGCGACTCGGTGAGTTCGATGCCCACTGCGCGCGCCTGCAGCAGGTCGAAGAGCGCCCGCTTGACGGTGTGCTCCGGGCACGCCGGATAGCCCGGCGCCGGCCGGATGCCGACGTAGCGCTCGGCGATCAGGTCCTCCACGCCCAGCTTCTCGTCGGGGGCGTAGCCCCAGAGGTCGCGCCGCACCCGCTCGTGCATCATCTCGGCGAGCGCCTCGGCGAGCCGGTCGGCCAGCGCCTCGAGCATGATCGCCGAGTAGTCGTCGTGGTCGGCGATGAAGCGCTGCAGGTGCGGCTCGATGCCCGTGCCGGCGGTGACGGCGAACATGCCGATGTAGTCGGCGATGCCCGACGGCCGACCGTCGATCAGCCGCGGCGCGATGAAGTCGGCGAGCGACTTGTTGGCGATGCCCTCGCGCTTGGCGGTCTGCTGGCGCAGGTTGTGCCACGTGAAGGCCACCTTGCTGCGCGACTCGTCCAGGTAGATCTCGATGTCGTCGTCGTTGACCGTGTTGGCCGGCCAGAAACCGACCACCGCGCTCGCCGTCAGCCAGCGCCCGGCGACGAGCCGGTCCAGCATCCTGCGGGCATCCTCGTAGACCTTGCGCGCCGACTCGCCGACCACCGGATCCTCGAGGATCGCCGGGAATGGCCCGGAAAGGTCCCACGCCTGGAACAGCGGCTGCCAGTCGATGTAGCCCGCGATCGTCGCGAGGTCGATGTTGCGGAACTCGCGCCGGCCGATGAACCTGGGCTTCGGCGGGACATAGGCCCCGGGCTGGCCGCTCGCGACGGCGCGCCAGTCGATGGGCGTCTTGTTGGCGCGCGCCTCGGCGATCGACACCAGCGTCGGGCCCTTCTTGGCGGCGTGCTGGTTGCGCACCCGTTCGTACTCCTCGCGGATCGACGCGAGGTAGGCCTCGCGCGACTCGGGGCTGATGAGCTGCTGCACCGCCGGCACGGAGCGCGAGGCGTCCGGCACGTAGATGACCGGGCCGCTGTAGTGCGGCGCGATCTTGACCGCCGTGTGCACCCGCGAGGTCGTCGCCCCGCCGATCAGCAGCGGGATGTTGCGCTCGCGGCACCAGGGGTCGCGTTCCATCTCGCGTGCGACGTGCGCCATCTCCTCGAGGGAAGGCGTGATGAGGCCCGACAGCCCGATGATGTCGGCATCCACCTCCCTGGCCTTGGCGAGGATGTCCGCGCAGGGAACCATCACCCCCATGTTGACGACCTCGAAGTTGTTGCACTGGAGGACGACGGAGACGATGTTCTTGCCGATGTCGTGGACGTCGCCCTTCACCGTTGCGATCACCACCTTGCCCTTGCTGCGCACGTCGCCGCCGGCCGCCGCGATCTGGTCGCGCTCGGCCTCGATGTAGGGGATCAGGTGGGCCACCGCCTGCTTCATCACGCGGGCCGACTTCACCACCTGCGGCAGGAACATCTTGCCCGCCCCGAAGAGGTCGCCCACCACGCCCATGCCGTCCATCAGCGGGCCTTCGATCACCTCGATCGGCCGGCCGCCGCGAGCCTTGACCTCCTGCCAGGCCTCCTCGGTGTCCTCGATCACGAAGTCGGTGATGCCGTGGACCATCGCATGCGTAAGGCGCTGGCCGACCGGCACGGGCGCGTCGGGCGTGCCCCGCCATTCGAGGACGGATGCCTCCTTCGTGCCGCCGCCCTTGAGCCGCGAGGCGGCCTCGATCAGGCGCTCGGTCGCATCGGGCCGGCGGTTCAGCACGACGTCCTCCACCAGCTCGCGCAGGTCGGCGGGAATGTCGTCGTACACGCCGATCATGCCGGCATTGACGATGCCCATCGTGAGCCCGGCGCGGATCGCGTGGTAGAGGAACACGGTGTGGATCGCCTCCCGCGCCGGGTCGTTGCCGCGGAAGCTGAATGACACGTTCGAAACCCCGCCGGAAACCTTCGCCCCGGGCAGGTTGGCGCGGATCCAGCGGCAGGCCTCGATGAAGTCCACCGCGTAGTTGTTGTGCTCCTCGATGCCGGTGGCGATCGCGAAGATGTTGGGATCGAAGATGATGTCCTCGGGATCGAAGCCGACCCGGTCCACCAGCAGGCGGTAGGCGCGCTCGCAGATCTCGATCTTGCGCTCGAGCGTATCGGCCTGCCCCTGCTCGTCGAAGGCCATCACCACCGCGGCCGCGCCGTAGCGCCGGCACAGCTCGGCCTGCTCCAGGAAGGCAGCCTCGCCCTCCTTGAGCGAGATGGAGTTCACGATGGGCTTGCCCTGGATGCACTTCAGCCCGGCCTCGATCACGCTCCACTTGGAGCTGTCGACCATGATCGGCACCCGGGCGATGTCCGGCTCCGACGCGATGAGGTTGAGGAAGCGCGTCATCGCCGCGGCCGAGTCGAGCATGCCCTCGTCCATGTTGACGTCGATGATCTGGGCGCCGGCCTCGACCTGCTGGCGCGCCACGGCAACCGCCTCCTCGTACTTCTCGCCGATGATCAGGCGGGCGAAGGCCTTGGAGCCCGTGACGTTGGTGCGCTCGCCGACGTTCACGAAGAGCGAGTCGGCATCCACGTTGAAGGGCTCCAGCCCGGCCAGCCGCATGGCGGGCGGGCGCTCGGGCACGCGCCGTGGCGCCACGCCCTCGAGCGCGGCGGCGATGGCGGCGATGTGCTCGGGCGTGGTGCCGCAGCAGCCGCCGGCCGCATTCATGAAGCCCGCCCGCGCGAACTCGCCGAGCAGGCCCGCCGTGATCTCGGGCGTCTCGTCGAAGCCCGTCTCGCTCATCGGGTTGGGCAGGCCCGCGTTCGGGTAGACGCAGGTGAAGGTGTCGGCGAGCCGCGAGATCTCCTCGGCATAGGGGCGCATGAGCGCCGCGCCGAGCGCGCAGTTGAGCCCGATGGTGAGCGGCCGCGCATGGCGCACCGAGTTCCAGAACGCCTCCACCGTCTGGCCCGACAGGATGCGGCCCGAGGCGTCGGTGACGGTGCCGGAGATCATCAGCGGGATGCGCGGCAGGCCGGCCGCGACCCGTTCGGCCTGGATCCCCTCGATCGCGAAGATGCCCGCCTTCGCGTTCAGCGTGTCGAAGATGGTCTCGAGCAGGAGCAGGTCGACACCGCCCTCGATCAGTGCGCGAGCCTGCTCGTCGTAGGCCGCGGCCAGCTCGTCGAAGGTGATGTTGCGCGCGCCCGGGTCGTTGACGTCGGGCGAGATCGAGGCGGTCCTGGGCTGCGGGCCGAGCGCGCCGGCCACGAAGCGCGGACGCTCGGGCGTCGAGAAGCGGTCGGCCGCCTCCCGCGCGAGCCGCGCCGAGGCCAGGTTCATCTCGGCGGCGAACGCCTGCAGGCCGTAGTCGGCCTGGGCGACGGTGGTGGCGCCGAAGGTGTTCGTCTCGATGATGTCCGCGCCGGCCTCGAGGTATTGCTCGTGGATCGACCGGATCACGTCGGGCCGGGTGAGCGACAGCAGCTCGTTGTCCCCGCGCAGGTCCTTCGGGTGGTCGGCGAAGCGCTCGCCGCGGAAATCGGACTCGGTGAGCTTGAAGCGCTGGATCATGGTGCCCATCGCGCCATCGAGGATCACGATCCGCTTCTGCATCGCCTCGCGCAGATGGCGTTCGGCGTCGGACATCGTGGCGTTCTGGGCAGTCATGTCGGTGAGGAGCTCCTTGTCGAATCCCCCATTCTACGGACTCGGTCGCCCGTTTTCCGGTAGAGTGGCCGGGCGCCGGCCCCGTACGCCTTCCGCCGGCCGTCTCGCCGATGACCCAGCCCCCTCCCGATACCCGTCCTTTCCGCGTCCTCGCGATCGAATCACTCGGCCGCGACATGCGCATCGTGCGCATCGCCCCGGCCGACGGTGGCCGCTTCGCCTTCGCCGCCGGCCAGTACGTCCGCCTGCATCTCGCCCCGGGGCTGCAGCGCGACTACTCCATCGCCAGCGCCCCGGAGCCCGACGCCAGCGCCGCCTCGATCGAGTTCCATGTCCGGCTCTCGGGCGGCGCCGGCAGCCGCTACATCGCGGAAAGGCTCGCCGTGGGCGACGTCCTGCAGGTGGAAGGGCCGCTCGGGACCGCATTCTGGCGCAGCCGTCACACCGGACTCGCCCTGCTCGTGGCCGGCGGCAGCGGGCTCGCCCCGATGCTGGCCATCGCCGAGGCCGCGAGCGCCGGGGAGCACGACGGCGAGATCGTGCTCTACGTGGGCGTGCGCGAGCCGGCCGACCTCTACTGCGCCGCCCGGCTCGCGGCCATCGCCGCGACGAATCCCCGCTTTCGCTACGAGCTGCTCCTCTCGGAGGGCGAGCCGCCCGACCCCCGGTGGCGCACCGGGCTGCCGGGCACGGCGATCCGCGCCGACTTCACCGACCTGACGGGCGCCAAGGCCTTCCTCGCGGGCCCTGCGGCGATGATCGCGCACACCGTGCCCATCCTGCTCGGGCTCGGCGTGGCGGCCGAGGACATCCACTCCGACGGCTACGACAACTGATCCGGTGGGTAGCCGGTGCGCGGGGGACGGCACAAAGCGCGCTATCCTCGGGGGCTGGCAGTACCCATACCCGATCAGGCGGGCAGATCATGAGCGAGTCACCCAATGCGCCTTCCATGACGCCGGAAGGCCTGCAGTCGGCCGGCTTCAACGAGCTGCGCCTGCAGCCCGGCTCGCGGGTGCAACTGGTGCTGTCCGGCCAGGACGGCGAACAGGCCCATTTCACGACGGTCGTCGGCTTTGCCCGGGACGAATACCTCATCCTCAAGCTGCCGCAACGCCGACAGGCGCCGATCCTCCTCCAGGTGGGCGACGGCCTGCGGGTGCGCCTGTTCTCCGGCATCCACCTGTACGAGTTCCGCTGCAACGTGCTGCGCGTGTTCGAAGCGCCGGTGGACTACATGCACGTCTCCTTCCCCGACGACATCAGGGTCACGCCGGTGCGGATGGCGCCCCGCGTGCGGGCGGAACTGCCGGCGCAGGTCGTGCTGCCCGACGGCAGCCGGCACGAAGGGCTGCTCGCCGACATCAGCTCGCAGGGCGCGCAACTGCAGCTGGTGGCCGAAAGCCCCGTCCTGGAGGACGGCGGTCGCGTTCGCGTTTCGTTCGGGCTGCGGGTCGGCGTGGACGAGCGCGAGCACACGGTCGAGACCGAATGCGTGGCCCGCGCGCTGAAGGCCTTCCGGCCGTCCGACGGCGGCGAGCAGCTCCAGGCCTACGGCCTGCAGTTCGGCGAGCTCGACGCCGCCTCCTCGCTCGCCCTGCAGAACTTCATCCTGCGGCGAATGATCGAGGACCAGGACTCGGTCGTGTGAACGCCTCGGCGCGCGCGCCCAGCGCCGCCGGCGCGCGCAGGGCTTCGCCGACCAGGATGAGGGCCGGGCTCGCGAAGCCGCTCGCCGCGAAGTCCTCCGCCATCGCCCCGAGGCGAGTCTCCAGCACCCGCTCGCCCGGACCGCTGGCCCTTTCGACGATCGCCGCCGGCGTGTCGGGATCGAGCCCGCCGCCCAGGAGCGCGTCGCGCACGCCGGCGGCGCGGCCCAGGCCCATGTAGATCGCCAGCGTCATGCCGCTCGCCGCCAGCGCGCGCCAGTCGGGCTCCGCGCCGCCGGGCTTCGGGCGGCCGGTCACGAAGGCGACGCCCTGCGCATGGTCGCGATGGGTGAGCGAGCGGCCGAGCGCGGCGCCCGCGGCGAGCGCGCTGCTGACGCCGTTGACGATCTCCACGTCGATGCCGGCCCGGCCGAGCGCCGCGATCTCCTCGCCCGCGCGGCCGAACACCAGCGGATCACCGCCCTTGAGGCGCACCACGCCGTGGCCGGCCCGCGCCTCGCGGATCATGAGCGCCTCGATGAAGCGTTGCGGGGTGGAGCGGCAGCCCCCGCGCTTGCCCACCCGACGGATGCGGGCCGTGGGACGCGCATGCGCGAGGACGCGCGCGTCGACGAGGTCGTCGACGAGGATGACGTCCGCCTCGCCGATCCGCCGCGCGGCCTTGAGGGTAAGCAGCTCGGGGTCGCCCGGCCCCGCGCCGACGAGGGCGACCCATCCCCGCCGCCCGTGCGAGGGGGAAGCGCCCCGGGTCGACCCCGTGATGCGGCCGGAGGGAGGAAGCGTGGTGTTCTGCATGGCGATTCCGATGGCGGTGACGAGGTGGACGGTGTCAGGCGGGCGCGTGCGCCCCGGGGGAGACGGTGTCGCCGGCGAGGCGACGCAGGCAGTCGTCGGCGAGGCGGCCCACCTCGGCGAGGCAGGCGCCGCACTGGCTGCCGCAGCCGGTCGCGCCGCGCGCCGCCTCGATGCGCTCGGCCCGGCCGCCGCTCGCAGACTCGAGCGCGCGGCGGATCGCCGACTCGCTCACCCCGACGCAGTTGCACACGTTCCGGCCGCGCGGCTCGATCGGCAGGGGCGGCGTGGCGCCGGGCAGGAGCAGTCGCGAGCCCAGGGCGGCGGCGTCGGCCCGCTGCGCCAGGAGCTCTCGCAGCCAGGGCTCCGATTCGGTATCCGCGCCGGCGAGGAGCACGAACCGCAGGCGACCGGCGGACAGCAGGAGGTGGCGACGCCCGCCGTCGCACGGCTCATCGAGCGTCACCAGGGGCGCGTCCGCCACGCCGAAGGCGTCCTCGATCGCCCGGATGCGGGCGGCATCGAAGGCCTGCGCGGACGCGGCGCGCAGGAGCACCCCTTCCGACTCCCGGCCGAAGGGCACGCTGGCGGCGAAGGGCAGGTCGCGCGCGATCTCGAGCAGCGCCCTGCGCGCGGCGACCACCCGCGCGGGTTCCAGCCAGCCGAAGGCCACCAGGCGATGCGGCAGCCGCGCCGGCGCGATGCGGACCGCGCAGTGCTTGAGCTCCGGCTGCTGCGAGACCGGGTCGATGGCCGGGAGCGTCAGGGCGTTGATGCCCGCGCCGCCCGCGAGGAAGGCCGGCCCCCAGTGCATCCCGACGAAGGCGGTCCCGGCCCGCAACGACCCGGACCGCCGCAGCGGCAGGACCTGCGCGCCGCGCCGGCTCGTGATGCGCACCAGGTCACCGTCGCGCCAGCCGTGCGCATCGCAGTCGGCCGCCGCGATCTCCACCACCGGCTCGGGCTCGTGCCCGAAGAGCCGGCCGACGAGGCCGGTGCGGCTCATGCCGTGCCACTGGTCGCGCAGCCGGCCGGTCAGCAGGGCAAACGGGAACGCCGCATCGGTCCGCTCCGCGGGAGCGCCGCCCTCGACCGCATGGAAGCGCGCCCGGCCGTCGGTCGTCGCGAAGCGGCGATCGGCATAGAGCCGAGCGACGCCGCGGCGCGCGCCCGCAGGCATCGGCCACTGCTGGGGCCCGTTGCGCTCGAGGATCTCGTACGAGAGCCCGGTGATGTCGAGGTCGCGGCCGCGGGTCAGGTCGCGATGCTCGTTCCACACGGCCTCGACGTCCGGCCAGCCGAAGAGCGACGCGCCCGCGTCGACGCGCCGCTCGATGCCTCGCACGGCCAGCGCCCGCTCCAGACGACGGCCGAAGCCGGCCGCGATCGCCCAGTCCGCGCGCGCGTCGCCCCACGGATCGAGCGCGGCGCGCACCCGGCTGATGCGGCGCTCGGAATTGGTCACGGTCCCGGACTTCTCCCCCCAGGTGGTCGCCGGCAGCAGCAGGTCGGCGAAGTCCCCGGTGGCCGTCCCCGAGAACGCGTCCTGCAGCACGACGAAGTCGGCGCGACGCAGCGCCTCGCGGACGCGGTCCGCGTCCGGCAGGGAATGGACGGGATCCGTGCACGCGATCCAGATCATGCGGACCCGGCCGGCCGCCATTGCGTCGAAGAGCGCGACCGCCGCCGGACCGGGGCGGGACGGCACGTCGCGCACGCCCCAGTGCCGCGCGATCTCGTCGCGATCGGCGGGGTTCGCGAGGTCGCGGTGGGCGCTCGCGAGGTTCGCCAGCGCGCCGACCTCGCGCCCGCCCATGGCGTTGGGCTGTCCCGTCAGGGACATCGGCCCCGCGCCGGGCCGTCCGATCTGGCCGGTCGCCAGGTGCAGGTTCACGAGGGCGACGTTGTTCGCGGTGCCCGAGACCGACTGGTTGAGGCCCTGGCAGTAGAGCGACAGGGTGGCGCGCGATCCCGCGAACCAGCGCGCCGCCTGCACGATCGCCGCCGCTTCGACGCCGCAGGCGATCGCCGCCTTCGCCGGCGGACAGCCGAGCGCCTGCCGGCGCAGCGCGTCGAAGCCGCGGGTCCCCGCGGCGATCAGCTCGTGGTCGAGCAGGTCCTCGACGATCGCGACGTGGAGCATTGCCAGGAACAGCGTGACGTCGGTGCCCGGCCGGATGGCGAGGTGCAGGTCCGCGGCGGCGGCGGTGTCGGTCCGGCGGGGATCGACGACGACGAGCCGCATGCCCGGTCGGGCGGCGCGCGCGGCCTGGAGCCGGGCGAAGAGGACCGGATGGGCATAGGCGGTATTCGAGCCCGTGACCAGGACGCACTCGGCCGCCTCGATATCCTCGTAGCACGCGGGTGGCGCATCCGCGCCGAGGCTCGCCTTGTAGCCGGCGACCGCGCTCGACATGCACAGCCGGGAGTTGCTGTCGATGTTGTTGGTGCCGACCAGGCCCTTCGCCAGCTTGTTGAAGACGTAGTAGTCCTCGGTGAGCAGCTGCCCCGACACGTAGAAGGCGACGGAGTCCGGCCCATGCTCGGCGATGCAGTCGGCGAAGCGCCGGGCCGCCTGGTCCAGCGCCTCGTCCCATGCCAGCGCGACATGCGCGGCGCCGCGCCCCGGACGCAGCATCGGCCGGTCCAGCCGCGCCTGGCGCTGCCGCAGGGGCTCCGCGGTCAGGTGCAGCGAGGAGCCCTTGGTGCAGAGCCTGCCGTGGTTGGCCGGATGCTCAGGATCGCCCCGCACCCCGACGATGCGCCTTGCGGCGCCCTCGCCCTGCGTCTCGACGAGCACGCCGCAGCCCACGCCGCAATACGGGCAGGTGCTGCGCACGACGCGAACCGGGGCTTCGGGCATCGTATCCGGGGGCATGGGATCTTCCGGCGGCTCAGGGGCCGGCCGGCGGGGCGGCGTGGTCGGGCTCGCCGAGCTGCGCCGCGTCGACCTGGACCCGGCCGTCCACGACGCGCACTCGGAAGCGCCGGACGCAGCCCCGGTCCGGCTCGACCGCCTCGCCGTCCGCGAACCGGATCTGCCAGTCGTGGAGCGGACAGGCGACGCGGTCCTCGAAGACGAGGCCCTGCGAGAGGGGTCCGCCCTTGTGCGGACAGCGGTCCAGCAGCGCGAAGACGCCATCGCCGGCGGTGCGGAAGATCGCGATGTCCGCGCCGCCCGCGCGCCGCAGCACGCGGGCGCCCGAGGGCTCGATGTCCTCGAGCGCGCAGACGTCGAGCCATCGCGCCCCCTGTTCGGCGAACCCCGCCGCTTCGAGCGCCGCAGGCGCCTCGACGGATTCCATGTCGGCGTGCTTCATGCGTCCTCAGCCCTCGAGCGTTTCGTACTGGCGCGTGTCGACACCCGCCTGCGCCGGCGCGTGCCATGGGTCCACCTGGTCGGCGAGCGCGTACTGCAGGCGCTCCCAGAGGGCCCGCCGCTGCTGCGCGTCGTCGACGACGCGCCGCTTCACCGCGTCGAGCCCCACGCGCGCCACGAAGTGCGCGGTGCGCTCGAGGTAGTAGCCCTCCTCCCGGTAGAGCTGGAGGAAGGCGCCGGCGTACTCGAGCACCTCCTCGGCCGTCGCCACCTTCACGAAGAACTGCGCCACCTCGGTCTTGATGCCGCCGTTGCCCGCGACGTAGATCTCCCAGCCCGAATCGACGCCGATCACGCCGACGTCCTTGATCCCGCACTCCGCGCAGTTGCGCGGGCAGCCCGAGACGGCGAGCTTGACCTTGTGCGGCGCGTACATCTTCCAGAGCGCGCGCTCGAGCGCCTTGCCGAGCGAGGTCGAGTCCTGGGTGCCGAAGCGGCACCATTCGGAACCGACGCAGGTCTTCACGGTGCGCAGGGCCTTGGCGTAGGCATGCCCGCTCGGCATGTCGAGGTCCTTCCAGACGTCGGGAAGGTCTTCCCGGCGCACGCCGAGCAGGTCGATGCGCTGGCCGCCCGTGATCTTGACGGTCGGTATCCGGTACTTCTCGACCACGTCGGCAATGCGGCGCAGCTCGCTCGCGCTCGTCTCGCCGCCCCAGATGCGGGGCACCACGGAGTAGGTGCCGTCCTTCTGGATGTTGGCGTGGTTGCGCTCGTTGACGAGGCGGGAACGCGAATCGTCCTTCGCCTCGCGCGGCCAGGTGCTGGTCAGGTAGTAGTTGAGCGCCGGCCGGCACTTGGTGCAGCCGTCCGGTGTCTTCCAGTCCAGCACCCGCATCGCCTGGTCGATGGTGGTCAGGTGCAGCTTGCGGATCGCGTCGCGCACGTCGCCGTGGGAATGCGGCGTGCACTCGCACATCGGCCTGGCGGCCGGCGCGGCGGAATGGTCCGAGCCGACCGTGTTCATCAGGATCTGCTCCACCAGCCCCGTGCACGAGCCGCAGGAGGCGGAGGCCTTGGTGTGCTTGCGCACCTGTTCGATGGTGAAGAGCCCCTTCGTCTTGATCGCCCGCACGATCACGCCCTTGGGCACGCCGTTGCAGCCGCAGACCTCCGCGTCGTCGGCCATCGCGGCCGCCTTGTCCTCGCCCTGGTGGCCGGCATCGCCGAGGTTCGACTCGCCGAACATCAGCCGGTCTCGAATGCCCTGGATCGACTGGCCGGAGCGCATGAGCTTGAAGTACCAGGCGCCGTCCACCGTGTCGCCGTACAGGCAGGCGCCCACGAGGCGATCGCCGCGGACGACGAGCTTGCGGTAGACGCCGCCCGCCGGGTCGGACAGCAGCAGCTCCTCGCAGCCCTCGCCCCCCATGAACTCGCCCGCCGAGAACAGGTCGCAGCCCGTCACCTTGAGCTTGGTGGACGTGACCGACCCCTGGTAGCGGCCGATGCCGAGCTGGGCGAGATGGTTCGCAGCCACCTTCGCCATGTCGAAGAGCGGCGCCACGAGGCCGTAGGCGGTGCCGCGGTGGCTGACGCACTCGCCCACGGCATAGATGCGCGGATCGAAGGTCTGCAGGGTGTCGTCCACGACGATCCCGCGATTGACCTGCAGGCCGATCCGCTCGGCCAGGGCCGTGTTGGGCCGGATTCCCGCGGCAACCACCACCAGCTCGGCGGGCAGCGCCTCGCCGCTCGCGAGGACCACGCGCGCGACCCGACCGTCCTCGCCCGCCTCGATCCGGCGGGTCTGGGCGGCGAGGCGGAACGACAGGCCGCGCCGCTCGAGCGAGGCCTGCAGCAGGCCCGCGGCGGCCGCGTCGAGCTGGCGCTCCATGAGCCAGTCCGCGATGTGTACCACGGTCACCTCCATGCCGCGCGCGCGCAGGCCGTTGGCGGCCTCCAGGCCCAGCAGGCCGCCCCCGACGACCACCGCGTGCCGATGTTTCGCGGCGGCCTCGATCATGGCGGTGGTGTCGGCGATGTCGCGATAGCCGACCACGCCCGGCAGGCCGATGCCCTCGATCGGCGGCATGAAGGGCGTCGAGCCCGTGGCGAGCAGCAGGCGGTCGTACGGCTCGACCGTGCCATCGTCCGCGATCACCCGGCGCCGCGCGCGGTCGACATCGACCACCTCGCGGCCGAGGTGCAGCCGGATGCCGTTGGCGGCATACCAGTCGAGGTCGTTGAGGACGATGTCCTCGAGCGCCTGCTCGCCCGCCAGCACGGGCGAGAGCAGGATCCGGTTGTAGTTGGGATGCGGCTCCTTGCCGAACACCACGATGTCGTAGAGGTCGGGCGCGAGCGCGATCAGCTCCTCGACGGTGCGGATGCCCGCCATGCCGTTGCCGACCACCACCAGCTTCATCTTCTGCATCGCTTGCTCCGTTCAGGCTTCGGGGGGCGCGGCGTGCGCCTGGCGCCGGTAGAGGAAGTCGAGCACCCGGTGGCGGCAGCGCAGCCATTGCGGATCCTCGGCGAGGGCGACCCGGTCGCGCGGCCTGGGCAGCGTGACATCCACGATCCCGCCGATCGTGGCCGCCGGCCCGTTGGTCATCATCACGATGCGGTCCGACAGCAGCACCGCCTCGTCGACGTCGTGCGTCACCATCACGACGGTGCTGCCCGACTCGGCCACGATGCGCATCAGCTCGTCCTGCAGGTGCGCCCGCGTGAGCGCGTCGAGCGCACCGAAGGGCTCGTCCATCAGCAGGACCCGCGGCTGCATCGCGAGCGCCCTCGCGATCCCGACGCGCTGCTTCATGCCGCCGGAGATCTCGCCGGGATGCTTGTGCGCGGCGTGGCTCATCCGCACCATCGCGAGCGCCGCGTCGACGCGCCGGACGAGCTCGGCGCGCCGCTCCGTTGCGCCGAAGACCTGCTCGACGGCGAGCATCACGTTGCCGTGGCAGGTGAGCCAGGGCAGCAGCGAATGGTTCTGGAAGACGACGGCGCGGTCGGGGCCGGGACCGGACACTTCGCGCCCGTTGCACAGCACGACGCCCTCCGTGGGCAGCAGCAGGCCGGCGAGCAGGTTCAGCAGCGTGGACTTGCCGCAGCCGGAGTGGCCGATCAGCGTGACGAACTCGCCGGGCGCGACCCGCAGGTCGATCTCGCGCAGGGCGACGAAGCCGCCGCGCGCGCCGCCCCTGCCGGGAAAACCCATGCCGGCCGACTCGATCTCGATGATGGGGCGCGCGGCGGTGCCGACGACCGGGCGCACGGGGATGGCATCCAGGATCATCTCGTGCTCCTCGTGCGGAATCAGGCGGCCTCGTGGCCAAGGCGTCGTGCCAGCCACAGGAGCGACTGCTCGAGCAGGAGCCCCACCACACCGATGATCGCGATCGCGACCAGGATGTGCGGGATCGACAGGTTGTTCCACTCGTCCCACACCCAGAAGCCGATGCCGATCCCGCCGGTCAGCATTTCGGCGGCGACGATGACGAGCCAGGCCGTGCCGATCGCGAGCCGCACGCCGGTCAGGATGTGGGGCAGTACCGCCGGCAGCAGGATCCGCGTCGCGGTCTTCCACTCGGAGAGGTTCAGCACGCGCGCCACGTTGAGGTAATCCTGCGGGACGCTGCGCACGCCCTGCGCGGTGTTCAGCACCATGGGCCAGACCGAGCAGATGAAGATCACCCAGATCGCCGCCGGGTCGGCGGCCTTGAACACGAGCAGGCCGATCGGCAGCCAGGCGAGCGGCGAGACCGGCCGCAGCAGGCTCATCACCGGCGCGCTCGCCGCCGAGGCGAAGCGCGAGCGCCCGATCAGGAAGCCGGCGGGAATGCCGACGAGCGCCGCGAGCCCGAAGCCGATGCCGACGCGCTGGAGCGAATACAGCACGTTCCAGCCGATGCCCATGTCGTTCGGACCGTTGCGGTAGAACGGGTCGGCGAACAGGGCCAGCGCCGCGTCGAGGGTTTCGCCGGGGCCGGCGAAGCCCGACACCCGGCCCGCAACCGCCGCCCAGGCGACGAGCAGCAGGCCGACGCCGAAGAGCGGCGCGAGGGCATGGTCGACCAGCGCCCGCGAGGTCGCGGACCGCGGTGCGCGCCGCGCGACGGGCACCGGGGCGGCGAGCTCGCGCGGCCTGGCGCGGACGGCGGCGACCGCCCGGGGCGCGGCGGCCGGGCGCGCCGCTTCCGGCGCGACGTCCTGTTCGAGAACGACGGAATACATGGCGATCTCCTGGTGTCGGCCGGTGCTAGGCGTTGGCTCGGGCGAGCTCGTCGAGCGAGAACTTCATCGAGTGCACCGCGAACTGGCGCAGGTAGTCGACGGGGCGCTTCGGGTCGAAGGGGATCCCGTCGAAGAAGCGATCGGGCCCCATCGGGATCGGGTTGGTCGCATCGGCGAGCGTCCATGCGCCCGCATTCGAGCCCTCGGTCTTCTCGTCGACCGTGGGATACGGCAGGCCGAGCTGCTGGGCGGCCTCGCGGTAGAGGTCGGGCCGGTAGACGCGGGCGGCGACCTCGCGCAGGCGGATGGGACTCTCCACCTGGCCCCAGCGAATCATCTGCGTGAGGAACCATGTCGCATGGGAGCGCCACGGGAACGTCGCCGCGTAGCGGTAGAAGACGTTGAAGTCCGGCATCGACACCGCGGCCTCCCCCGGCGCGTAGCGCCAGGATCCCGTCATCGACTGCGCGACCACCGCCTCGGGGGCGTTGACGTAGGCCTTCTGCGAGATGATCCGCACCACTTCCGCCCGGTTGCCCGGCTCGTCGGCCCAGCGCGCCGCCTCGATCAGCGCGCGTATCACGGCCCGGTGCGTGTTCGGATGCGCCTCGTCCCACGCCGCGTTCACGCCGAAGACCTTCTCGGGGTTGTTGTTCCAGATCTCGTAGTTGGTGACGATCGAGCGGCCGATGCCCATCTCGATCGCCCGCTGGTTCCACGGCTCGCCGACGCAGTAGCCGACGATGTTGCCGGCCGAGAGGTTCGCGACCATTTGCGGCGGCGGCACGACGATCAGGCGGATGTCGCGGTCCGGGTCGATGCCCGCCGAGGCCATCCAGTAGCGGATCTCGTAGTTGTGCGTGGAGACGGGAAACACCATCGCGAAGGTCATCGGCGGCCTGCCCGCCGCCTTGTCGGCCTCGATGACCTTCTTCAGCGCCCGCGCGGTCGTCGGCCGCGGCGCGTTCATCGCCTCCGGGTCGGCCTCGACCATGCGCTCGTACAGCTCGTTCGAGACGGTGATCCCGTTGCCATTGAGGTCCATCGAGAACGCGGTGACCGTGGGCGTGCGGGTCGCGCCGATCCCGAGCGTCGCGGCGAGCGGCATGCCGGCGAGCATGTGTGCCCCGTCGAGCGCGCCGAGCGCCACCTTGTCGCGGATGTTCGCCCACGACGACTCCTTGGTGACGGTGACGTCGAGGCCCTGCGCCGCGAAGAAGCCCTTCTCGCGCGCGACCACGATCGGCGCGCAGTCGGTGAGCGGGATGATCCCGAAGGTAAGCGACGTCTTCTCGAGCTTCTCGCCGGCCGCCCAGGCCCCGGCGCGAACGCCCGGGTCCACGAGGCAGGCGAGCGAGGTGCCGGTCGCCGCGGCGAGGAAGCGCCGGCGGCGGATGTCCGGCGTGCGATGCGATTCGATCATGAGTGCGCGTCCTGGGCTGAAAACGAAAAGGCGCCACCGTGCCTCGCGGCACGGTGACGCCGTTGTCACCTGTTGCACCGACCCCCTTGTCGGCGCGTTCGGCCTCACCTACGCAAGTCGTGTGCCAGCCGCGCGGTACCGCACACAAGCGCGTCCTGGCGCGCCATTGCGGCCCCCACGGGGAGGTGGGCACGCGGGCGGCCGCACCGGGCGGGTGCGCCGCAGGCACCGCCGCCGTGCGCGGCGCACCATCAGCTGAGCAGGCGCGATGCCTCGATCACGCGCTCGGCGGCCTTCGCCAGCGACTCCTTGCGGTCCATCGCCAGGCGGCGCAACCGCGTGTACGCCTCTTCCTCGGAAAGGCCCAGGCGGTCCATGAGCAGGCCCTTGGCGCGCTCCACGGCCTGGCGCCCGGCCAGCCGGTCGCGCGCCCGGTCGAGCTCCTCGCGCAGCGCGCGCTCGATCTCGAAGCGGGCCATCGCGACCTCGAGCACCGGCCTCACGCGCTCGGGCGACAGGCCGGCGACGACGTAGCCGCTCACGCCCGCGGCGATGGCCTTGCGGGCGTTGGAGGTGTCCTGGTCGTCCGTGAAGAGGACGATCGGGCGCGGCGCGTCGCGCGTCGCCTGGCAGACGTGCTCGAGCGCGTCGCGCCAGTCCGACGAGGACTCGATGATGATGAGGTCCGGCTGCTCGTTGGCGACCACGTCGAGGACGCCGAGGCCCGCCGGCAGGACGCCGACGACCTCGCAGCCGGACCGCACGAGGCCGTCGCGCAGGGCATCGTGCATCGCCTTGTCGAACGTCGGCCGGTCGCAGACGACCAGCACGCGCAGGCTGCCGGGTTCGGCCCGGCCGGGAGGAGAGGATCGAGTCATGACTGCTGGCGCACCCCGAGGGCGCGCCGTGGGTTACGCGCCCACCGCTAGCGCAAGAGCCGTGCCAGCGACGAGGCCATCGCCCATAATCGGGCGATGAGCGATTCCCCCGAGGCGGTGGTGTTCTTCTGCCATGGCTCGCCGGACGCGGCCTGGCGGGAGCCCTTCGACGCCATCCTCGCCGAGTTCCGCGCCAGCCACCCGGATCGGCCTGCCGCGCTTTGCTTCCTCGAACGGATGCGGCCGACCCTGCCCGAGGCGATCGACGACCTTGTCGCCGGCGGCGTGAAGGCGATGCGGGTGGTGCCGCTCTTCCTCGCGCCCGGCAAGCACACCCGCCTCGACCTGCCGGCCATGCTCGACGAGGCCCGCGGCCGCTGGCCGGGGCTGCGCGTGTCCGTCGCACCGACCCTCGCGGAGGATGCGGCGCTGCGCACGGCCATCGTGGCGCGGGCGGCGGGGGCGGACGACGCCCCGGGATCGCCCTAGAATCTTGGCCGGGTGCCGCCCGGGCGCCATACCTCAAGGGGGAGTCACCGTGAAAGTCATCATCGCCGGCGCCGGGATCGGCGGGCTCACCGCCGCCCTGTCGCTGCACGAGGCGGGCATCGACGTCGAGGTCTACGAAGGGGTGGCGCGGATCGCGCCGCTCGGCGTCGGCATCAACTGCCTGCCGCATGCCGTGCGCGAGCTCACCGAGCTCGGCCTGGAGGATGCCCTGATGGCGGCCGGGGTCGCCACCCGCGAACTCGTCTACACGAACAAGTACGGCCAGCGGATCTGGCAGGAGGACCGCGGCCGCTACGCCGGCTACGACTGGCCCCAGGTGTCCCTGCATCGGGGTCGGCTCCAGATGATCCTCTACGAGGCGGCGCTGGAGCGGCTAGGGCCGGAGCGCATCCACCTCGACCATGCACTGGTGCGCTACGAACAGGACGACCACGGGGTGACCGCCCACTTCGCTTCCCGCCAGCTGCTGCCGAGCGGCGGCTCCGGCGGGCAGGCACCCGCGGAGCCGGCGTCCCGCGGCAGCGCCCGGGCCGACATCCTGGTGGCCGCCGACGGCATCCACTCCGCCGCGCGCCGCCAGCGCCATCCCGACGAGGGGCCGCCCATCTGGAACGGAGCGGTGCTCTGGCGCGGCGTGACCTTCGCAAAGCCCTTCCTGTCGGGCGCCTCGATGATCATGGCCGGCCACGAATGGCAGAAGTTCGTGTGCTACCCGATCTCGGCGCCGCGCGAGGATGGCCTGCAGGAGATCAACTGGATCGCGGAGCTCAAGTTCCGCGACCGCAGCGGCGGCTTCCGGCCCGAGGACTGGAACCGGCCGGGCAGGCTCGAGGAGTTCCTGCCCGCCTTCGAGTCATGGGACTTCGGCTGGCTGGACGCGCCCGGCCTGATCCGCGGGGCGCCCGGCTGCTTCGAGTTCCCCATGGTCGATCGCGACCCCCTCGATGCCTGGGCGGACGGCCGGGTCACGCTGCTGGGCGATGCCGCCCATCCGATGTACCCCATCGGCAGCAACGGCGCCTCGCAGGCGATCCTCGACGCCCGGGTGCTTTCGTGGCGGCTCGCGACCGAATCCGATCCGCTCAGGGCGCTCGCCCTCTACGAGGAGGAACGCCGGCCCGCCACCGCGAAACTGGTGCTCGCCAACCGGCAGAACGGCCCCGAGAAGGTGATGCAGATGGCCGAGGAGCGCGCCCCGGACGGATTCGAGGATGTCCACGACGTGATCGATGCCGAGGAACTCACCCGGGTCGCCAACGAGTACAAGCGGATCGCCGGCTTCGACCGGGAGCAGCTCGCGGCCCGCCATTCCTACAGCGTCCGGCGCGATACGGCCCGGGCCGACTCGCGATAGGCTTGGGGTTTCCACGGGAAGCAAGCGAGAGGACTCATCGAATGGCAACGGTCGAACACGCGGGCGCGAGGCTCTTCTACCGGGTGGATGGCAAGCCCGACGGGCCGAAGCTGGTGCTGCTCAACTCCCTCGGCAGCGGCACCGGGCTCTGGGACCCCATCATGCCGGCGCTCGAGGCGAAGTACCGGGTGCTGCGCATGGACAAGCGCGGCCACGGCCAGTCCACCGGCACGCCGGGCGACTACACCATGACGATGCTCGCGGAGGATGCGCTCGCCGTCATGGACGCGGCCGGCTTCGACCGGGCGACCGTGGGCGGGATCTCGATCGGCGGCATGATCTCGATGCAGATGGCGCTGCTGGCCCCCGAGCGGGTCGAGCGCCTCGTCATCTCGAACAGCTCGGCCTTCCCCGGCGACAAGCTGCGGGCCCGCATGGCCGAGGTGCGCGAGAAGGGGCTGGAAGCGGTCGCCGACACGGTCATCGCGAACTGGTTCGAGCCCGACACCATCGCTCGCGGGGGGCCGTACATCGACGCGGTGCGCGCCACCTTCGTCGGCGGCGACCCGCTCGGCTACATCGGCTGCTGCGCCGCCATCATCGGCTTCGACATGCGCCGGTCGCTGCCGCAGATCCGCCAGCCCGCGCTCGTGATCGCGGGGCTGTCGGACGCATCGCTCACGCCAGATCACTCGCGCGAGATCGCCCGGGCCCTGCCCAATGCGCGGCTCGTCGAGCTGCAGGCCAGGCACATCCCCTTCGGCGACATCCCGGAGGCCTATGCGCAGGCCGTGATCGAGTTCCTCGATGCCTGAAGGGGCCGACCCGATGCAGGAAATGCTGCCGCGCGAGGCCTACCGGTTCCTTGCCGAGAACCCGGAGGCCCTGTTCATCGACTGCCGCAGCGACGCCGAGTTCTACT
>CAZDYQ010000058.1:0-19671 GCA_964509685.1 uncultured Burkholderiaceae bacterium
GCCGACCTCTACTTCCAGTATTCGCGCAGCGAGGGCTGGAGCCTCGAGGAAGGCATCGTGAAGTCCGGCAGCTACTCGATCGACCAGGGTGTCGGCGTGCGCGCCGTCACCGGCGACAAGACCGCCTTCGCCTACTCGGATGCGATCGGCCTGGAGCCCCTGCTCGAGGCGGCGCGCGCCACCCGGACGATCGCCCGTCGTGGCGCGGGTCGAGTACGGCTTGCCGGGCGCTTCGAAGCGGGCGCGGCGCGCAGGCTGTACGGTGACAACGACCCGATCCAGACGCTGGATGCGGCGGCCAAGGTGGCGCTGCTCGAGCGCGTCGAGAAACGCGCGCGCGCCGCGGATCCCCGCATCCGGCAGGTGATGGCCGGCCTCGCGGCCGAGCACGACACCATCCTCGTCGCGCGTTCCGACGGCCTGGTGGCGGGCGACGTCCGTCCGCTGGTGCGCCTGTCGGTCACCGTCATCGCCGAGCAGGACGGCCGGCGGGAGCAGGGCCACAGCGGCGGCGGGGGGCGCTTCGACCTCGACTACTTCACCGACGAGATCATCGACGGCTACGTGCGCGCCGCGGTGCATGCCGCCCTCACCAACCTCGAATCGCGTCCGGCGCCGGCGGGCGAGATGACGGTCGTGCTCGGCCCGGGCTGGCCGGGCGTGCTGCTGCACGAGGCCGTGGGGCACGGGCTCGAGGGCGACTTCAACCGCAAGCGTTCCTCCGTCTTCGCCGGGCGCATCGGCGAACGGGTGGCCGCTCCCGGAGTCACGGTGATCGACGACGGCACGATCGAGCGCCGGCGCGGCTCGCTCAACATCGACGACGAGGGCAACCCGACCCAGCGCAACGTGCTGATCGAGGACGGCATCCTGAAGGGCTACCTGCAGGACACGCTCAATGCCCGCCTCATGAAGACGCGCAGCACCGGCAACGGCCGGCGCGAGTCCTTCGCCCACCTGCCGATGCCGCGCATGACCAACACCTTCATGCTGGCGGTCGGCCAGGACCCGCAGGAGATCATCGCCTCCATCGATCGCGGGCTGTACGCCGTGAATTTCGGCGGCGGGCAGGTGGACATCACCAACGGCAAGTTCGTCTTTTCCGCCTCCGAGGCGTACTGGGTCGAGAACGGCCGGGTCCAGTACCCGGTCAAGGGCGCTACCCTGATCGGCAACGGACCGGAGTCGCTCAAGCGGGTGACGATGATCGGCAACGACATGCAGCTCGATCCGGGCATCGGGGTTTGCGGCAAGGATGGCCAGAGCGTGCCGGTCGGCGTCGGCCAGCCGACGCTGCGCATCGAGCGCCTCACGGTGGGCGGCACCGCCTAGCGCCGACCCGCCAGGAGGAACGCGGATGCGCCCACCCCGACCGTGAGCCAGCGCGAGCGCTTCGATCCCGCTTCCCCGGTGCCCGCCGCACCGGCCATGCCGACCCTGCGAGGGGAATCCCGGGCGCCCGTCGCGCATCCTCGCGGGCCCCGGCCACGCTTCGCGGGCCGGCTCGTCGTCTGGCTCCTCGTCCTGCTGGTGCTCGCGTTCTTCGCGGCCTACGCGATGCTGCCCGCGCTCGCCAAGGAACGCGCGCAGCGATGGCTGGCATCGGAGCTCTCGCGCCCCGTCGTGATCGAGCGCCTGCGCTTCGATCCCTTCACGCTGGTGGCCGACGTGGAGTCGTTGCGCATCGGCAAGCGCGAGGGTGACGCGGCGCTGCTCACCGTCGAGCGGGCCCACATCGATTTCGCCTGGACGAGCCTTCGCAGGCGCGGGCCCGTCATCGAGCGGCTGCGGATCGAACGCCCCGTGCTGGTGCTCGCGCGCGAGCGCGACGGCGAGCTCGACGTCGCGGACCTCCTGCGCCGCTGGCGCGATCCCGAGGCGGACGCGCCCGGCTGGCTGGGGCGTTTCTCCGTCGCCAACATCGAGGTGGATGACGGCTCGATCGTCCTCGACGACGCGGCCGTGGGGCAGAAGCACCGGGTCGAGAAGCTCTCGCTCAAGATCCCGTTCCTCTCGAGCCTGCCGGTTCACGGCACGATCGACATCGAGCCTTCGCTGAGCGCGACGGTCAACGGCGCGCCCTTCACCGCCACAGGCCAGGCGCTGCCCTTCGCCGAGGATCGCTCCTCGACGCTCACGGTCGACATCGGCACGAGCGACCTGCTGCGCTACGTCGACTACCTGCCGATGTCGAAACCGTGGCGCATCGCCGCGGGACAGGCGTCCGCGCGGCTCGTGATGGACTTTCGCCAGCCCGTCGGCGGCGATCCCTCGCTCCAGTTCTCGGGTGCCCTGGCCGTTGCCGGGCTGGAACTCGTCGACGAGGACGGCCGTCCGTTCCTGTCGTTGCCGGGCGCGAGCGTCGAACTGCTCGAGTACGACATGCAGGCAGCCCGGCTGCGCATCGGGGAGGTGGTCGCCTCCGCCCCCCGACTCGACTGGCGCCGGTCCGCGGATGCCGCCGACGACGCCCCCGTGGCGGGCGCCCGCCAGGGCGCCGGCCGCCCGCTCGACTGGTCGATCGCCCGGATCGGCGTGGTGGACGGCCGGGTCCGGCTCGATACCCGCCTGCCCGACGGCGCCCGCACGAGGATCGACGCGAGCGACGTGCAGGCCCAGGTCGACGACATTTCGTCGGACGGCACGATGCCCTCGCGCTTCAGGGCCTCGGCCGTCTTCGGCGCGGGGGAGGCGCTCGAGGTCGAGGGCCGCTTCAGCCACGAGCCGCTGCTCGTCAGCGGCCGTTTCGATGCGCGCGGGGCGCGGCTCGATCGCTGGGTCGCACCCTTCGAGGAGCGGCTGCCGCTGCGCGTGGCGGGCGGGACGCTCGACCTGTCGGGTGGGTTCGAATACGGCTGGCGCGACGGCGGCCCCGGGCCGGACGAGCCGGCCGATGCATGGCCGTTTCGCCTGCTCGCCTGGAAATCGAGGCTGGCCGCGCTGAGGCTGGAACCGACGCCGGAGGGACGCATCGCGTATCCGCAGGCGCTGGATTCGCTCACGGCCGACGGGCTGGCGATCGACTTCGTCGAGAAGCGCATCGGCTTCACCCGGGCGCATGCCGAGGGCCTCGCGCTGGCGGTTGCCCGCGACCCCGAGGGCGCCGTGGACCTCGACGGCTTCCTCGATGCCCTGCCGGACGACTGGTGGATCGAGCCCGGCGAGTTCACCCTGGGCGCGGCCCAGGTGCGGCTCGCCGATGCCTCGCCTGGCTTCGACAGGGTCGACATCGTCCAGTTCTCGCTCGGCCCGCGGGGCGAGGACGGATTCGCCACGGTGAGCTTCGACGGCCGGGTGGGCGAGGGAGCGTCGCTCGAGGCCGCCGGCCGCTTCGCGTTGGATCCCCTGCGCCTGGCGGTTTCGGTGAAGGCTGCGGGCTTCGCGCTCGCGCCCTGGCGCGACCGCCTCGATCACTGGCCCTCGATCCGCGTGGCCGACGGCACCCTCGACGCGCGCGGCGACCTCGTCTACGAAGCGGGCGGGAAGGGCGTCCCGGCGAGGATCTCGTGGAACGGTGCCGCCGGCGTGACGCAGCTGCGGCTCGAGACGAGCGGGACGCAGGCGGAGCTGATGCGCGCCGCATCCGTGCGTACCGATGCCCTGCGGCTGGAAACCGATCCCCTGCGGATCGATGCCGGTGAACTGGAGCTCGACGGCCTGGAGGTTCGATTCGAGGTGTCGGCCGGCGGTGCCCTGGACCTCGTCGCCGTCGACGGCACGCCCATCTACCGGGAAGGGGACCCCGACCAGCCGCAGGCCGAGTGGCGCATCGCCGGGCTTCGGCTTGCGAACGCGCGCATCGAGATCGAGGACATTCGCGCGGCGGACAACCCGCCGCTCGGCATGGAGGACCTCGCGGGCACCGTGGGCGCGATCGGCCCGGGGCAGGCGAGCGACCTGGCGCTGTCGGCCCGCCTGCGCGCGGGCGGCGAGATCAGCGCCACGGGGCGGGTCATGCCGCTCGATCCCCTGGCGTCGCTCGAGCTCGACGCGACGCTCGACGGGCTCGCGCTCGAGACGCTGTCGCCCTATACCCGTCGCCATCTCGGCTACCCGCTGGACGGCGGCGCCCTGGATGCGAGGCTGCGCTACCGCCTGCGCGATCGCCGTGTCGAGGCCGCCCACGAACTCGTGCTGCGCGAGCCGGTGTTCGGCGAACCCGCCGGGCAGGGGAGCGCCGACGAGCCGCCCCTTGGCCTGGCGCTCGCGCTGTTGCGCGACGCGAGGGGCACGGTGGAGCTGTCCCTGCCCGTCGCGGGATCCCTGGACGATCCGGGCTTCTCGATCCCCGCATCGCTCGCGGAGAGCTTCGACCGGCATCTGCGTGAAGTGGCGGCCCGGCCGTTCGAGCGGCTGGCGAGCCTGGTGGACGGCTCGGCCGATCGGCTCGGCCAGGTGGGTTTCGCAGCCGGCTCCGCCCGGCTGGGCGACCAGGCGGTGGCTGGCCTCGGCATGCTCGCCCGCGCGCTGCGCGAGCGCCCTGGGCTTGCGCTGCGGATCGCGGGCATGGCCGACGCGCAGGCTGACCGTGATGCGCTGGCGCAACACCAGTTCGAGCGCATGCTCAAAGCGCGCAAGGTGCGCGGCCAGGGCGGTGCGGTGACGGACCTCGACGCGGTGACGATCGGCCGGGGCGAGTATCCGCTCCTCGTCGATGCGCTGTTCCGGGAAGCGAGCCTGCCGCTGCCCCTCGGCCGGGACGGCCGTCCGCGGGAAATCGGCGTCTCCGAGAAGGCCAGGGCGTTGCTGGCGACCGTGCCGGTCGGCGACAGCCAGCTTGCCGACCTCGCCCGCGACCGGGCGCGGGCCGTGCGCGACTGGCTCGCCGGGCCGGGCAGGATCGACCCCGCCAGGCTGGCGCTCGGCGAACCGGTCGTGGGCCGTGCCCGGGACCGGAATCCGGCCGCACGCGTGGAGTTCGAGCTGCAGGTGACGAAGGCCGCGGTTGCGTCGCCCGGCGAATCTTCGTAAACTGCCTGACCATGATTCGCGGCTTCTTTGCCTACTTTTGGTTCTTTGGCTTTTCCTGCGCCAGGCGGGACGAGTCGGGAACGCGTTCGCAGTAAGCAGGAACCCGAATCCGAAACGACCGCCGGCGCCGACCGGCGGTTTTTTTTTCCGCCCGCCAGCGCCCCGGCCCCACCGACACCCCGCCGCAGGAAGCCCGATGAGCATCGCCACTACCGCCACCACCGCCCCGACAGGCGCCGACGCCACTGCCGTCCCCGGCCCCACCGACGACGTCCGCATCCGCGACATCGCCGAGCTGGCCCCGCCCGCGCACCTCATCCGGGAGTTCAAGGCCGGCCCCGACGTCAACCGGCTGGTGTACGAGACGCGCCAGGCGATCCATCGCATCATCCACGGCATGGACGACCGGCTGGTCGTGATCGTCGGCCCCTGCTCGATCCACAACACGTCGGCCGCGCGCGAGTACGCGCAGCGCCTGCAGGCGCAGCGCAGGCGCTTCGCCGGCGAGCTCGAGATCGTGATGCGGGTGTACTTCGAGAAGCCGCGCACCACGGTGGGCTGGAAGGGCCTCATCAACGATCCCGACCTCGACAACAGCTTCAAGATCAACAAGGGCCTGCGCACGGCCCGCGAGCTGCTGCTGTCGATCAACGAGATGGGACTGCCGGCGGGCACCGAGTTCCTCGACATGATCACGCCCCAGTACATCGCCGACCTGATCTCCTGGGGCGCGATCGGGGCGCGCACCACCGAGTCGCAGGTGCATCGCGAACTCGCCTCGGGCATGTCCTGCCCCATGGGTTTCAAGAACGGCACCGACGGCAGCCTGCGCATCGCCTTCGAGGCGATCAAGGCGGCCTCGCAGCCCCATCATTTCCTGTCGGTGACCAAGGGGGGCATCTCGGCCATCGTCTCGACGAACGGCAACGAGGACTGCCACGTGATCCTGCGTGGCGGCCGCGAGCCCAACTACGATGCCGCCTCGGTGGACGCCGCCTGCAAGGAGGCGGCGGAGGCGGCGCTCGCCTGCCGGCTGATGATCGATGCGAGCCACGGCAACAGCCGCAAGAAGCACGAGAACCAGATCGGCGTGGTGCGGGACATCGCCGGCCAGGTCGCGGGCGGCGACCACCGGATCTTCGGGGTGATGATCGAGAGCCACCTCGTTGCCGGACGGCAGGACCTCAAGCCCGGGGAGCCGCTCGTGTACGGGCAGAGCATCACCGATGCCTGCATCGGCTGGGACGACACCGTGCCGCTGCTCGAGGAGCTTGCCGAAGCCGTCCGGCAGCGCCGGCTCGTCCAGAGCCCGGACGACTGAGGCACGCCGGCCGGCGCCGCAGGCTGCCATTCGTCGGTTCACCTGCGCCGTTTTCCGGGGCGATACGGGTCTTCCACGACAAGTAGTGCTATAAGTCACGAACGAATGCCCGGAGTGCCGTATGGAAACTGTGCACGGAACTGATCAGCGTGCCGGGACGGGCGCCACCACGGCGACCCGCCGCACGCCGCACGAGCGACTGCTCGCGCTCGGCCTCAAGCCGGTCGGACGCGCGACGGAGTACGCCGACCAGATCTACAGCCTCATGGCGAAGACGCCGCTGTTCTCCGGCCTGGACATCGACGAGACGCGCAAGCTGGGCGCCTTCATGTACGTGTACGAGGCGCCCCCCGGCGTCACCGTCATCAACGAGGGCGAGACCGGCGACTTCATGGTGCTGCTCATGGAGGGCATGGTCGACGTCCTGCGGCGCAATCGCTACAACTACCCGTCGCGCATCGCGGTCGCGCAGGCCGGTCATGCGCTCGGCGAGATGTCGATGTTCGACGGCGAGCCGCGCTTCGCCTCCTGCGTCACCCTCGACAACAGCCGGCTCGCCGTGCTCACGCGCGATGCGCTCATGCTCGTGCTGTCGGACGAGCCCAAGCTCGGCAACAAGATCCTGCTCAAGCTCGTACAGCTGCTGTCGGACCGCCTGCGTCAGACCAGCGCCAAGCTCGTCTCGTATCTCGAGGCCGCGCGCGAGGCCTGAGCCGGCCGGCAACGCTCCGGCACGGGCGACGGAAGGGCTCCGCTAGGCGGGGCCCTTTCCCTTTCCGATGCCGGCGCCCCGCGCCCGGTTCCACAGGACGTCGCCGCGGCCCGCGGCGCGATTGGCGCGGCGCGAGAGCACGAACAGCAGGTCGGAGAGCCGGTTCAGGTAGGCCATCGGCTCGCTGCGCACGGCGGCGCTTCGCGACAGCGCCACCAGCGAGCGCTCGGCCCGGCGGGCGATCGTGCGGGCCTGGTGGGCAAGCGCCGCCGCCCGGCAGCCGCCCGGGAGGATGAACTCCTCCAGCGGCGGCAGGTCCGCGTTCGATTCGGCGATCATCGCGTCGAGCCACTCGATGCGGGCCGTGGCGAGGTTTTCGTAGCCCGGGATGCAGATTTCGCCCCCGAGCTCGAACAGGTCGTGCTGGATCTCGACGAGCACGGCGGCCATGGTCTGCGGCAGCGGCTCGGCGAGCAGCACGCCGATGGCCGCATTGAGTTCGTCCACGTCGCCCATGGCGGCGATGCGCGGATCGTCCTTGCCCGTACGCGAACCGTCGCCCAGTCCCGTCGTGCCGTCGTCGCCGGTGCGCGTGGTGATGCGGCTCAGTCGCTTGCCCATGGGGACATCCTCGTCATTCGTCGTCGATGGACGCCGGCCGGTCGATCGACGACAATGCGCGCCATCGACCGACGCTTCGGACCGACCTCCCGATGGCCATTATCGACGCGAAATCGGTGAGGGTCCTGCTCTTCGACCTCGGCGGTGTCCTCATCGAAGTCGATCCCCTGCGATCCTACGAGCACTGGGCTCGTGCGGCCGGCGTGGACGCGGCTGTGCTGCGCGGCCGCTCGATCGCGGAGGAGGATTTCCGGCGCCACGAGTGCGGCGAGATCAGCGAGGCGGCCTTCTTCGAGGCCTTGCGCACCCGCCTGGGGCTGCGGCTGGACGACGCCGAGATCGCCGCGGGCTGGAATGCGCGCCTGGGCGACGCGATACCCGGGGCTCGCGCGCAGCTCGAGCGGGCGGCCTCGATGTGCCCGACCTACCTCTTCAGCAATTCGAACCGCACGCACCGGGAGCACTGGAGCGCGCGTCATGCCGACATGCTGGCGTCGTTCGCCGGCTGCTTCGTTTCCTGCGACATCGGCCGACGCAAGCCGGACCCCATGGCGTTCCGCGACGTGGCCGGACTGATCGGCTGCCCGCCGTCGCGGATCCTGTTCTTCGACGACCTGGCGCAGAACGTCGAAGGTGCCCGGAGGGCCGGCCTGCAGGCGGTGAGGGTGCGCGGTCCGGCCGATATCGCGCGCGCGCTCGACGAGATCGAGGCGGCCCTGCCAGCGGGTGGTATATCTTGAGGGCTGCACGCATCGAGGAGTCCATGCCATGAACCATCCCAAGCCCGTTCTCGACGCGCTTCGCCGGCCCGTGCCGCCCGAGCTCGTCGAAGAGCTGCGCGGACGCTTCCGCGACCGCTTCTCCACCGCCGCCGCGGTGCGCGAGCATCACGGACGCGACGAATCGCCCTTCGATGCCGTGCCGCCGGACGCGGTGGTCCATGCCCTCGATGCCGACGAGGTCGCGGCCGTCGTGTCCGCCTGCGCGCGCCACCGTGTGCCCGTGATTCCGTACGGGGTCGGCACATCGCTCGAGGGGCATCTGCTCGCGGTCCAGGGCGGCATCAGCATCGACCTGTCGCAGATGAACCAGGTCGTGTCGATCAATGCCGAGGACCTCACCGCGACGGTGCAGCCGGGAGTGACGCGCAAGCAGCTCAACGACGCGCTGAAGGACACGGGCCTCTTCTTCCCGATCGACCCGGGTGCCGACGCGACGATCGGCGGCATGACCGCCACCCGCGCCTCCGGCACGAACGCGGTCCGCTACGGCAGCATGCGCGAAAACGTGCTCGGCCTGGAGGTGGTCACTGCCTCGGGCGAGCGGATCCGCACGGGTACGCGCGCCCGCAAGTCGGCCGCCGGGTACGATCTCACCCGGCTCTTCGTCGGTTCGGAAGGCACGCTCGGCGTGATCACCGAGGTCACGGTGCGCATCTATCCGCAGCCCGAGGCGATCTCGGCGGCGACGGTGAGCTTCCCCACGGTGCGCGGCGCGGTCGATACCGTGATCCAGACCATCCAGCTCGGCGTGCCGGTGGCCCGCTCCGAGTTCCTCGATGCCTCGTCGGTTCGCGCGATCAATGCCTACAGCAAGCTGAACCTGCGCGAGCAGACGACGCTGTTCTTCGAGTTCCACGGCTCGGAGAACGGCGTGGCCGAGCAGGCGCAGACGGTCCAGGAGATCGCGCGCGAGAACGGCGGCGAGGACTTCGAGTGGGCCACCCGGCCGGAGGACCGCAGCCGGCTCTGGAATGCCCGGCACAATGCCTACTTCGCGGGCCTGCAGCTGCGGCCCGGCGCCCGGGCAATCACGACCGATACCTGCGTGCCGATTTCGCGGCTCGCAGACTCGCTCCTCGGGGCGCACGAGATCCTGTCGCGCGCGAAGGTGCCGACCGCGATCGTCGGCCACGTCGGCGACGGCAACTTCCACTGCATGCTGCTGGTCGATCCCGAAAATCCCGACGAGATCGCCGAGTGCGAGCGGCTCAACGCCGAGATCGTGCGCCTGGCGGTCTCGATGGGCGGCACCTGTACCGGCGAGCACGGCATCGGGCTGCACAAGATCGAGTTCCTGCGCGAGGAGGCGGGCGAGGGCGCGATCTCGATGATGCGCAGCATCAAGCGCGCGCTCGACCCGGACAACATCATGAACCCGGGGAAGATCTTCGCGCTCTAGGTCGCGCTTGCGCCAATGCGGCGTGTGCCTGCCCGAAGTCATGCCGACCGACACCGACATGCACTACCTGCGTCGCTGCGTCGAGCTCGCCGAAAAGGCGCTCGCCAGCGGCAACCCGCCCTTCGGGTCGCTGCTCGTGAGCGCGGCGGGCGAGGTGCTGTACGAGGACCACAACCGGACGGTGGGCGGCGACCTGACGCTGCATCCGGAGTTCGAGATCGCGCGCTGGGCGAGCAGGCATCTCGATCGGGCGGAACGCGCCCGCGCGACGGTCTATACGTCGGGCGAGCACTGCCCGATGTGCGCGGCCGCGCATGGCTGGGTCGGGCTCGGGCGCATCGTGTACGCGAGCTCCGCCGCGCAGCTGGAGCAATGGCTGGGGGAATGGGGTATTCCGCCCCGCTCGCGGGTGCGCCCGCTGCCGATCCGGCAGGTCGTCGAGGGCGTTGCGGTCGACGGCCCCGCGCCGGAACTGGCCGACGCGATCCGTGACCTGCAGCGACGGTACCTGGAGGGCCTCGGCTACGCCTGATGCCGCAGGGCCGCCGCGCGCCGGCACCGCTCGGTGATCGCCGCCCAGTCGCGCGCGGCGACCAGTTTTCGCGGCGCGGGCCAGGATCCGCCCACCGCGAAGACATTCGGCCGGGCGAGCCAGCTGGCGGCGTTCTCGCTGTCGATGCCGCCGGTCGGGCAGAAGCGCATGTCGGGGAACGGGCCGGCGAGCGCATCGAGCAAGGCGATCCCCCCGGCGGGCACGGCGGGGAACAGCTTCAGCCGCCCCAGTCCCCGGCGCTGGGCCGCCATCACCTCCGAGGCGGTCGCCACGCCGGGCAGCCATTCGATGCCCGCGTCGCGGGCCGCCGCGACCATGTCGTCGGCATAGCCCGGCGAGAACGCGAAGCGCGCCCCCGCGGCGCGGACCTTCTCGAACTCCTCGGGCCGGGTGACCGTGCCGGCGCCGACGCGCGCCGCCGGCACCTCGGCGGCGATGCGGCGAATCGCCTCGAGCGCGACCGGCGTGCGCAGCGTGACCTCGAGGATGTCCAGCCCGCCCGCGAGGCAGGCGCGCGCGAGGGGCACGGCATCGGCGGCGTCATCGAGGACGATGACGGGAATGACGGGGCAGGTGGGCTCGAAGGTCGATGCCGGATCCATCGGGAACGTCTCCAACGTCGGTACCTGGGCAGGCATTGTCGCCCCTGTGCGCCCGGGCGGCCATGCTTCCCTGCCGGCGGCGCGGATTGGGCCCGACGACCCGGCCGGGTCCGCTTGACGTGGGTCAATTGCGCCGGGCGGGCCGGCTGCTAGCTTGAACCCCAGGCCGTCCGCCGGGCTCGCTGCGGGCGGGTCCCGACACGGCATTGCGGGGAGGAACCATGGCTGGGGGCGAAGGATCGCCGAATCCGCTGGATGACGGCCTGGGCGTCTTTCGCCACTGTCATGCCGGCATCCTCGAACACATCGACCGGTTGCGCCGCCTGCCCGTCGCGCTCGCCGCGCGCGGTGCGCGCGACGCGCTCGCCGATCTTTCTCGCGAGGCGGGCGAGATCGCGGACTTCTTTCGCCGGGAGGTCTACGAGCACCACCAGCAGGAAGAGGGCGTGCTCTTCGCCGAGATGCGTCGCGCCGCCCCGCGCGCCGGCGAGACCGCGCTGGTCGATGCGCTGTGCAACCGGCTCACGCAGGAACATCGCGGGATCGAGGAGGCCTGGGAGCGGATCGAGCCGTCGATACGGCGCCTCGCCGAGGGCTGGCGCGTGGAGCTCGACGAGGACGAGGTCAACGCGCTGGCGGTGGCCTACGCCGCCCATGCGCAGTTCGAGGAGGCGGTGGTGCTGCCGATGTCCACCCGCCTGCTCTCCGATGGCGACAAGGCCGCCCTGGGCCTGCAGCTCCATCTGCGTCATCTGCGCGAGGGCTGGCGCGGCTACTACGTGTAGGCCGCGCCGGCGAGGCCGTGCGCCCGGTGCGGCGGCGCGGCCGCCCCTTCAGTCGCGGCGGTAGCGCTTGGGCACGAAGGGCAGCGACACGATGTGGACCTCCGGCCGACGGTCCCGGACGACGGCGCGCAGGCCTTCGCGGGCGAGCGCCTCGCGCCGGACCATGGCGAGCATGATCGGATGACCCAGGCTGGGGGAGATGGTGCCGCTCGTCACGATCCCGAGCTCTTCCTCGTCGGCATCGACGATCGCCGAGCCGGCGCGCACCGGGATGGACTCCGACGAGACCAGTCCGACCAGCTGCCGCGTGGGCTTGCCGGCTGCCTCCAGGGCCGCCGCGCCGGGGAAGCCGCCGGCCTTGGCGCCGCCGGGCCGTCGCGAAGGGGCGATCGCGAAGCCGAGGCGCGCCTCGGCGGGACGGACATCGGGCCCGATGTCGTTGCCGTGCAGGGCGAGGCCTGCCTCCAGGCGCAGCGTGTCGCGCGCGCCGAGGCCGGCCGGCGCGACGGCGGGGTGGCCGAGCAGCAGGCGCGCGATCGCCTCTGCCCGCTCGGGCACGGAGATCTCGTAGCCGTCCTCGCCGGTGTAGCCCGATCGGGTCGTGAGGCAACGCACGCCGTCGATCACGAGCTCCGCGGCATGCATGAACGGCAGGCTCGCCGCGGCCGGGTCGATGCTCGCGAGGACTTCCTCGGCCCGTGGCCCCTGGAGCGCGAAGAGCGCGGCATCGACCCATTCGAACGCCAGCATCGGGCAGAGCGCGCGCAGCCGCGCGAGGTCGGCATCGCGATTGCCCGCGTTCACGACCAGCCGGACCTCGCCGGGCAGGCGGATCGCCATGAGGTCGTCGGCGATGCCGCCTTCGTCGGTGAGCAGCAGGGTGTAGCGCTGCAGGAAGTCCGGCCAGGTGTCGAAGTCCACCGGCAGCGCCGACTCGAGCGCGGCATGCAGGTCCGCCTCGCCCCGCGGCGAGGTGACCCGCATCTGCCCCATGTGCGAGACATCGAACAGGCTCGCGCTGCTGCGCGTGTGCAGGTGCTCCGCGCGCAGGCCCGCCTTGTACTGGATGGGCATCTGGAAGCCGGCGAAGTTCGCCATGCGCGCACCGAGTTCACGGTGCAGGGCGTCGAGCGCGAGCAGGCGTGGCGCGTCGTTCATCGTTCGGTCTCCAACCATGCTTCCATCGGGGGGCAGGTGCAGACGAGCTGGCGATCCCCTGCCGCGTTGTCGATGCGCTTGACCGCCGGCCAGACCTTCGCCTGCCGGATCCAGGGCAGGGGGAACGCGGCGAGCTCGCGCGAATACGGATGTTGCCACTCGCCGGCGATTTCCGTGGCGGTGTGCGGCGCCTGCCGCAGCGGGTTGTCCTCGCGGTCGAATTCGCCCCGGCCGATCGCCTCGATCTCCCCGGCGATCGCGATCATGGCGTCGCAGAAGCGGTCGAGTTCTTCCTTCGACTCCGATTCGGTGGGCTCGATCATCAGCGTGTCGGCCACCGGGAAGGACAGGGTGGGCGCATGGAAGCCGTAGTCCATCAGGCGCTTGGCGACATCCTCGGCGGTGACGCCGTAGCGCGCCTTCAGGTCGCGCATGTCGAGGATGCATTCGTGCGCGACGCGGCCCCGCGCGCCCTTGTAGAGCACCGGGAAGTGCGGCTCGAGACGGGCGGCGATGTAGTTGGCGTTGAGGATCGCGAACTCGCTCGCGAGGCGGATGCCGCGCCCGCCCATCATCCGCAGGTACATCCAGGAGATGGTGAGGATCGAGGCGCTGCCGAACGGCGCCGCCGAGACCGCCCCCGCGCCGCCCGAGAAGGGATCGCCCGGCAGGTGGGGCGCCAGGTGCGCCGCCACGCCGATCGGGCCCATGCCGGGGCCGCCGCCGCCGTGCGGGATGCAGAAGGTCTTGTGCAGGTTCATGTGGCAGACGTCGGCGCCGATGTCGCCAGGGCGCGCGATGCCGGCCATCGCATTGAGGTTGGCGCCGTCCATGTAGACCTGGCCGCCCGCCTCGTGGACCCACTGGCAGGCTTCGCGGATGCCTTCCTCGAAGACGCCGTGCGTGGACGGATAGGTCACCATCAGGGCGGCGAGCGAGTCTCGATGCGCATCGATCTTCGCCCGCAGGTCGGCCATGTCGATGCTGCCCTCGGCATCGCACGCCACCACGACCACGCGCAGCCCCATCATGCTGGCCGATGCCGGGTTGGTGCCGTGCGCCGAGGCCGGGATGAGGCAGACATCGCGCGACGATTCGCCACGCGACTCGTGCCAGGAGCGAATCGCGAGCAGGCCGGCGTATTCGCCCTGTGCCCCCGAATTGGGCTGGAAGGACACGGTGTGGAAGCCGGTGATCTCGGCGAGCCAGCGGCCGAGCCCGTCGATCATCTCGCGGTAGCCGGCGGTCTGCGACTCCGGCGCCATGGGGTGGATGCTCGCGAAGGCCGGCCAGGTGAGCGGCGCCATCTCGGCGGCCGCGTTGAGCTTCATCGTGCACGAGCCCAGCGGGATCATCGAGTGCACGAGCGAAATGTCCCGGTTCTCGAGGCGCTTGAGGTAGCGCATGAACTCGGTCTCGCTGTGGTAGCGGTTGAACACCGGGTGCGCGAGGATCGGGTCGTCGCGGGTGAGGCCCGCGGGCAGCACGCCGTGCGCGGGCATCGCGGCGGCGCGGCCCGCCACGCGCTCGACGTCGATGCGCTCGCCGGTGAGCACATAGGCCACGTCCGCGATGTCGGCAAGCTGCGTGGTCTCGTCGATCGCCACCCCGAAGCGGCCGGAAGGACCTCCTTCGCGGGCGAAGTCGCGCAGGTTGATGCGCAGTTCCGCCGCGCGCCGGCGGATCGCGTCGGCATCGTCGCCGACGTCGAAGCACAGGGTGTCGAAGTAGTGCTCGTGGCGCGCCGCGCGAACCGGCGCGCACAGTGCCCCGAGCAGCTTCGCGAGGCCGTGGACCCGCCGCGCGATGCGCGACAGTCCCTCCGGTCCGTGCCAGATCGCGTACATCGCCGCGATGTTCGCGAGCAGCGCCTGCGCGGTGCAGATGTTGCTCGTCGCCTTGTCGCGCCGGATGTGCTGCTCGCGCGTCTGCAGGGCCATGCGGTAGGCGATGGCGCCGGCCGCATCGCGCGACACGCCGATGATCCGTCCAGGCAGCAGGCGCTGGAGGTCTTTCGTGCCGGCCATGAACGCGGCGTGCGGCCCGCCGAAGCCGGGCGCGACGCCGAACCGCTGCGTCGAGCCGATCGCGATGTCGGCGCCCATCGCCGCGGGCGAGCGCATGAGCACCTGGGCGAGCGGATCCACCCCCACGCACACCCGGGCGCCCGCGCTCTTCAGTTGCGCGATGGCGTCGGTGAGGTCGCGGATCCGGCCCTCGGTATCCGGGTTCTGGAGATAGGCGCCGAAGATCGTGGACGGATCGACCGCGTCCGCCTCGCCGACCTCCAGCGCGATGTCCATCCAGCGCGCGCGGGTGCGAATCACCGCGAGAACCTGCGGATGCACGCCGGACTCGACGAAGAAGCGCGCCGCCTTCGACTTCGAGGCGCGCCGGCAGACCGCCATCGCCTCGGCCGCCGCGGTCGCCTCGTCGAGCAGCGACGCATTGGCGAGCGGCAGGCCGGTCAGGTCGATGACCATCTGCTGGAAATTGAGCAGCATTTCGAGCCGGCCCTGCGAGATCTCCGCCTGGTACGGCGTGTAGGCGGTGTACCAGCCCGGGTTCTCGAGCACGTTGCGGCGGATGGCCTCGGGAGTGTGCGTTCCGTAGTAGCCGGCACCGATCATGCTGCGCCAGATCTCGTTGCGGGCGGCCAGCGTCGCAAGCTCGGCGAGCGCCCGGGGCGCGTCGGCCGGCTCGCCGATGGCGAGCTCCCGGTCGAGACGGATGCCGGCGGGAACGGTCTCGTCCACCAGCGCCGCCCGGCTGGCGCAGCCGATCACCTCCAGCATGCGGCGTTCGTCCTCGGGGGTCGGCCCGATGTGGCGGGTGTGGAAGTCGGCCGGGCCGAAGGCCTCGGCCAGGGTTTCTTCATGCGGGCGGGAGAGGTCCATGTCGCGCCTCCTGGGTGCGCAATGCGTTCACGGTCGCCGGCCGGCCCCTGGGGCGCGGACGGACGAGCACCGGACGCGAGGATGATGTGACGGATTCATGAGGCCCTGCATCCGATCGCCGGGCGGGTCGGGACGCCGCGGGCCGGATGGCCGCGCGCGACGCCCCCGTCGCGCCTGGGCGAGTCGAAGGCGAAACCGGCCGGGGCTTCAGGCTTCCGTGCTGGCGGTGTAGTCGGCGGCCGACATCAGGCTGTCGAAGTCGGCGGCATCGGTCGGCCGCAGCTTGATCAGCCAGCCCTCGCCGAACGGATCCGAGTTGACGATCTGCGGATCGGTCGTGAGCGCCTCGTTGACCGCGAGGACTTCGCCGGCCACCGGCGCATAGACGTCCGAGGCCGCCTTGGTCGATTCGACCACGATGCAGGCTTCGCCCTTGTCGACCTGGCGGCCGACCTCGGGCAGTTCGACATAGACGAGTTCGCCGAGCGCGTCCTGCGCGTGGGCGGTGATCCCGATGGTGAAGGTGCCGTCGTCGTCGCGGCGCACCCATTCGTGGGATTCGGTGTAGCGGAGATCGGCGGGATTTTCCAAGGGTCGCTCCAAAGCTTCGAGGTTTCGCCGGCCTGCGGGCCGGTACATGACGTCCGTGGAGCCCCCTCTGTCCTTTCGCCTGAGACATTCGGCCGGCGGACCGGCCTGTTTCCTTCGGCGAGACCGCGCCCGAGGGGCCGTCTTCTCTCCAGAGAGTCGAATCCGCTGCAGTCCTTTTGCCTGAGAGTTTGCGGGGCGATACACCTTCGGCGCCGACGCCGGACTTCTGGCGCCGATCTCTCCCGCAGCGGTCGATCGACTAGCCCCGCAATTTGCCTAGCCGGCGGCCCAATGTCAATCCGAGGGGCTTCCGGGCCGCGTCGGCACGGCATCCGGCCGCGATTGCCGGCCCGCCTGCGACGTGCCCGTGACGAGGGCGATCGCCGCCGCGGCGCAGGCGAAGGCCACGGCATGCGCCAGGCCCGGGCGTTCGCCGAGCCAGCCGATGCCGACCGCGGTGGCCGCGAGCGGCATGGCGATGGTGAACACGCCACTGCGGGCGGCGGGCACGCGGGCGAGGCCCGCCAGCCACAGCCAGGTCGCGAACATGCTCGCCGACAGGGAATAGAAGACGAGCAGCGCCCAGAGGCCCGGACCCAGCGCCCCGAAGTCGAAGGAGGCGGCCTGCCACAGGCCGAGCGGCGTCATGAGCGCGAGGCCGACGAGGTTGATCAGGGCGGAGATCCGACGCGCGCCGAGGCGGCCGGTGAGCCGCTTGCCGATGACGACGTACACCGATTCGCAGCCTACGGCGGCGACCAGCATCAGGTGTCCCGCCAGGTCGGGCACCCCTCCGCCCGGGCTCTCGCCGGCGCCTGCGAGCAAGGCGAGTCCGATCCCGGAGAGCACGATGGCCGCCCAGGTCCTCGCGCCGATCCGCTCGCGCAGCATCAGCCACGAGAGCAGGGCGACGACCGCCGGCATCAATGCCAGGACCAGCCCCGCGGAGGTGGCGGACGTGCGGCCGACGCCCGCCAGCATGAAGATCGAGAACAGGAAGTTGCCGAAGAAGGACTGCGCGAAAAGCGTACGGCGCAGCCCGGCGTCCAGGGGTGCGTCGCCCTCGCGCGCCCGCAGCCAGGGCAGCATCGCGACCGCGGCGATCGCGAATCGCAGCCAGGCGAGGAGGAAGACCGGCACCGCCGCCACGAGGGGGCGGGAGAGCGCCACATAGGTGCCCACCAGCGCCATGCCGGCGAAGAGCAGCAGGTAGCCCCTCATCGTCCGGTGTGCCGCCGCTTCGACGACCAGGGGGCTTCGCTCAGCCGCCGATCGGCATGCAGGCAGGATCGATCCGTATGTCGATGAGGCGCGGGCGCTTGCGGTCGCGTCCGGCCAGGCCCTGCATCGCGGCCCGCAACTCCTCGCTGCTGGTGACCGAGCTCGCTTCGAGCCCGAAGCCCCTGGCGACGTTGGCAAGGTCGGGCCACTGCTGCAGCGACAGGGACGGATCCATGTTGCGCGCCGCATACTGGACATACTCGGCACAGTAGCCGCCGTCGTTGCACACGACGATGGTCAGGTCGAGCTGTTCGCGCATGGCGGTGGCGAGCTCGCTCACGCCCCCGAGCATGAAGCCGCCGTCGCCCGTGACGAGCAACGTGGGGCGCCCGCCGGCCGCTTTCGCCGCGCCGATGGCCGTGGCGAGCCCCAGGCCGATCGCGGCGAAGCCGATCGTGTCGACGTAGTCTCGCGGGTTGCGCACCCGGACGAGCGGCCAGGCGCCCACCAGGAATCGTCCGGTGTCGCTGACGTAGACCCGGTCCTCCGGGAAGGACCGGTCGAGCGCCTGCAGCGCTTCGAGCAGGTCGACGGTGCCGGGGCGCGGCTTGCGCGGAAAGCGTGCCTCGCGGTTGCGCATGGCGGTGAGCTTCGCGAGCAGGTCGTCGGTTCGAGCGCCCGAGCCCGGGATCTCCGCCTCGTCGAGCCACTTCAGCATGGCGTCGGCCGTCAGGCGGAGATCGCCCACCAGGCCCGCATCGACGGGCGTGAAGCGGCCGATCTGGCTCGCCGCGGGCTCGACGTGCACGATGCGCTTGCCTCGCGTCAGGCCGCCCAGTCCGGCCGTGTACTGGTTGAGGCTCGCGCCGAAGACGATCAGGCAGTCGGCGGCGCCGAGGACCTCCATCGCGACCGGATTGGCGATCGTGCCGCAGATGCCGAGATTGAAGGGATCATCCGAGAACAGGCCCTTGCCGCGCACCGTGGTGGCGACCGGCGCCTCGATGCGCCGTGCAAGACGCAGGATGGCGGCCTCGGCCTCCGGGTCGGCGGCACCCCGGCCGCCGATGACGACCGGCAGGCGCGACGAGGCGATGATGCCGATGGCATTGTCCATGTCCACGCTGGACGAGATCACGCTGCGGCTTTCCGGGAAGTACACCCGCGGCGCGGAGTACTCCACCTCCTGCCACATGAACTCGATCGGCATGTTCAGCACGACGGGCCGGCGCTCCTGGCCGGCGCGCCGGAACGCGCGCGCGAGATCGTCGGCAAGGGTCGCGGGTGCGCGCAGCTGTTCGAAGCCGGCCCCGGTGGCCATGATGAACTCGCGCTGGTTGATGTTCTGCGCATGCTCGCGATCCGCGACCGGCGTATCGCCGGCCAGCAGCACGATGGGGGTCGCGGTCTTGACGCCTTCGATCAGGGCCGTGAGGGTGTTGGTGAGGGCCGGACCGTGCGTGACGGTCGCCACGCCGATCTCGCCCGAGACGCGCGCGTGTCCCAGTGCCATCAGCACGACGCCGGCCTCGTGTACCGCCGCCGTGTAGGCGCCGCCATGGTTACGGATGTAGGCATCGACCATGAACAGGTTCGCGTCGCCGATCAGGCCGTACAGGCGGCTGACCTCGAGGTCCGCCAGGCTGCGTGCGATTGCTTCATAGAGCTTCACGGGCGTCTCCTTGGGGTGACTCGTTCAGTCGAGCGCGCTCGGTACCGCGCGCAGGAGCCAGGGCTCGAGCGCCGCCCGGTCCGCCTCGTCGAGCGTTGCGGTGCGCTGTGTCGCGTGGTCGAAGAAGACCATGATCGAATCGCATTCGGCCACGCAGGTGTCGTCCTGGAACAGGGCGCCGCGAACGACCACCGAGCGCTCGCCCAGGCGCGCAATGCCGCAACCCATCTGCCACTGCGCCGCCGGCGCGTCGCGCCGGTGCCAGCGCAGGTTCGCATGCGCGATCATCATGCCGCCGCGACGCGCGCGCCGGGATTCGCCGCGGATCTCCGTCAGGAACTCGATGCGCATCTGCTCGGCGCAGCGCCCGAGCCAGGCGTCGCTCG
>CAZDYQ010000059.1:0-19632 GCA_964509685.1 uncultured Burkholderiaceae bacterium
AGCCAGTCGAGAACGAAATTGGATCCGATGAAGCCGGCGCCGCCGGTGACGAGGATCATGCGGGCCGCCCGTCCGAAGGGCCAGCGAGCTTGCGTTGCGCTGGTATTGTCACGCGATCAGTCCTGAGGGTGACTTGGTATTCTACGCAGGATAATTCCCCCCAATCGAAGAGCAAACGGGAGCGGTTCAGTGGTCGATTCCGGCGTTCCAGCGCAGTCCATCTTCAAGGCCTACGACATCCGCGGCATCGTGGGCCAGACCTTGACCGAACCCGTGGTGCGCCGGATCGGGGCGGCCCTCGGGCTGGCCGCCCGCGACCGGGGCGTCGAGGCGATCGTCGTCGGCCGCGACGGGAGGCTTTCCGGCCCTGCCCTGGTGGCCGCCCTGGCCGAGGGGATCAATCGGGCGGGTGTCGATGCGATCGACATCGGCATGGTGCCCACCCCGGTGGTCTACTACGCTACCTACGAACTCGGCACGGGCTCGGGCGTGGCCGTGACCGGCAGCCACAACCCGCCCGAGTACAACGGCCTGAAGATGATGGTCGCCGGCGACACCCTCTACGGCGACGGGATCCGGGCACTGTACGACACCATCGTCGCGGACGGCTTCGAGCGTCGTTTCGAGGGCATCGCCCCCGGCACCACGCGCTCGACCGACCTGGCCGAGGCCTACCTCGGGCGGATCACGGGCGACGTGAAGCTCGCGCGGCCGATGAAGATCGCGGTCGATTGCGGCAACGGGGTGGCGGGCGCGCTGGCCCCCGAGCTCTACCGCCGCCTGGGCTGCGAGGTGATCGAGCTCTTCTGCGACGTGGACGGCAACTTCCCCAACCACCATCCGGACCCGGCGCATCCCGAGAACCTCGAGGACCTCATTCGCTGCCTGCGCGAGACGGACGCGGAGATTGGCCTGGCCTTCGACGGCGACGGCGACCGGCTCGGGGTCGTCACCAAGGACGGGAAGATCATCTATCCCGACCGGCAGCTGATGCTCTTCGCGGAGGACGTCCTGTCGCGGGTCCCCGGCGCGCAGGTCATCTACGACGTGAAGTGCAGCCGCAATGTCGCGAAGCACGTGCGCAAGCATGGCGGCCAGCCGCTCATGTGGCGGACCGGGCACTCGCTGGTCAAGGCGAAGCTGCGCGAGACCGGCGCGCCGCTCGCCGGCGAGATGAGCGGCCACATCTTCTTCAAGGAGCGCTGGTACGGCTTCGACGACGGGCTGTACGCCGGCGCCCGGCTGCTCGAGATCCTCTCGCGCGAGGCCGACCCGAGCCGCAGGCTCAACGCGCTCCCGGATTCCACCACCACGCCCGAGCTGCAGCTCAAGACGGCCGAGGGAGAGAACTTCACCCTCGTCGAGAAGCTGCGCAACGAGGCGAAGTTCGAGCGCGCGACGGAAGTGATCACCATCGACGGTGTCCGGGCCGAGTACCCGGACGGCTTCGGGCTGGCACGGCCTTCGAACACCACGCCCGTCGTCGTCCTGCGATTCGAGGCCGATGACGAGGCCGCGCTCGCGCGCATACAGGACGATTTCCGTCGTGCGATCCTCGCGGTCGCGCCCGACGCCACGCTGCCGTTCTAGCCCTTCGGACCCGCCGCCTCGCTTGCGTATCGCCCTGATCAAGACGAGCTCCATGGGCGACGTGATCCATGCGTTGCCCGTGGTGAGCGACATCCGCGCCGCGCGTCCGGACGCGGTCATCGACTGGGTGGTCGAGGAATCCTTCGCGGATCTTCCGCGCCTTCATCCGGGCGTGGCGGACGTGATCCCGGTGGCGATCCGGCGCTGGCGGCGGGCCTGGTTCTCCGCAGCCTTTCGCGAGGAGCGTAGGCGCGCCCGCGAGCGCCTGGCCGCCGCGCCCTACGATCTCGTCCTCGACCTCCAGGGTCTGCTCAAGAGCGCGCTCGTCGCGCGCTGGGCGCGCGGGCCGCGAGCCGGGTTCTCCTGGCGCTGCGCCCGGGAACCGGTGGCCTCGCTCTTCTACCATCGGCGCCATGACGTGGACATGTCGCGCCATGCGATCGAGCGACTGCGCGAGCTTGCCGGCGCCGCGCTCGGCATCCGGCACGACGCGCCACCGGTCTTCGGCCTGAAGGCCCCGGCGCTTGCCGCGGTCGGCCTCGACCCGCCCGGTGGCGACCGGCCGGCCGCGGTGCTGCTGCATGCGACTTCCCGCGCGGAAAAGCAGTGGCCGGAGGAGTCCTGGCATGCGCTCATCGACCGGCTGGCCGCGTCCGGGCTTGTCCCGGTCCTGCCGTGGGGCAGCGACGCCGAGCGGCTCGCGGCCCGGCGGCTCGCGGAAGGCAATCCCGCGGCGGTGGTGGCGCCGCGGATGAGCCTCGCCCAGTGCGCGGCGCTGCTGGGCGCCGCCCGCTGCGTCGTCGGGGTGGATACAGGGCTCACCCATCTCGCCTGCGCGCTCGACGTGCCGACCGTGGCGCTGTTCGCCGCCACGCCGGCCTGGCGATTCGGGCCTTACTGGACGGACCGGGCCATCGGGCTGGGGGAATCGGGACGGTGGCCCGAGCCGGACGAGGTCATGGCCGCGCTCGGCAAGGTCGGGGCCTTCCGCGCGCCGGGGCCATGACCCGCGTCGTGGAAACCCTGCCGCAGCGCGCGGCGCGCGGCTTCTACAGCCTCGCCTGGTATGCCGGCGCGCCGCTCGCAGCCGCCTACCTGCTCTGGCGCAGCATCCGGCAGCCGGCGTATCGACGGGGCTGGGCCAGCCGGTTCGGACTGGCATGGCCCCCGGCCAGCCGACCGGGCCGGCCGGTATGGATCCATGCGGTATCGGTGGGCGAGACCATGGCGGCGCGGCCGCTGGTCGAGGGTCTCCTCGCGGCGCGACCCGGACAGCGGGTCTTGCTCAGCCACATGACGCCCACGGGATGGGAGACCGGCGAGCGACTCTTCGGCGATCGGGTCGAACGTTGCCTGCTGCCCTACGACATGCCGCATGCGGTGTCGGCGTTCCTGCGTCACTACGACCCCGTCGCGGGGGTGTTGATGGAGACGGAGCTCTGGCCCAATCTCGTCGCGGCCGCCGACGTGCGCGGGATGCCGCTCGCCCTGGTCAATGCGCGCCTGTCGCCACGCTCGCTCGCCAAGGCCCGGCGCATCCTGCCGCTGGTCGCGCCGGCGCTTGCGCGGCTCGGTCCGGTGATCGCGCAGACCGAAGGCGACGCCGCCCGGCTCGCCGAGCTCGGCTGCGAGGCGAGCGTCGCCGGCAACCTCAAGTTCGATGTCCATCCCGACCCGGCGCTCGTGGAGCGGGGCCGCGCCTGGCGGCCCGTGCCGCCCCGGCCCGTGGTGCTCGCGGCCAGCACGCGCGACGGGGAGGAAGCGATGCTGCTCGATGCCTGGCCCCGGACGGAGGCGCTGCTCGCGATCGTGCCGCGCCATCCGCAGCGCTTCGAGGAAGTGGCCAGGCTGATGGCGGCCCGGTTCGGCACGGGGCTGGTCCGGCGGTCGGGGCTGGGGGAGGGCGACGACGGGGCGGGGCAGGCCTTCGCGACGCGCCTGGCCTCCGCCGGCACGCTCGGGCTGCTGGGCGATTCGATGGGCGAGATGCCCGCCTACTATGCGATGGCCGATGTGGCGATCCTGGGCGGCAGCCTCGCCCCGTTCGGCGGGCAGAACCTCATCGAGGCCTGCGCGCTCGGCGTACCCGTGGTGCTCGGGCCCCATACCTTCAACTTTGCGGAGGCCGCCGAGCAGGCGATCGAGGCGGGGGCGGCGTTGCGGGTCGCCGACGCGGCCCAGGCGGTGGCCACCGCGCTCGAGATCGCCGGCGATGCGCCACGGCGTGCCCGCATGGGCGAGCGCGCCCTCGCCTTCGCGGGCGCCCATCGGGGCGCGAGCGAGCGGATCCTCGCGCGCTTGCTGCCGCTGGTGGACGCCGCGGCCTGAGGCCGGCCAGCCGTCCGGGAGGCCCTGGCTACCCGCGGCGGCGCTTGTCCGCCTAGCGCCTGCCGCCGCGACGGCCCGGTGCCGGAACCGCCTCCATCTGGCGGCGGCGCTGCGCCTCGGCCGCGCGTTCCTTCTCGGCCTCCTCGCGGGCGGCCGCCTCCTCGGCGACCCTGGGATCGACGAGAAGGGCATTCACCTGGGCGAGCGAGGACTCGTCGAGTGCGCCGGTCGTCGCCTTCAGCCGCAGGCCGTTGAGCAGCACCTGGTAGCGGGCCCCGAGCAGGTCGCGCCGCGTCGTGAAGAGCTGCTGCTGGGCGTTCAGGACGTCGATGTTGATGCGTACCCCGACCTGGTAGCCGAGCTCGTTGGAGGCCAGCGCCAGCTGGCTCGATCGCTCCGCGGCTTCCAGGGCCCGCACCTGGGCGAGGCCGCTGTACAGGCCGAGGAAGGCCTGTCGTGAACCCTGTTCGGCCGCACGCCGCGCCACCTCCACGTCGGCCTCGGCCTGTGCGAGCCCGGCGGCGGCCTCGCGCACGCTGGCCTCGATCGCCCCGCCGGTGTAGAGGGGAATGGCAAGCTGGACCCCGATCGCGGCGCTGTTGCTGCGGATGTTGGGGATGGTCGATACGCTATTGCGCGAATGCGCGACCTGGCCGACGAGGTCCACCGTCGGACCGCGCGCGCTTCGGCGACGGTCGATCTCCTGCCGGAACACGTCGGCCCCGATCAGCGCCTGCCGGACCTGGATCGCGTTGGCCCGCGCCGCTTCCGTCCAGGCGCTTTCCTGCGCGGGCACCGGCGCCAGCAGCTCGACACCGGGGCGGACCACATCCACCTCGTTCACCGGCTTGCCGGTCAGCAGCGCGAGCGCCGCGCGCCGGATCTCCAGCTCGCTCTCGGCCGCCAGCTCCTGCGCGGTGGCGAGGTCGTAGCGCGCCTGCGCCTCCTGCTCGTCGGTGATGGTGGCCGTGCCGACCTCGAAATTGCGCTTGGCGGCGGCGAGCTGCTCGGCGATGGCGCGCTTCTGGGCCTGGATCGTGCGCAGGTTGTCGCGGGCGGCGAGCAGGTCGAAGTAGGCCTCGGCCACCCGCAGGATGAGATCCTGGCGCGCGAGCTCGTACTGCTGGCTGGCGATCTCGAGCTGCAGCTTGCTCTGCTCGTATGCGATGGTGTTCTGCGGGCGGTACAGCGGCTGGCTGAGCTGGACCGCGTACACCTGCGAGACGTAATCCCGCGACGGCGCCATGTTGGTGTCGACCGCGTTGCCCAGGACCTCGGCCGAGGCCCCGACCTGGGGCAGCAGGCCCGCCCTCGCTTGCGGAACCAGCTCGCGGGCCGCCTCGAGCGCCGCCTGGGCGCTGCGCAGCTGCGCATCCGAGGCCACCGCGTCGCGGTAGGCGTCCATCAGGTCGTAGGCAAGGGCACGGGTCGAGCCGAGCCCGAGGCCGAAGACCATCGCGATCGTCGCCACCACCACTTTCGTCTTCATCGATGGATCTCCTCTGCGGCTTCCCGACGTGTTCGGCGGCGCGGCCGGGCGCGGTTTCGCCGGGACCCGGGGCCCGGCCTGGTCGATTCGTTCTAGTAGGCGGGGCAAGCCGGGTCGACTTCGCGCGACCATGCGTCGATACCCCCCGCGAGGTTCAGGACGCGCTCGAAGCCGTGATGCGACAGGAACATCGCGACCTGCATGCTGCGCATGCCGTGATGGCAGATGCAGACGACCGGCCGCCGCGGATCGAAGCGGTCGAGCTCGGCGGGAATCCGCTGCATCGGGACATGGATGCTGGAGGGCAGATGACCGATCTCGAACTCCCAGTCCTCGCGCACGTCGAGAAGCTGGATCGCCTCGGCGCCGGGTTCCTCCAGCAGGCGGGCGAGTTCGGTGGCGGAGATCTGCTGCATCGCGCGGCGCGAGCGCTCAGAAGGCGAACTCGGCGCGCCGGGGAAAGCCGTGCAGCGGCCGGGTCGCGGTCTCGAAAAGCCGCTCGGGCACCGTCACCCGGTCGCCCTGCTTGCGAATGATCTGGGCCGCGAAGACCGGTTCCTCCCCGACGATCGCTGCGACGCGGCCGCCCGGCTTGAGCCGGTCGAAGAGCGCCGGCGGAATGAACTGGATCGCGCCCGACAGCAGGATGACATCGAAGGTCTCGTCGCCCGGCTCGAGGAGCACGGCGCCGTTGCCGGTCACTACCTCCACGTTCGAGATCCCCGCCCGCCGCAGGTTCTCGCGGGCGAAATCGGCCAGTTCGGGCCGAATCTCGTAGGTCCGCACCCGCTGGCCACGATGGGCGAGCAGCGCCGCCATGTAGCCCGAACCGGCCCCGACCTCGACGACGGTCTCGTGCTTGCGCACCTCGAGGTGCTGCAGCAGGCGCGCCTCCACCTTGGGCGCCAGCATGCATTCGCCGGTGCGGACCCCGCCGACGTCGAGCGGAATCTCCATGTCGGTGAAGGCGAGCGCACGATAGGCCGGCGGCACGAACTCCTCGCGACGCACCACGAAGAGCAGGTCGAGCACATCCTGGTCGAGGACATACCAGGGCCGAATCTGCTGTTCGACCATGTTGAACCGGGCCTGTTCGATATCCATGGAATTCGCCGTTGTGCTTGTCGCGGGGTCGCAAACCCGTGATTCTAGCAATTCGGGGGCGTTCGCCGGACGCCCCGGATGCTCCCCGTGCACGGCCGCGACGGGCATCGCGCTAGCTCCCTGGCCGGCGCAGGTAGGCCAGCAGCTGCTCGAGATGGCAGTCGAGGAAGCGCCCGATTTCGACCTGGTGAACGGGGCAGACCGGCTCGATCGAGTGCTGCCAGATGGCCCGCATGACCATCGGCGAGAGGCTGATCTGCACGAGGCATTCGACATCGACCGGCCGGAACTCGCCGCGGTCGATCCCGCGCTGGATGATGCCGCCCAGCAGTCGCATCTCCGGACCGACGACCTCCTCCTGGAAGAAGCGGGCGACCTCGGGGAAATTGCTCGACTCGGCCACGATGAGCTTGCACAGGCCGGCGAGCTGGGTCGATCCGAAGTACTCCCACCAGTCCCGGAAGAAGGCCGCGAGCTGCTCCGCGGACGAGGCATCGGAGTCCGCCAGCCGGCTCTCGTAGTCGCTCAGCATGGGAACGAGCGACTCCCGGACGACCGCCTGGAAGAGCGCCTCCTTGCTCGGGTAGTAGAGGTAGAGCGTTCCCTTGCTGACGCCTGCCCTGGCCGCCACGTCGTCGAGCCGGGTAGCGGCGAAGCCGCGCTCGGTGAATTCCACGAGCGCCGCCGCGAGCAGGTCGCCGGGCCGGGAATCCTTGCGTCGCTCCCAACGCGGCGAAGGATTGGCGGCTGTCATCGGGTAACTGACTCCATGGTCATTAATCCTAACGGCCGCCTGCCGCGCCCGTCAATGCACGCCGGCCACCCGGCGCGCCCGGTGGGACAATAGCCCAATGATCACGCTCGCTTTCGGCGGGCCGCAAGCCGGGCCCGAGGATCCCCTCGGCTGGATCGACGCGTGCCACGCCCGCATCGAGGCGCGCCTCGCCACGCTGGAGCGCCTCGAGGCGCACTACGCATCGCACGGCGCGGACGCCGAGCTTGCCCGGGCGGTGGAGGGAATCGTGCGCTACTTCGACGAGGCGGCCCCCGACCACCATGCCGACGAGGACGAGGACCTGTTCCCGCGGCTTCGACGGCATGCGGCCGGTCGCGGCGACGAACGCGTGCTGGCGGCGCTCGACGAGGCGGGCACCGCCCACGACCCCCTCGAGCGCGCGTGGGCACGGCTGCGTCCCGGGCTCGTCGCCATCGACGCCGCCCGCGGTCCCGACGCCCGGGCGATCGAAGCATTCGCCCGGGCCTACCGGGAGCACATCGCGCTCGAGTCGGGGACGATCCTGGAGGCCGCTCGCCGCTGGCTCGGGCCCGACGAATGCCGGGAGATCGGTGCCGCGATGGCGCGACGCCGCGGAATCGGCGAGGGCGGGAGCGCCGTCTTCATTTATCCTCGCAGCTGATCGCCGTCGATCGCCGCCGGAGCCCAGCCGTGAATCTCGAGAAGGTCGTCTTCGCGTTCGTCATCATCCTCGCCTGCACGCTGAACTTCGGTTTCTTCATCGGCGACATGGACGAACCCCTGCACCACGATCCCACCGAGCTGTTCCTCGCGATCGTGGTCAACCTGGTCGCCACGGTGCTCAAGTTCGGAGATCGTACCCAGCTCGGGGCCACGCACCTCGCCACGAGCCTGGTGGCGACGGCGCAGCTTGTGGCCGCGTCGGGCGTGTGGCTGTGGCACGTCTACCTGCGCGGCCAGCCGATGGACGGGGCCGCGATGTCGGTCATCGTATCCATCGCCGGCGGGGCGTTGCTCGCGAACCTGGTATCGGTGGTGCTCCTGATCGGCGAGACCTTGCGCCAGGGGCGCTGACGAGGGGGCCGCCATTCCCCCGACCCCGATACAGGAGCCGGCGGGCACGCCGGCCAGTCGCCACCCGGCGCCGAGCGTCGCCGACGTCCTGCTGATGATCCTGCGGCGCCTGCGGATGCCGCTGATCATCCTGATCCTCGTCTATGCGGTGTCGGTCTTCGGGCTCGCCTTCATGCCGGGCACGCTGCCGGATGGCACGCCGGCCCGGCTGGGCTTCTTCCATGCCTTCTACGTCGTCACCTACACCGCGACCACGATCGGCTTCGGCGAGGTGCCGTACCCGTTCACGGATGCCCAGCGCCTCTGGCTCACGTTCACGATCTACATCTCGGTCATCGGCTGGGCCTACACGCTTGCGTCGGTCTTCACCCTGGTCAACGATGTCGCGTTCCGGGGCGCCGTGGCGCGAAGCCTGTTCGCCTGGCGGGTGCGTGGCATCGTCGATCCCTTCGTGATCATCTGCGGCTACGGGCAGAGCGGGGCCACCCTGGCGCGTGCGCTCGACCGCATCGGACTGCGGCTGGTCATCGTGGAGCTGCGTCGTGAGCGGGCGGCCCAGATCGCGATCGAGGATTACCGGACGCCCCCGCTCGTGCTGGCGGCCGACGCCCGCCTGCCCGATGTCCTGGCCGACGCCGGGATCCAGAAGCCCGAGTGCGAGGGCCTCATCGCGCTCACCGGTGACGACAGCGCCAACCAGGCGATCGCGATCGGGGGACGCACCCTGGCCGAGGAACTCAAGGTGGTCGCGCGGGTCAAGGCCAGGGTCGCGCAGGCCAATCTGGAGGCCTTCGGCGGCATGCACGTGATCAATCCGTTCGAGACCTTCGCCACCAACATGGCGCTCGGGCTCGATGCGCCGGAATCGCTGCAGCTCGAGGAGTGGCTCACGGCCTCGCCCGGGACCCCCTTGCCGCGGAAGGTGGAGATCCCGCGCGGACTGTGGGTGCTCGTCGGCTACGGTCGCTTCGGCCAGGCGATCTCGCGCGTGCTCGACAACGCCGGGATCGCCTGGAAGGCGATCGATCCCCTGGTCTCCCTCGAGGACCTGGAGGATCCGGAACACCTCCTGGGCGGCGACAACACCGAAGTGGCGCTGCGCGAGGCGGGTATCGCCGAAGCCGAGGTACTCGTCGCGGGCACCGATGTGGACGCGATCAATCTCGGCGTCACCACGCTCGCGCGCCGGGTGAACCCGGACATCTTCGTCGTGATCCGCGAGAACCAGTCCGCGGACCGGGTCCTGATCGAGGCGGCGCGTGCCCGCCTGCGCTTCGTGCAGTCGGACCTGATGGTCCACGAGTGCCTCCAGATCCTGAAGACGCCGATGCTCGGCCGCTTCGTGTGGCGGGTCCGGGTCGAGGGGCGCGACTTCGCGCGGCAGGTCATCGAGCGTGTCACCGACGCGGTCGGCTCCGGGGCGCCGCGAGCCTGGCGCTTCCAGTGCGACGTGATGCAGCCCGGCATGTTCACGGCCTTCTTCCAGAAGCCGGGCGAGCCGCTGCAGGTCCGGCACCTGCTCGCCAATCCGGTCGATCCGTCCTCCCGGCTCGCCGCCGTCGCCCTCATGTGCGAGCGGCGCCAGGAGTCGATCCTCCTGCCCCCGGACGACCTGCCCCTCAAGCCCGGCGACCAGCTGCTGTTCGTCGGCCGCGAGGCGGCGCGCCTGCTCCAGCAGCGCTACCTCACCGACCCGCACAGCGTGGAGTTCGCCTTGACGGGGGCCGAGCCGCCCCGCAGCTGGGTGCTGCGGCGGCTTGCGGAGCGCCACCGACGTCGTGTGGCCGCCCGGGCCGGGGATGAATGAGGCTGTGCGGCCCGGCTACACACTGTTACACATCTTTCACATGGACAGGATGTGCCGTCGGATACTGCGGGTGGAGGCGACTATGGTGCAGGCATCCAAGCCTGTGAATGGAGACGGCCCATGAGCATCAGTCGATTCGTCACGATCTCCCTGGTCGCGAGCGGCCTCGCCATGGCCATGCCGGCCAAGGCTTCGGATGCGGTCGTGGGGGCGGTCGTCGGCGCCGGTGCCGGCGCGCTGTTCGGCCAGGCCTTCGGCGGCCGCGACGGAGCGATCGTGGGCGGCGCGATCGGGGCGGCCGCGGGCGCCAGCGTCGCGAGCCACCGGCATGTCCACCACCATCATCACCGGCCGCCGGTGCGGGTCTATCACTACCACCCCCGGCCGCCGGTGTATGGTTACCCGGTCTACCGCACCTATGCCCCGCCGCCGACGATCATCATCCATGAACGGCATCACCATTACCGGCCGCACCCCCATGGGCACCGTCATGGACACCCCGGCCATCGGCATGGCCACCGCCATCACCACCGTCGCTGAGCCCGTTCGCCGGATCCGGCCAGCCCTCCGATTCGCACGCCGCGCCCGATGACCGGGGGCGGCGTTTTCGTTCCGGGCCGCGGCCCCGGCATCGAGCACCTCGCGGCCTGGCTGGGCGCGCGCTTCGGGGCCGGCCGGCCCGTGGAGACACCCGCGCCGGCATGGCTCGCGGCCGCGCTGGCCGAGAGCCGTTCCGTGGTGCTCCTGCTGCTCGACGGCGTCGGCATGCGACAGCTCGCCGACCATTCGCCGGCGGGAGCGCTGGCGCAGGCGCGGGTTGCGACCTTGCGTTCGGTGTTCCCTTCCAGCACCGGCCCGGCGATCACCGCGCTCGCGTCGGGCCTGCCGCCCCATCGCCATGGCAATCCGGGCTGGTTCGCCTGGCATCCCGGTCTCGGGCGGGTGGTCCGGACCCTGCCGAGCGACCTGCGCGGCGAGCCGACCGGACCGGTCGATCCCGAAGGGCTGTGGCGCTGGGCACCGCTGACGGCCTCGATGGACGTCCCGGCGGTGTCGCTCCAGCCGGAGGCCATCAGCGATTCGGCCTTCTCCCGCTATGCCTACCGCGGCGCCCGGCGCATCGGCTACCAGGGACTCGACGACCTGCACGACCGGATCGTCGAGGCGGTCGATGGCGCGCAGGGCGGCTTCGTGTATGCCTATGCCCCGCAGTTCGACACCGCGGCGCATCGCCACGGCTGCCGGCACCCGGAGCCGGGCCAGGTGCTGGCGGGATTCGAGGACCTGTTCGGGCGACTTGGCGAGTCTCTCCGCCGGCACGACGCCCTGCTGCTCGCCACGGCGGACCATGGCTTCGTGGATATCGCGCCGGAGTGCCAGCTCGCCCTGGAAGACCATCCGTCCCTCGCGGCCCTGCTCGCCCGGCCCCTCGTGGGCGAGCCCCGGGTGGCCTTCGCCGAACCGCTGCCGGGCGCCCTCGAGGAGTTCGTCGGAAGGGCGACGGAGGCGCTCGGCCATGCCATGGAGATCCGCCCCGTGGCGGAGCTGGCGGCGGCGGGCTGGTTCGGGGCGGGCGAGGCGGATCCCGCCTTCCTTGCCCATGCCGGCAGCGTGGCCCTCGTGGGGCGGGAGGGCTGGTCCCTGGCGGACTCGGTCCCGGGCGAGAAGCCGCATTGCTTCATCGGCATGCACGGCGGGATCACCGAGGACGAGATGCTGGTGCCCCTGGCGGCCGTCCGTCGGGGAGCCCCGGTACGACCGGGCACGCCGCCCGGGGCGGCCTAAAGTCGACGGGCACGGGGCCGATAGAACCGGGGACAAGCCATGCGGCAACGGGAAACCGTTGCCGTTTGCATCGAGCCCACCCGACCCGTGACCCGATGGCCCACCCGCGCCTGATCGAGAGCCTCGCCGACATCACTGCCTGTCGCGACCGCGACGAAATCGAGGTGGCGGTGCTGTCGGTGATGTTCGACATGCTCCGGCCGCTTGGGCTGAAGCTGTTCCGGCCGGTGGATCCGGCCGGGCGTTCGGGCGTCCTTCGATCGGCGATCGGCCGCTACGTCGGCAACGGAGAGCTCGAGGTGGTGGTGTCGGACCCGGTGCCGGTGGGCCTCGACCGGATGCCGAGCGCCACGCCCCGACGCCGGGCCACCGACGACCCGACCGTCTCCCAGCCCAAGGGGGAGTACTACAGCACCAGCCTGCCGATCGTGGGCGACACCGGCACGATCGGCTGGATCGAGGTCGAGACGGCGTTGTCGCTCGACGGCGAGCAGCGCCGCACCGCGACGGGCCTGCTGCGGATCTATGCCAATCATCTGGCGGTGCTCGACTACGGCGAGCACGACACGCTCACCGGCCTGCGCAACCGCAAGACGTTCGACACGATGTTCCTCAAGCGGCTCGCCGAGCTGCGCGCGGCGAAGGGCGAGCCGCACTGGATCGGCGTGATCGACATCGACCACTTCAAGCGGATCAACGACCGCTATGGCCATCTCTTCGGCGACGAAGTGCTGATGCTGATCGCGCGCATCCTGCGCTCGGCCTTCTCGCCGGGAGACATCCTCTATCGGTTCGGTGGCGAGGAATTCGTGGTCCAGATGGCGGCCACGCCCTTCGAGCGCGCCATGGCGGCCTTCGACGGGCTTCGGCAACGGGTCGCGGAGTACTGCTTCCCCCAGGTCGGCCAGGTCACGGTGAGCGTCGGCTTCACCGCGATCGAGCGCAACGATTCGCCGAGCAGCGCCTTCGACCGGGCCGACGAGGCCCTCTACGAGGCCAAGAAGCAGGGCCGGAACCGTTGCGTGGCGTCGAAGCCCGATCCGTCGCGGCCGGCCTCCGGCCCGCGGGTGCAGGGGGAGGTCCTGCTCTTCTGACGCGGCGGTCGCCATCGCCGCGCGAACCCCGTCCAGGGGCGCGCGGATGCCCGAGGGCCCTGCCTCAGGGCTTTTCGTTCCGGCGCACGAACACCAAGTCCCAGACACCGTGGCCCAGCCGCAGGCCACGCTGCTCGAACTTGGTGAGCGGCCGATACGCGGGCCGCGGCGCGAAGCCGCGGCAGTCCTCGACCGATTCGGCGACGACCACCGGACCGGCGGTGTTGGCGAGCAGGGGCTCGCCGCCCAGCACCTCGAGCATCTGGACGGCGTAGTGGGCCCAGTCGGTCGCGAGGTGGAGGTAGCCCCCGGGGGCGAGCCGGCTCGCGAGCAGGGAGACGAACGGTGGCTGGATGAGCCGGCGCTTGTGGTGGCGCTTCTTGGGCCAGGGATCGGGGAAGAAGATGTGCACGCCGGCGAGGCTCGCGGGGGCGATCATGTCCCGCACCACCTCCACGGCATCGTGCTCGATGACGCGCAGGTTCTCGATGCCGGCGTCCTCGATCCGTCGCAGCAGGGCGCCGATACCGGCGGGATAGACCTCGATGCCGATGAAGTCCGTGTCCGGCCGCTCCGCGGCGATGGCCACCGTCGTTTCCCCCATCCCGCAGCCGATCTCGAGCACGAGCGGCGCGCTTCGGCCGAACACCTGCCGGGGGTCGATCGGTTCCGCGCGGTAGGCGATGCCGTAACGCGGCATGAGCCTGTCGTAGGCGTCGCGCTGGGCAGCCGTGAAGTGGCCCCGGCGCGGGCCGTAGCTGCGGATATGGCGATGGGTGCGCGCGCCTTCGGCGCGCTCGTCGGCTTGCTGTGGGCTCATGAGTGCGGCCGCGATTCTCTCATGCCATTCGATCCGCCACGTGGCGCGCGAGCGCGAGGCTGGCGGTAAGGCCCGGTGACTCGATGCCCAGCAGGTGGACGAGGCCCTCGACGCCGTGCCGGTCCGGGCCCTGCACCAGGAAGTCGGCCGGCGGCTCGCCGGGTCCGTGCAGCTTCGGGCGGATCCCGGCGTAGGCCGGCGCGAGGGCGCCGTCCGGCAGCCCGGGCCAGTAGCGGCGGATCTCGCGGTAGAAGCCGTCGGCCCGGCGAGGGTCCACGTGGTAATCGAGGGTCTCGACCCACTCGACATCGGGTCCGAAGCGGGCCGCGCCGGCGAGGTCCAGGGTCAGGTGCACGCCGAGTCCGGCCGCCTCGGGCACGGGATAGACCAGTCGCGTGAAGGGCGCGCGCGCGCCCACCAGCGAGAAGTAGTTGCCCTTGGCGAAGTGCGGCGTGGGTGTCGTTCCTGGCCTGGCGCCCACGACCGACGCCGCGAGCGCTACCGCGCCCAGCCCGGCGCAGTTGGCCACGCGCACCGCCCGCAGCCGGATGGCCTCGCCGCCGCTCTCGACATCGACATGGAGGCCGCCCGGTGCGGCCTCGATGCCGGTCACGCGGCATCCGGTGGCAAGCTGTCCTCCTCCCGTTTCGACGCGCGCGAGCAACGAGAGCATGAGCCCGTGGCTGTCGACGATGCCGGTGGAAGGGGAGAGCAGGGCCGCGGAGCACGCGAGCGCCGGCTCGAGCGCAAGCGCCTCCCGCGCTTCGAGCCAGCGCATGTCCTCGACACCGTTGCCGGCCGCCGCCCGCGCGATCGCCTCGAGCTTCGCGTGCTCGTCCGGGCTGGCGGCGACGATGAGCTTCCCGCAGCGGCGGTGCGCGATGCCGTGTTCCTCGCAGTAGCGATAGAGGCGCTCGCGCCCCTCGACGCACAGGCGTGCCTTGAGCGATCCCGCCGGATAGTAGATGCCGGCGTGGATGACCTCGCTGTTGCGCGAACTCACACCGGTGCCGAAGCTCGCCTCCGCCTCGAGCACCAGCGGCGCGAGTCCGCGCGAGGCCAGCTCGGCGGCGACCGCGAGTCCCACGACCCCGGCGCCGATCACGATCGTGTCGACGGTTTCCATGTCGGCGGCGCTTGTCTGGCGGCGGATGGCCCGGCCCTCGCGGGGCGTCCGGGCGGCGGGATCAGGCCGGTTCGATGGCGACCGGGAAGTTGACCGAGTTCGACATGAAGCAGTTGCGATGCGCTCGCTCGTGGAACTCCGGGAGGCGATCCTGGTGCTCGGCGTCGAGCTCGACCCGCGGTCGCAGGGTCACCGACACGAAGCCGGTCTTGCCGTTTTCCTTGCGACCGAGCTTGCCGACGCAGCTGTCGCTGTATGACAGCACGGTTGCCCCCGCCTTGGCGGCCACGGCCATGAAGGTCAGGAAGTGGCATTGCATCAGCGATGCCAGCATCAGGGTCTCGGGGTTCGCGCGCGAGTCGTCGCCCATGAAGACGGCAGGCGCCGACGCTTCGATGACCGCGCCACCGGGGAACTCCAGCCGCGTGGCACGATCGATGGTTTCGTACGTGAACGGGCGATCCGCCGGCTGGCCGTACCAGGTCAGCGTGCCCTCGAAGGTGTGGTCCTGTGCCATCGATCTCTCCATGCGAACGCGCCGCCGTCGACGCGGCGGCGCCCCGATTGTCGCATGGGCTCGATGACGGCCTTCTACTCCTTGTCCTGCTTCTCGTTGAGCGCCTGCGCCATCTTCAGGTGCTCGCGCAACTTCGGCAGCGTCTCGTCGATCAGGGCCTTGACCTCCGGATCCCGGGTTTCCTGGCTCGCCTTCTCGAACATCTCGATCGTGGATTCATGCGCGGCCACGCCGATCCGGTTCACGTACATCTTGTCGAACGGGCCACCGGACAACGCCCTCAGGGCCGTGATCTCGGTCTTCTGCATCAGGGACGGACCCTCGGGCGGTGTCGCGCCCTTGGCCTGGGCGAGCTTCACGGCGTCGCTCGCCATCTTCTCGTGGTCCTCGACCATCTTGCGGGCGAACGCCTTCACGTCCTCGCTCTCCGACTTCTCCAGCGCCAGCTTGCTTGCCTCGACCTCGGCGAAGCTGCCCTGCGCGGCGTTCTCGAGGAAATTGCGGTCCCTGCGATCGCGAGTGGCCCGCTCGGCCTCCTCGCTCGACATCGGCGCGGGAACCTGGGCGCCGGGTGCCTGGGCCCCGCGCGGGGCCTGTCCGCCCGCTCCGGGCTGGGCGAGTGCGCTCGAGGCGGCGAAGGTCGCGCCGAGCGCGACGAGGGCAATGGTTGGGAGTCGTTTCATGTGGCCTCCTTGCCGCGGGTGCGGTATGCCAATGGGCGATACCCGACTCCTGCAAGGGCTGCGCCTGCCTCCAACCGTAGTAGAATCGCGGCCGACAGCGGGTGTAGTTCAATGGTAGAACGGCAGCTTCCCAAGCTGCATACGAGGGTTCGATTCCCTTCACCCGCTCCACCTTCCCGAGGCCGGCACCTCTTGCCGGCCCCTCCATCCACGCAGCTATCCCGCCGGGTTCGTCGCGGACGTCCGGTGCGCCTGCGCGCACCATGCCACGCCCGTGACCAGGCTGGTGATGGCGAGCCACTCCAGCACCCCGGGCAAGCGCCAGTCGTACAGGAAGCTGTAGAGCAGGGCGAAGACCGTCTCGAACACGACCATCAGGCCGATCATGGTCGGGGGCAGCAGGCGGCTGGCGCGGTTCCAGAAGCTGCCGCCACCGACCGAGGCGAGGATCGCCACCGCGCCGGTCACCAGCACGAAGCGCAACCAGTCGCCGGGGGCGCGATCGGGCCCGGGCGCATCGCCCGCCAGCATCGGGCCGCCGAAGGCGGGAATCGCGAGCGCCAGGGCGAGGAGCCCCGTCGCGACGCCGGTGAGCAGCGACCATTCCCACGGCGAGATGTCGGGACGCCGTCGGAGCCAGCGATGGTTCCAGATGGCATACAGCGTCCAGGACACGAGTGCGCCCCCGGTGCAGAGCAGGCCGACGATTCGCTGCGGCATCGAGGCGGGCTCCCCCTGGGGGATCGGGTCGAGGAGGCTGTGGACGGTCATCGCGACGACGCCCAGGACGCTCAGCGCCAGCGCCGGCACGAGGGCACGCAGCCCGACGGCCGCATGGACGCGATGTCCCGCCAGCGTGATGAAGACGGGGATCAGCCCGATGATCAGCGCGCTCGGCGCGCTGCCCGCCCACTGCACGCCAGTCACGAGCAGCACGTAGTAGAGGATGTTGCCGAGCATGCCGAGTCCGAGCAGGGCGACCCATTCGGCACGCCCGATCCGGCGCGAGACGCGCGCCCGGTTCGGCAGCAGCAGCGCGAGCGCCACGATGCCGAAGATGAGGTAGCGCGCCGAGGAAATCTGGAACGAACCGAAGTCCTGGAGCAGCAGGGGAACGATGAACACGAGCCCCCACAGCGCGCCGGCCGCCGCGCCATTGAGGACGCCGCCGGCGATCCGTGTCGGGGCGGCAGGAAGGGGCTTGCCGGCGGGTGCGCCGTCCACGGCCTACCTGAGATAGGTCCGCAGCAGCTTCACGAGGGGCTCGAGATCGGCATCCGTCCGCGCGCCCGCCCGGCCGCGGCCGCCCTCCCGGGCCTGGTCGAAGAGCTCCCGCAGGTGGCTCTCCAGGACTTCCGCCATCAGGCCGTTGGCGGCTCCGCGCAGCGCGGCGATCTGCTGCAGCAGGGCGGCGCAGTCGGCGCCCTGCTCGACGGCGCGCTCGAGCGCTTCCGCCTGGCCCCTGATGCGACGCAGTCGCATCACGGCCCGCTTCCTGTCTTCCGGCGTATGAGGCATGCCTTCGTTCCGGGATCCTCGCGCCCCGGCGATGTCCCCGGGGCGCGTGCGCTAGCCCTTCAGCGCCTGCGCATGGTGGGCGACGTGCTCGCCGATGAAGCTCGCGATGAAGTAGTAGCTGTGGTCGTATCCGGGGCGCAGGTTGAGCGTGAGCGGATGACCGACCTGCGCGCAGGCCTCGCGCAGCGCCTCGGGCCGCAGCTGCTCGATGAACTCGTCCTCCAGGCCCTGGTCGACCAGGAGCGGCAGGCGCTCGGTCGCGGACTTCAGCAGTTCGACCGCGTCGTGGCGCTTCCAGGTCTCGGGATCGTCGCCGAGATACGCGCGAAGCGCCTTCTGTCCCCAGGGCACGCTGGACGGCGAGGTGATCGGCGCGAACGCGGACACGCTGCGGTAGCGTCCGGGCTCGCGCAGCGCGATGGTGAGCGCGCCGTGTCCGCCCATCGAGTGCCCGAAGATCGAGCGCGCCTGCGTGGCGGGCAGCGACGCCTCCACCCAGGCCGGGAGCTCGTGCACGACGTAGTCGTACATGCGGTAGTGGCTCGCCCACGGCTGCTGCGTCGCATTGACATAGAAGCCGGCGCCCTGGCCGAGGTCGTAGGCGTCGTCGTCGGGCACGCCCGGGCCCCGCGGGCTCGTGTCGGGCACGACCAGGATGAGGCCGTGCTCGGCCGCGTAGCGCTGGGCTCCCGCCTTGGTAATGAAGTTCTGCTCGGTACAGGTGAGCCCGGAGAGCCAGTACAGCACGGGCAGCTTGCCGCCCTCGGCTTGCGGTGGCAGGTACACCCCCACGTTCATCTCGCAGCCGAGGGTTTCCGATTCGTGGCGGTAGACATCCTGCCATCCGCCGAAGCAGGCGTGTCGTTCGATCCGGTTCATGCGGCCTCCCCGATTCAGTAGTGGATGACGGAGCGGATCGACTTGCCCTCGTGCATCAGGTCGAAGGCCTTGTTGATCTCGTCCAGCCCCATGGTGTGCGTGACGAACGGGGCGAGCTCGATCCTGCCGGCCATGGCGTCCTCGACCATGCCGGGCAGCTGCGACCGGCCCTTCACCCCGCCGAAGGCGGTACCGAGCCAGCGGCGGCCGGTGACGAGCTGGAACGGCCGTGTCGAGATTTCCTGTCCGGCGCCCGCCACCCCGATGATGACCGACTGGCCCCATCCCCGGTGGGCGCACTCGAGCGCGGCCCGCATCACCTTCACGTTGCCGATGCACTCGAAGGAATGGTCGACGCCCCAGCCGGTCATCTCCACGATGACCTCCTGGATCGGCTTGTCGTAGTCGTTCGGGTTGATGCACTCGGTCGCGCCGAAGGTCCGCGCCAGCTCGAACTTCGCGGGATTGGTGTCGATCCCGATGATGCGGCCGGCCTTTGCGAGGCGCGCGCCCTGGACCACGGCCAGCCCGATGCCCCCGAGGCCGAACACCGCGACGCTGTCGCCAGGTTGCACCCTGGCGGTGTTGCGGACCGCCCCGATGCCGGTGGTCACCCCACAGCCGAGCAGGCAGACCTGCTCGTGGTTGGCGGCGGGGTTGACCTTGGCGAGCGAGACCTCCGCCACCACCGTGTACTCGCTGAACGTGGAACAGCCCATGTAGTGGTAGACCGGCTGGCCCTTGTAGGAGAAGCGGGTGGTGCCGTCCGGCATCAGGCCCTTGCCCTGCGTCGCGCGCACCGCGACGCACAGGTTCGTCTTGTCGGACTTGCAGAACAGGCACTCCCCGCATTCCGCGGTGTAGAGCGGAATGACATGGTCGCCCGGCCTGACGCTGGTGACGCCTTCGCCGACTTCCACCACGACGCCGGCTCCCTCGTGGCCGAGGACGGCGGGGAAGACCCCTTCGGGATCGTCGCCCGAGAGCGTGAAGGCGTCCGTGTGGCAGACGCCCGTATGCGTGATCTTCACCAGGACCTCGCCCTTGCGGGGCGGCTCGAC
>CAZDYQ010000060.1:0-19487 GCA_964509685.1 uncultured Burkholderiaceae bacterium
TCGTCATCATGTAGCCCACCGCGATCGCGGGCACGAAGCCGTAGAGCAGCTCGTGCACATGCCAGTCGAGCGGCGTGAGCGGGCCGGGGATCTCCACCGCGCCACCCAGCGCGAGCAGCCAGAGCGACATGGCGAACGCCGCCCAGAGGCCGCCCGCCACGAAGAGCGGGGCCGCCCCGTCGGGCAAGGCGGCGGCCGCGCGTGACCGCCGGCGCGGGACCGGCCGCTCCTCGGAGTCCGATCGCTGCATGGTGGCATCCATCATATGCCGACGCGATCCTCGGCGGCTTGGTATGCTCGCCGCCGATGTCCACGTCCCGTCCCGCCGGCCAGCCGGTCGTCCTCGATCCCGCCTCCCTGCGCCGGCTGTCCTGGGCCTTCGGCGTGACCCAGATCGTCTCCTGGGGCTCGCTCTTCTATGCCATCGGCGTGCTCGGGAAGTCGATCCGGGCCGAGCTCGGCATCTCCGAGCCCATGCTCTTCGGCGCGGTGTCCGCGGCCCTGCTCATCAACGGCCTCGGGGCGCCCTTCGTGGGGCGGCACATCGACCGGTACGGCGGGCGCCGGCTGATGGCGATCGGCTCCGTGGTCGCCGCCGTCGCCTTCGCAATCATCGGGCTCGCGCACAACCAGGCGATGTACTTCGCCGGCTGGGTCGTGGCCGGCGTCGCGATGCCGATGGTGTTCTACGACCCGGCCTTCGCGACCGTCACCCGTCATTCGGGCGGCTCCTACCGGCGCGCGCTCACCATGATCACGCTCTTCGGGGGGCTCGCCGGCACGATCTTCTGGCCGCTCACCTCCACCCTGCACGATGCGCTCGGCTGGCGCGGCACCTGCGGCGTGTTCGCCCTGCTGCACCTCGCGGTGTGCATGCCGATCCACTGGTTCATGATCCCGGCCGACCGGCCGGCGCCGGCGGGAGCCGGGAAGGGCGCGGCGACGCACGGCGCGCCGTCCGCATCCGCCACGTCCTCGTCCGCGGCCAGCGCGTCGCCGTCCGCGCCCGCCACGGCCGGCGGCTGGGCCGGCGCCACGCGCGAGTCGAAGCGCGCCTTCGTCTGGCTCACCATCGCCTACTCGTTCAATGCCTTCAACATGGCGGCGCTGCTCGTCCACCTGCTCTTCCTGCTGCAGGCACGCGGCCTGACGCTCGAGCAGGCGGTGATGGTGGGCACCGTGATCGGTCCCTGCCAGGTGGTGGCGCGGCTGTCCGACGTGGTGATGGGCGGGCGCATCAAGCCGATCACGCTGGGCATGATCGCGACGAGCCTGGTCGCGGCCGGGGTGCTGGTGCTGGCGCTCTCGGGCGCGTCGCTCGTGGCGGGTGTGTGCTTCGCCGTGCTCTTCGGCATGGGCAACGGCCTGCAGACCATCGCCCGCGGGCTGGTGATCGGCGAGATCTTCGGGGCGTCGGCCTACGGGGAATGGCTCGGGCGCATGAGCCGCTACGTGTTCGTGGTGCACGCCGTGGCGCCCTTCGCGCTGTCCGCGCTGATCGGGGCGGGCCTGGGCTATGCCCATGCCGCCTGGGTGCTGGTCGCGGTGACACTGTCGGCGGTGGTGGCGTATCGTGTGGCGATCCCGCGCCGCGCGAAGGAGGCCACGCCATGAACGCAGCCGGTGGGGCGCCGGCGACATCGATCGACGCGTCGTACTACGACACCGACAAGATCCTGCGCCAGGCGGCCGCGACCTTCTTCGACCATCTCTCCGAGATGTGCGAGGGCATCCTGCTCGTGGACCGCGAGGCGCGCCTCGTCTGGATCAACGACCGCTACGAGCGCTACCTGGGCACGCTCGGCTTCAGCTCGCGCGAGCAGGTGCTGGGCCGCCCGATCGAGGAGGTCGTGCCCAACACGCTGATGCGCTCGGTGGTGGAGACCGGCCGGCCCATCCTGATCGACGTGATCGAGAACCCGACCGGCACCTTCGTGGTCTCGCGCATCCCGCTGCACGACGACGACGGCAGCGTGATCGGCGCGATCGGGATGATCCTCTACGACCAGATCGATTCGCTCAAGCCCATCCTCGGCCGGCTGTCGCGCCTGCAGACCGAGCTCACCGCCGCGCGCCAGCAGCTCGCGCGCCAGCGTCGCACCCGTTACACCTTCTCGAACTTCGTGGGCAACAGCGCGGCCGCGCTCAACGTGAAGAGCCGGGCGCGGCGCGCCGCGGTGCTCAACACGACCGTCCTGCTGGTGGGCGAGACCGGCACCGGCAAGGAGCTGGTCGCCCAGGCGATCCATGCCGCCTCGTCGCGCGCCTCGCGGCCCTTCATCGCGATCAACGTCGCCGCGATTCCCGAGACGCTGCTCGAGGCCGAGTTCTTCGGCGTGGCCCCGGGCGCCTACACCGGCGCGGACCGGCGCGGCCGCGAGGGGAAGCTGGCGCTCGCCGACACCGGCACACTCTTCCTCGACGAAATCGCCGACATGCCGCTCGCCCTGCAGGCGAAGCTGCTGCGGGTGCTGCAGGAACGCGAGTTCGAGCCGCTCGGATCGGACCGGATGCGCCAGGTGGACATCCGCGTCATCGCGGCCACCAGCGTGGACCTCGGCCAGCGGGTGGCCGAGGGGCGCTTCCGCTCCGATCTCTACTACCGGCTGAACGTGCTGCCGATCCGGCTGCCGCCGTTGCGCGAGCGGCGCTCCGACCTCGAGGCGCTGTGCGAGTACCTGCTCGAGCAGATCGCGATGGAGCACGAAATGCTGCCGAAGGAGCTCGATGCCGATGCGCTCGCGCTGCTCGAGGCCTACGACTGGCCCGGCAATGTCCGCGAGCTGCGCAACGTGCTCGAGCGCGCCTGCTCCTTCTGGGACGGGCTGCGGCTCGGCGCGGACGCGGTGGCCGCGGCGCTGCCGCCCGGCCACGCGGAGCGGCGCCCCGTGGGCGACGGGGAGGGCGCGGCACGGGAGCCCCGCCCGGTCGCGCAGGCGCCGGAACCTCGCGGCGACGGGGCACCATACGAGCGCACCACGGCCGCCGAGCGGCGGCATGGTGCAGGCGCCGCCACGACAGCGGGCGCTCACCTCGTCGATGAGGGCCTGAGCCTGCCGGAGCAGGTCGCGCGACTCGAGCGGGCGGCCATCGCGGCCGCCCTGAAGGCCTGCCGCGGCAACCGGGCGCAGGCCGCCCGGCGGCTGGGGATCGCCCGGGCGACCCTCTACCAGAAGCTCGCCGCCTGGCCGGACCTGGCGGACGCGGCGCAGTCCGGGGAGGTCGCCGCCGGGCGGTGACCGGATTCCGGACATCTTTGCCACGACGGCAGTCGCTGTCCGGGTTTCAGACAGATCCGGCGGCCTCGGATGTTCGGATAGTGGACATCTGACGCCGCGGACGAGCGCCCTCGAGAAGCGCTACCCGCCCGCAAGCCCCTGATTCCCAAGGGAATCGATGCGGGTGCCGTCGGTCTGGCATGGTCGTTGCACCATTCCAGCGCAGACCGGCGACGCCGGCGACCCTTCCAGAGGAGACTTTCCCATGCGCCACATCCATCTGCTCGGCCGCACGCTGCGCCTGGCGTTGCCCGTCGCCGCCGCGCTCGCCTTCGCCGCCGGCCCCGTCGCCGCGAAGGACATCAGGATCGGCCACATCTATTCCAAGAGCGGGCCGCTCGAGGCCTACGGCAAGCAGACCGCCATCGGCTTCACCATGGGCCTGGAGTACGCCACGGGCGGCACGATGGAGGTCAACGGCCGCAAGCTGGTCGTGATCGAGAAGGACGACAAGGGCAAGCCCGACGAGGGCAAGGCGCTGCTCGCCGAGGCCTATGGCGACGACGGCGTGGACATCGCGGTCGGGCCCACCTCCTCGGGCGTGGCGCTGGCGATGCTGCCGGTCGCCGAGGAGTACGAGAAGATCCTGCTCGTCGAGCCGGCCGTGGCCGACGCGATCACCGGCGAGAAGTGGAACCGCTACATCTTCCGCACCGGCCGCAACTCCTCGCAGGACGCGATCTCCAACGCCGTCGCGCTGGACCAGGACGGCGTCTCCATCGCCACCCTCGCGCAGGACTACGCCTTCGGTCGCGACGGCGTGGCCGCCTTCAAGGCCGCACTCAAGAAGGCCAAGATCGTCCACGAGGAATACCTGCCGATCAAGACGACCGACTTCACCGCCGGCGCGCAGCGCCTGTTCGATGCGCTGAAGGACAAGCCCGGGCGCAAGGTGATCTTCATCATCTGGGCGGGCGGCGGCAATCCGTTCAAGATCGCGGACCTCGACCCGGGCCGCTACGGCATCGAGGTCGCCTCGGGCGGCAACATCCTGCCCGCGCTGGCGGCCTACAAGGCCTTCCCCGGCATGGAGGGCTCGATCTACTACTACTACGAGATCCCGAAGAACCCCGCCAACGAGTGGCTGGTGAAGGAGCACGAGAAGCGCTTCCAGTCCCCGCCCGACTTCTTCACCGCGGGCGGCATGTCGGCGGCGATGGCCATCGTCGAGGCGCTGAAGAAGACCGGCGGCGATACCGACACCGAGAAGCTCATCAGGACGATGGAGGGGATGTCGTTCGAGACGCCCAAGGGGACGATGACCTTCCGGCCGCAGGACCACCAGGCCATGCAGTCCATGTACCACTTCCGGATCAAGGTGGATCCGGAGAAGGCCTGGGCCGTGCCGGAACTCGTGCGCGAGATCAAGGCCGACGAGATGGACGTGCCGATCCTCAACAAGCGCTGAGTCGGACCGGCGCCCCGGGGCAGCCATGACGACGCCTTCGCTCGAAACCGTCGACCTCACGATCCGCTTCGGCGGCCACGTGGCGGTCGACCGGGTGAGCTGTGCCTTCCATCCGGGCACGCTCACCTCGATCGTCGGTCCCAACGGCGCCGGCAAGACCACCTACTTCAACCTGATCTCGGGGCAGCTGCGGGCCACGGGCGGCAGCGTGCGGCTGGCCGGCCGCGACATCACCGGCCTGGGCGCGGCGCGCCGCACGCGCCTGGGCCTGGGCCGCGCCTTCCAGCTCACCAACCTGTTCCCGCAGCTCTCCGTCATGGAGAACGTGCGGCTCGCGGTGCAGGCGCGCCGCGGCATCGGGCTCGACATGCTGTCGATCTGGTCGAGCCGGCGTGCGCTCATCGAGGAGGCCGACCGCATCCTCGAGCGCATTCGCCTCACCGCGCGGCGCGACGAGCCGGCCGCGGCCCTGCCGCACGGCGACCAGCGCAAGCTCGAGGTCGGCATCCTGCTCGCGCTCGAGCCGAGCGTGTTCATGTTCGACGAGCCCACGGCCGGCATGAGCGTGGACGAGGTGCCGGTGATCCTCGACCTGATCCGCGACATCCGCAGCGATCCCACGCGCACCGTGCTCCTCGTCGAGCACAAGATGGACGTGGTGCGCGAGCTGTCCGACCGGATCATCGTGCTGCACAACGGGCGGCTCGCCGCGGACGGCGAGCCCGCCGAGGTGATCGCCTCGCCGGTGGTGCAGCAGGCCTACCTCGGCGTCGAGCCGGCGGGGGCAGAATGAAGCGACCCCCACGCTCGCCATCGCTCGCTGCCCCCCGGGGCGGCGCCCAGTGGCTTCGGGCGGCCGGGCGCCACTGAGATGCGCAACCTGCTCACGCTCGCCGGCGTGCACACGCATATCGGCGCCTACAACATCCTGCACGGCGTGGACCTGGAGGTGCCGGAGGGCGGCACGACGATGCTGCTCGGGCGAAACGGCGCCGGCAAGACCACCACGCTGCGCACGATCATGGGCCTGTGGAAGCCGTCCCAGGGCCGGATCATCTTCGACGATGCCGACATCGGCGGCCTGCCCACGCCGGACATCGCGAGCCGCGGCATCGCCTACGTGCCCGAGAACATGGGCATCTTCGCCGACCTCACGGTGCGCGAGAACATGGCGCTCGCCGCGCGCTCGGCGCCCTCGATCGAGGCGGTCGATGCCGAGCGGCTGCGCTGGATCTTCGAGCTCTTCCCCGCGATGAAGAAGTTCTGGCACCACCCCGCTGGGCTGCTCTCGGGCGGGCAGAAGCAGATGCTCGCGATCTCGCGCGCGATCGTCGAGCCGAGGAAGCTCCTGCTGATCGACGAGCCGAGCAAGGGGCTCGCGCCCGCGATCGTGCAGAACCTCATCGCAGCGCTGCGCGAGCTGCGCGCGGCGCGCACCACCATCCTGCTGGTCGAGCAGAACGTGAGCTTCGCCCGCCGCCTGGGCGACACGGTGGCGGTGATGGACGACGGGCATGTCGTGCATGCCGGGCCGATGGCGGCCTTCGCCGAGGACGAGGCGCTGCAGCAGCGCCTGCTCGGCCTGTCGCTCGCCAGCGGGCATTGAGGAAGGAGACCGATGGGCACCGACAGCACCGCCATCGCGTCGCCGGCCGGCCCGGGCAAGGGGCCCGGCACGGCCGGCCCGGCGCCCGCCGGCGCGGACGATGTCGCCCCGATCTCGCCGCCGCGCGACTGGGCGCCGGTGCTGCTCGTCCCGGCGCTGGTGCTCGCCATGCTGCCGCTGGTGGGCAGCGTTTCGAGCTGGGTGACGCTCACGGTCGCCGGCCTTGCCATGGGGCTGATCATCTTCGTGATCGCCTCCGGGCTGACGCTCGTCTTCGGGCTGATGGACGTGCTGAACTTCGGCCACGGCGTGTTCATCACGCTCGGCGCCTTTGTGGCGACCTCGGTGCTCGCCCCCATGGCGGGGCTCACGACGGCCGACTCCCTCTGGCTCAACCTGGTGGCCATGTTCGCCGCGATGCTCGTGGCGATGACCGCCGCCGGCATGCTCGGCATGGCCTTCGAGCGCTTCATCGTCGCGCCCGTCTATGGCCAGCACCTCAAGCAGATCCTGATCACGATGGGCGGCATGATCATCGGCGAGGAGCTGATCAAGGTCATCTGGGGGCCGGACGCGATCCCGCTGCCGCTGCCCACCGCGATGCGCGGCTCGATCTTCCTCGGTGATGCCGCGATCGAGAAGTACCGGCTCGTGGCGGTCGTGATCGGGCTGGCCATCTTCCTGCTCATGCTCTGGTGCCTCAACCGCACCAAGGTGGGCCTGCTGATCCGCGCTGGGGTGGAGGATCGCGAGATGGTCGAGAGCCTCGGCTACCGCATCCGGCGCCTGTTCGTCGGCATCTTCGTGGCGGGCTCGGCGCTCGCCGGGATCGGGGGCGTGCTCTGGGGCCTGTACCAGCAGAGCGTCGATCCGCTGATCGGCGCGCACGTCAACATCCTGCTCTTCATCGTGATCATCATCGGCGGGCTCGGCTCGACCGCCGGCTGCTTCATCGGCGCGCTGCTGGTGGGCCTGGTCGCGAACTACACCGGGTTCCTCGCGCCCAAGGTGGCGCTGTTCTCGAACATCGGCCTGATGGTGCTGGTCCTGCTGTGGCGTCCGCAGGGGCTGTACCCGGTCGCGCGGCGCTAGGGGGCACGCGATGCTGGCGAGCCTGATCTCGAGGGACTATCCGCGCAGCCGCCTCGTCGCGGCCATCGCGATCGGGGTGCTGCTGCTGCTCGCCTTCGCGCCCTTTCTCTTCCCCGGGGCCAAGGCGGCCAACGTCGCCACCAAGATCCTCGTGTTCACCGTGCTGGTCGCAAGCTTCGACCTGCTGCTCGGCTACACCGGCATCGTGTCCTTCGCGCACACCATGTTCTTCGGGGTGGGCGCCTACGGCGTGGCGATCATGTCGGTGCGCATGGGCCCGGGCTGGGATGCGCTCGCCGTCGGGCTCGTGCTGGGGCTCGCCGTCTCCGGCGTGCTCGCGCTGGTGATCGGCCTGTTCTCGCTGCGGGTGCGGGCGATCTTCTTCGCGATGATCACGCTCGCGGTCGCGGCGGCCTTCCAGACGCTCGCCTCCCAGCTGCACTGGCTCACCGGCGGCGAGGACGGCCTCACCTTCCGCCTGCCGCGCGAGCTGCGCCCGGCCTTCAAGCCGTTCGACCTGAGCCTGTTCGGCGTGAGCATCGACGGGCGGCTCCTCGGCTACTACCTCGTCTTCTTCGTCTCGGTGGCGAGCTTCCTGCTGCTGCTGCGGATCGTGAACTCCCCGTTCGGGCGCGTGCTGCAGGCGATCCGCGAGAACGACTTCCGGGCCGAGGCGATCGGCTACCGCGTGGTCGTCTATCGCAGCCTCTCGAGCCTGATCGGCGCGCTGTTCGCGGCGCTCGCCGGCGCGCTCTACGCGGTCTGGCTGCGCTACAACGGGCCCGACGCGACGCTCAGCTTCGAGATCATGCTCGACATCCTGCTGATCGTCGTCATCGGAGGCATGGGCACCATGTACGGCGCCTTCGTCGGCAGCGCGCTCTTCCTCTTCGCCCAGGGCTACCTGCAGGAGGTGATGGGGCTGGCCTCGGGCGCGCTCGAATCCGTGCCCGTGCTCTCCGACCTGCTCTCGCCCGACCGGTGGCTGCTCTGGATGGGCGTGCTCTTCGTGCTCTCGGTGTACTACTTCCCGAGCGGCATCGTGGGCCGGCTGCGCGACCGGGCGCATGCGCGGGAGCTGGCGCGCTACGCCGCGGCGTCCGCCGGCGCCGCCCCCGTCGCCCCGGCGAGGCAGCGATGACGGATACGGCCGCGATGGACTCCTCGGCTTCCGGGCGACCGCGCGCCCATGTGCGGCTGGAGACCGGGCGCGGCTCGCGGGCGGGCGTCGCGGTCCTCACCCTCGCGCGGCCCGCCACCGGCAATGCGCTCGTGCCCGACCTGCTGCTCGACCTGTGCGTCGCGCTCGAGGCGATCGCGCGGCGCGACGACGTGCGGGCGGTGGTGCTTGCCGCCGAGGGCAGCAGCTTCTCCTCCGGCGGCGACCTCCGCCGCTTCGCGGCCGAGATGCGCGGCCCGGGCCTGCAGACCTATTCGGCCGAGCTCGTCGGCCTGCTGAACCAGGCGATCGTCGCCCTGTTGCGCCTGCCCCAGCCCGTGGTGGCGGCGGTGGACGGCCCGGTCCTGGGCGGCTCCATCGGCCTCGTGCTCGCCTGCGACGTCGTCGTCGCGTCCCGCAGGGCCGTCTTCCGGGCGCATCATGCGCGCGCCGGCTTCGCGCCCGACGGTGGCTGGACCGCCATGCTGCCGCGGGTGGTGGGCTCGCGCCGGGCGGCGGGCGTCTTCCTGCTCGATCGCGAGATCGGCGCCGCCGAGGCGCTCGAATGGGGCATCGTCACGGCGCTGGTGGGGCCCGGCGAGGTGCTGCCCGAGGCGGACGCGCTCGCGCGACGCATCGCGGCGGCACCCGTGGCCACCATGCGCGCCGGCAAGCGCCTGCTGCACGGCGACCTCGGCGCGGTCGAGGCGGCGCTCGAGGCCGAGCGGATCGCCTTCGTGGCCGAGGTGGGCGGACCCGAGGCCCGCGCCTGCGTGCCCAGGCTGGCGGAGGGCCTTCGGGGCACGGACGGGCCGGGCGCCTGAGCCGTCGCACCGGGCGCCCGGGGCGTCGTTTTTCGTTGCGGGCCGCCGCCCTCGCGGTGACAATGCCCGAAAAACGAAGACAAGGAGACCCTGCCCATGCGACGTGTCCTTCCTGTCCTGTTCGCCCTCGGCGCCCTCGGCCTCGCCGCTTCCGCCACGGCCGCCAACGTCAGGATCACCCCCCTCGGCAGCCACGACGGCGAGCTCTGCCCGCTCGATCGCGCGCTCGTCTTCGAGGATCCCGATGGCACGCGCCTGCTCTACGACCCGGGCCGCACGGTGCGCGGGCCCGACGATCCCCGGCTCGGCAAGATCGACGCCGTGCTGCTCAGCCACGTGCACGGCGACCACCTCGGCGACGCGATCCAGCCGGAGGCCGATGCGGGCGAATGCGCCAAGCCGGATTTCTCGGTCAAGGTGACGCCCAATTCGAACACGGTGAACATCGTCGTCGGCAAGAAGGCGAGCCTGATCGTCGGCTCGGAGATGCCGGCGTTCTTCGCCCGCAAGGTGAAGGAAGCGGGCGGCGATCCGAGCCAGGTGAAGCTGCTGCGCTTCGGCGGGTTCACCAAGGTGGGCGGCGTGGGAATCGCGAGCGTGCCGGCGGTGCACTCCAACGGCCTCAATCCCGCCTTCATCAGCGACAAGGCGCATGCGGACGCCCTCGCGGCCAACGGCCTGACCGCCTACGTCGGCGAGCCGGGCGGTTTCGTTCTGCGCTTCTCGAACGGGCTGGTCGCCTACCTGTCGGGGGACACCGGCATCACCGCCGAGCAGGACATCGTCGTGCGGCGCCACTACGGGGCCAACCTCGCGGTCATCAACATCGGCGACACCTTCACCACCGGCCCGACCGAGGCGGCCTTCGTGATCAACGAGCTGGTCAAGCCTAAGTCGGCGATACCGTCCCACACGAACGAGGCCGCCACCCAGGGCGGCAAGCTGCGCGAGGGGACGCGAACCGCCGCCTTCGCGGCGGCCACCACGGTGCCGGTGCACCTGCCGCTCTCGGGCCGCACCATGGAGTTCGATGGCGAGGGCACGTGCGTGGCCGGCTGTTGACGCTGCGCATCGCCCGCCGGGCGGGCGCGACGGCATCGGCGCGCCGGAGCTAGACTAGAAGCTTCGCGCGCACGGGCGCGCGCCCGCCACAACCCGGAGACAGCCCGCGATGGCCCCCTCACGCTTGACGTCGTTGCTCCTCAATGCGGCGCACGCGATCGACCACATGTTCCTGCTGATCTTCGCCACCGCCGTCGGCTCGATCGCGATCGACTTCGGCGTGGCGGGCTGGGAAGACCTCATGCCCTATGGCGCCGGGGCCTTCCTCATGTTCGGGCTGGGCTCGATCCCGGCCGGGCGGCTCGGCGACCTGTGGGGCCGGCGCGCGATGATGCTGATCTTCTTTTTCGGGATGGGCGTCTCGGCGCTGCTCGTGGCGGCCACCCAGGGCCCCTGGCAGATCGGCCTCGCGCTCGCGCTGCTGGGCCTGTTCTCCGCCATCTACCACCCGGTCGGGATTCCCATGCTGGTGCAGGCGGCCAAGCGGCCCGGCGCGGTCATCGGCATCAACGGCCTGGCCGGCAACCTCGGCATTGCGGCCGCCGCGCTCGTCACCGGCTTCCTCGTGAAATGGGGCGGCTGGCGCATGGCCTTCATCGTGCCCGGCCTCGTGTGCATCGCGCTGGGCTTCGTCTTCGCCTGGGTCACGCCGCACGAGACCGAGGCGCCGGCCAAGCGCAAGCCCACGATCAAGCCGATCCCGCCGTCGATGATGGTGCGGGTGCTGTTCGTGCTCACCGCCGTGGCGATCAGCGCGAGCCTGCTCTTCAACTTCACCACCAACGGCAATGCGGAACTGCTGCGCGAGCGTTTCGCCGGCCTCATCGAGGATCCTGCGCTGCTCGGCACGCTGCTCGCCGGCATCTACACGATCGGCGCGCTGTCGCAGGTGGTGGTCGGCGAGCTCATCGACCGGGTTCCGCTCAAGCGCCTGTTCTTCGGGATCGTCGCGATGCAGGCGCCGCTCTTCCTGCTTGCCTCGCACGCCACCGGCTGGTGGTTCGCCGTGCTGGCGGCGGGCTACATGGTGAGCCTGTTCGGCGCGATCCCGTTCACCGATGCCCTGGTGGTGCGCTACATCGACGACCGCATGCGCTCGCGGGTCACCGGCGTGCGGCTCGCGATCTCCTTCGGGGTGAGTTCCGCCGCGGTGTGGGCGCTCGGCCCCTTCGTGAAGGCGGCCGGCTTCGACACGCTGCTGCTGACGATGGCCGGGATCGCCCTGTTCTCGGTGGCCTTCGTGCTTTACCTGCCGGCCGAGCCGCCGGCCGATGCCACGGTGCCGCAGCCGGGCTGACGCCGGATGCGAAACGGCCGGCATTGCGCCGGCCGGTCTCCGCAAGTCTTCGATGACGGGGCGCCGTGGGCGCCCCGCCTCATTTCCCTACTGCGACTGCGACACCATGTAGGCGACGGTGGCGCGAATGTCCTCGTCGGGGAGGTCCACCCGTCCGCCCTTGGGCGGCATCGCGCCTTTGCCCTGGATCGCGATCTGGACCATCTTGTCCATGCCCTCGGCGATCAGCGGCGCCCAGCGCTCCTTGTCGCCGAGCTTCGGCGCATTGGCCACGCCGGCTGCATGGCAGGCCGCGCAGGTGCTCTCGTACACCTGCTTGCCCTTGGCGAGGTCCACGTCCGAGCCGCCGGCCTGCGCGGTCTTGTCGGCCGGCGCGGCCTCGGCGGGCTTCTCGGCCTTCTCGGCGGGCGCGGCCGCGGGGGCCGCGGCCTGCGGCGCCGATGCGGCCGCGGGGGCGGCGGCGGCCTGGGCGGGCTGTTCGGCGGACTCGCCCGCGGCCGGGGCGGCCGGCTCTTCGAAGTTGCCGCCGCTCGCATTGGCCATGTGGACCACGGCGCGCGCGATCTCGAACTCGGAGGCGGTGCCGCCCTGCGGCGGCATGGCGCCCTTGCCCTTGACCGCCGCCTGCACCAGCGCCTCGAGGCCCTGCTTCAGGCGATCGGCCCAGGCACCGGCATCGCCCATCTTGGGCGCGCCCGCCACGCCGGCGGCATGGCACGCCGCGCACTGCGCCGTATAGACCGCTTCACCCGAGCGCGGCTCCGCGGAGGCGGGCCCGCCGCTGCCCAGCTCGAACCCGGCGACGGGCTTGATCCGCGCCTCGATGGCCTCGGGCGTCATGTTGTCCGAACCGATCGCTTGCGTGGTGGTCGAGCCCACGTACGTGATCAGCAGGACGATGATCGCGATCGGGACGGCGAATGCCAGGAAGATGATCCAGACCAGCTGCTTCGGAGTCTTGATGAAGGATTCGTGTTCGTCGCTCATGTCGCTCGCCGCGGGCCGCTCGTTATAGGAAAAACGAACAATTATAGCGACCGGCCCATGAAACCCGCTATCGAAGGCCGGTAAAGGTGTGGCGCGCAAAACAGGGTGCCCCGGCGTGCGATGCGCGCCCGGGCGAACGCGATCCGCAATGGCCCGCGATTCAGGCGGCGGCGTCGCCTCCCTCGAGCGCGCGACGGAACACGTGCAGCTGCCGGCGGTCGCGCAGCCGGTAGAGGCGGGCCGGGCGCTTGCCGGTAGCGCGAGCGCTGTCGAGTTCCTCCAGCATGTCGCCGGCGAGCACGCGAGTGCGGAAAGCCTTCTTGTCGATCGACCGCTCGAGGACGATTTCGAAGACGTTCTGCATCTCGGGCAGGGTGAAGGGTTCCGGCAGGAATCGAACGGGAAGGTCGGTGTACTCGCTTTTCCGGCGTATGCGAGCGACCGCTTCGCCCACCAGCCGGCCATGGTCGAAGGCGAGCTTCACGCCCTTTGGGCGCCCGTTGCGCCCCAGCGGCAGCCAGCGAACATCGCCCGCATCCCCGACGACCTTGCGTGCGCGATCGGCGGGAACGAGCGCAGCATGGAGCAGGGTGACCGACCAGCCGCGTGGATCGCGCTCGCGCCCGCCGTGCGCCGCCACCTGCTCGAGCCATGGCGCGTCGATGCCCGCCTGCTCGCGCAGCACGCGCCGCGCGCAGGCCTCCACCGAGGCATCCACATCCACATCCACGAAGCCGCCGGGCAACGACCAGGCCCCGGGGAAGGGCTCGCCCGGTTCGTCGGGCCGCTTCACGAGCAGGACATGGGGCCGGCCGTCGAGGATGGCCAGCGTGGCGACATCGACGGAAACGAGCGGTCGGCGGTCGGGGAGGTACGGCTTGGCGGTGCGGGGCATCCGGGCGGGCGACATTGCAAAAGTGGGATTTCACCACTATTATGACAAGTGTTTCATCCACACTTTTCATCGTCAGGAGGCCCGCCATGACCGAACCCCTGCACCGGAGCGCACCCGACGGCGCGGCCGCCGGCGTCGCGACGGCCGGGGGTGCGAGCGGCAACGACCCCCTGTGGATCGGCGACCTGCCGGTGCCCGGCCTGCCGGGGCAGATCGGGCTGACCATCCTGCCCGGGCGCAAGTCGGGCGGCCGTGGCGCCACCGTGTTCGACCGCGACCTCGAGGCCGACATGCGCGACATCGCGGCATGGGGCCCGAGCCTCATCCTGACCTTGCTCGAGCCGCATGAAGCGCGCGAGCTCGGCGTGCCCGACATCGCCGCGGCGATCCCGCCGGGCATCGAACATCGCTGGCTGCCCATCGTGAACGGATCGGTGCCGGACGACGCCTGGCTCGCGCGCTGGCGTCCCGTCGCGAAGGACGTCGTCGCGCGCCTGCGCCGCGGCGAGCGCGTCCTCCTGCATTGCCGCGCCGGCCGCGGCCGCGCCGGGCTCGTCGCCGGCCTGCTGCTGCGCGACTGCGGCCTCGGCGGCGAGGAGGCGGTGCGCTGGGTGCGCGAGGCGAGCAGCGGGGCGCTCGCGCACCGGCGCCAGCAGCGCTTCGTCATGGAGTACGAGCCGCAGCTGCGCGCGCCCGCCGCCGGCGCGCCCCGGCCGGTGGAAGCCACCCGCTGGCAGGAGCGCTTCGTCGGCAGCCTTGTCGCGGGCGCGGTGGGCGATGCCCTCGGCGCGCCGGTGGAGTTCAACAGCCACGAGGCGATCCTCGTGCGCTTCGGTCGCGCCGGCATCGTCGATTTCGCGCCGGTCTATGGCCGGCGCGGCGCCATCACCGACGACACGCAGATGGCGCTGTTCACCGCCGAGGCCATGCGGGCCATGCCGGCCCCGCGTCATGGCGGCAACGACCCGGTCGAGATGCCCACGGTGGAGGATGCGCTGCCGCGCCTGGGCATCGCCTACCAGTACTGGCTGCGCGGCCAGGGCGCGCGCAGCACGATCACCGCGCAGCTGGAGGGGCCGCAGGCCGCCGCCCTCGGCTATGCGCATTCCCGGCTCGCCGCGCTGCCCGCGATGCGCTCGCGCCGCGCGCCGGGCCTCACCTGCCTGTCGGCGCTCGAACAGATGCGCGCATTCGACGAGCGCGCGATCAACCAGAGCAAGGGCAGCGGCGCCGTGATGCGGGTGGCGCCGGTGGGCCTGTTCGTCGCGGGCTACGTGGGCGAGGAGCGTCTGCGCCGCGATCCGGCCGCGCTCGCCAGCGCGATCGACGCGGCCTGGACGATCGGGGCCGCGAGCGCCGCGATCACCCACGGCCACCGGGCCGCGCACCAGTGCGCCGGCTATCTCTCCGCGCTGGTGATGCTGCTCGTCGCCGGCCGGCGCGCCGCCGAGGCCGAGCTCATGCTGCAGCAGCGCGTCGGGCAGGATCCCGCCAACCTGGAGATCCGTCGCGTGCTGGCCGAGGTGGACGCGGCCTGCGAGATCGCCCGGCGTCGCCTCGCCGACGGCGAGGGCCGCACCGAGGTCCATGCGGCGGTGCTCGACGACCTGGGCGAGGGCTGGACGGCCGACGAGGCCACCGCGATGGCGCTCTACTGCCTGCGCATGGCCCAGACGCTCGAGGAGGGGATCGTCACCGCGGTGAACATCGACGGCGACAGCGATACCGTCGGCACGATCGCCGGCCATCTCCTGGGCGCCGTGCATGGCGCCGCGGCGATCCCGCGGCGCTGGCGCGAGTCGCTGGAGCTCGCCGACGTGCTCGAGGAAACGGCGCTGGCGCTCGCCCGGCAGGACGCCTGAGCCGCCGGCGGCCGGATGAGGGAGAATCGCCCTTTTTCCCGCCGGCCGTCCCCGCATGCCTTCCCTCGCGGAAGTCGTTCTTCTCAGCCTGATCGTCGCCGTCGCCGGCCTGTTGCGCGGCTTCAGCGGCTTCGGCTTCTCGATGTTCGCGGTGCCCCTGATGGCGACCGTCATGGCGCCGTCGCGCGTGGTGCCCGTCATCCTCGCGCTCACCTTCGTTTCGAACCTGCAGACCCTGCGGGCGGACTGGGACGACATCGACCGGCGCAGCGTGCTGTCGCTGGTCGCCTGGGCGATTCCCTTCGCGATGCTCGGCAACTGGGTGCTCACGGTGCTCGACGAGCGGCCGCTGCGCATCATCATCGGCGTGGTGACCGTGGGCGCAACGCTCGTGATCTGGCGCGCCGGCGCGCACAGGCGACCGCGGCCCTCGGGCATCGCGACCGCGATCACCGGCATGACCTCGGGCGTGCTGCACGGCCTGCTCGCGATGGGCGGGCCGCCGCTCACCATGTACTACCTGCGCGGCGCCTTCTCCCCGCAGGCGGCGCGCGCGTCGATGGTGGCGACCTTCACGCTCATGACCCTCGGGCCGCTCGCCGAGGCGATCCTCTCGGGCCGCTTCGACGGCGAGAGCACCATGCTCTTCGTCGTGCTGCTGCCCACGATGGTCGCCGCGACATGGCTGGGCGGGCGGCTCTTTCACGCGGCGCCCGGGCATCACCGGACGGTATCGCTGCCGCTGCTCGCCGGTGTGGGGCTGCTGGCGGTGTGGAGCGCGCTGGACTGAGGATCGGCGTACGATTGCCGACGGAGGTCAGCAGGAGACGCCCATGCCCACGCCGCACGAGATCGTCGAGCTCTATGCCCGCAAGGGCGGCCTCGCCTACCCGGGCGAGGCGGTGACGCAGCTCCAGCACGCCTGGCAGTGCGCGCAGCTCGCGGCGCGCGCGGGCGCGACGCCGGCGCTGCGCCTCGCCGCCTGGCTGCACGACATCGGCCACCTGTACGCGGACGAGCCGGGCGCGACGACGCTCGCCGGCATCGACGCCCGGCACGAGAGCCGGGGCGCCGCGGCGCTGCGCCCGCTCTTCGGCGACGCGGTGGCCGCGCCCGTCGCCATGCACGTGGAAGCGAAGCGCTATCTCGTCGGTGCACACGAGGGCTATTTCGCCCGGCTGTCGGAGGTGTCCGTGCGCAGCCTGGCCCTGCAGGGCGGGCCGATGTCGAAGGAAGAGCAGGCCCGCTTCGAAGCCCAGCCGTTTTTCCAGGACGCCCTGCGCCTGCGCGCCTGGGACGACGCGGGCAAGGTCGGCGACTGGGCCATGCCGGATACGGAAGCCGTCCTGGCGGAACTCGCCGAGCTGATGGACGCGGTGCGAGCGCAGGCCGTGCCCGGCCCCGCCATGGCCGATCGGGCGAGCGGCTAGACCATCACCATCGGTCCCTGCACCGGGGCCGGGGCGGGTGTCGGAGCCGGGTCGGGAACCACCTTGTCGCCATCGACGATGCGGGCGTGCGCCCGGCCGTTGCGCTTGACTTCGTAGAGCACGGCGTCGGCGCGGCGGATCGCCTCGTCCACCGACAGCCCGCGGAAGACGGTGATCGCGCCGATCGAGGCCGACGGCGGCTTCGCCAGGCCCGGCAGCTGGATCGCGGCGAGCGCGCCCTGGATGCGTTCGAATACCGACATCGCGAGCTCGCGGGTGGTGCCGCGCAGGAAGAGGACGAACTCGTCGCCGCCGTAGCGGCCGAAGCGATCCGTGGAGCGGATGTTCGCGCGCACCGCCGCGGTGAAGGCGACCAGCAGCTGGTCGCCGATGTCGTGGCCGTGGGTGTCGTTGATCGCCTTGAAGTGGTCGAGGTCGATCAGCGCGAGCACCGTGTCGTCGCCCTTGCGCGGCTCCGGATCGCGCAGCGCGACGTCGATCGAGTCGAAGAGCGCGCGCCGGTTCAGCACCCCCGTGAGCGGATCGGCCGTCGCCAGGCGTTCGGCCTCGCCGTAGGCGGCGAGCAGGTGGCGGCGCATGGCGGCCACGGAGATCGACACCTGCGAGACGACGAGCAGCTCGACGGACAGCACGAGCCACAGCGCCAGCTCGTAACCGACCGAGATCGGCTGGCCCGCCAGCCACAGCCCGGCGATCACCAGCAGGTGACCGACCTGGGACAGCCCGAGCAGTCCGGCGACCTGGCGCAGGGTGAGCTTGAAGGCCGCCGAGAGGAAGGGCGTGACGCAGAAGACCAGGTAGATCGCGCGATACTCGCCGGCCACCGCCAGCACCGCGAGGTTCGAGAGCACGCCCACGGAGATGCTGTAGAGGCCGAGCGAGCGGTCCTTCAGGCGGCGGTTCACGCCCGTGAGGATCAGCGCGACGAAGGCGACATTGACCAGCACGTGCGCCGCGATGAACGACCAGAAGACCGGACCCGGGATCGCCTCCTTCAGGTACAGCCAGAGCAGGAAGGCGTCCGTCGGCAGGTAGGCGACATGCCCCTGCAGGAGGAGCCTGAGGCGCTTGCGCTGCCGCTCCGCCTGGGTCGGTGCGTCGGGGGAGGGCAGGTAGTCCTTCATGGTCGCGCCAGCATATGCGCAAAGCCCGCGGGACCGGCGCGCGCCGGTCGCCGGGGGCTATCCGCCCGTCGGGGGCCTCACGGGGTATGCTGGACGGATGGACGATTCCGGGGCCACCAACGGCTGGCGCGCCGATCTGTTCGGGCCGCCGCCCGCGCGCATCACCGAGGCCGACGACCGCCTTGCGGCCGATGCCGCGTTTCGCCTCGTGTCCCAGGGCGCGGGCATCCTCTGGCGAGGCGACTGGTTCAATGCGCGGCAGCTGGTCGATGCCGTGGGACGCCGGATCGATGCGCGCGAAAGGCGCCATGCCGCGCGCGCCGACCCGGCGATGCCTGCGGCCTTCCATCGCTGGCGGCTCGCCGAGGCCCGCCGCGCCAGGCAGCTCGGCGCCATCCTCGTGCCGGTCGAGCCCGGCTGGACGGTACCGCTGCGACGCGCGCCAAAGCTCGGGCCCGCCGCCGAACAGGCCTTCGGCGCGCTCGATGCGGCCTGCCTGGCGCCGCTGCGCGCGCTGCTCGGCGCCGTCGGCGCGTTCGAATGGCGCAGGAAGGGCATCGGGCTGCCCGTGCTCGGGCCCAACGACGACGGCGAGCTGGCGCGGATCCATCCCCACTACGGCGTGTTCGCGCCCATGCGCAGCGAGTACCTCGACCTGCTCGCGGCTACGCCGCTGCCGGCGGCGAGCGCCCGGGCGCCGACCTTCGACATCGGCACCGGCACCGGCGTGATCGCCGCGCTGCTCGCGCGGCGCGGCATCGGGCCGATCGTCGCGACGGACAACAGCGAGCGCGCGCTCGCGTGCGCGGCGGAGAACCTCGAGCGGCTCGGCGTCGCCGACCGGGTCGAGCTGGTGGCCACCGACGGGTATCCCCCCGGCCGGGCCGGGCTCGTGGTCTGCAATCCGCCCTGGTTGCCGGGCAAGGCGACGACGCTCCTCGAGCAGGGCGTTTACGACCCCGATTCGCGCATGCTGTCGATGTTCCTGGAGGGACTGGCCGGTCATCTCGAGCCCGGCGGCGAGGGCTGGCTGCTGATGTCGGATCTCGCCGAGCGCCTCGGCCTGCGCCGCGAGGGCGAGCTCGCCGAGCGCTTTGCCGCGGCAGGCCTGCGGGTGATCGGCCGCGACCAGTTGCGGCCCCGGCACCGGCGCAGCCGGGATCGCGACGACCCCCTGGCCGCCGCCCGGGGCAGCGAGATCGTGTCGCTGTGGCGACTCGCGTCGGCGGGGAGCTGAGCGGGGCGGGCGAGGCTTCAAACCGCCGATTCCGCGCCGTCGCTCCCCGCGATTCGGCGCGGCGTGCATTCCCGGTTACAATCGCCGACTCGGATCTCGACGGGCAACCCGTCGCAGCCTCCGTCACGCGCCCGTAGCTCAGTGGATAGAGTACTGGCCTCCGAAGCCAGGGGTCGCTGGTTCGATCCCAGCCGGGCGCGCCATT
>CAZDYQ010000061.1:0-19240 GCA_964509685.1 uncultured Burkholderiaceae bacterium
CCCGAGTTCGCTCATTCGCTTCGAAAGTCTGGGATGATCCATCGGGTCCGCATGCGTTGCGCGAAGCGGAGCAGTTTATCCGAGCCGGCCGGGACCCCGGGTCCGCGGCCGGCACGAGGGAAGACACATTGAAGCTTGCCTACATCAGTCACCCGAGCTCGCTCGACCACGAGATGGGCGCCTGCCATCCCGAGAGCCCGGAGCGCAGCACGGTCATTGCCGACCGGCTCCTGTTGCGTGGGACGCTGGACTTCGTGTCGTCGCTGGAGGCGCCCATGGCGAGCGACGAGCAGATCCTGCGTGCCCACACCGCCCGCTACCTGGCGGAACTGCGCGCGATGGCGCCCTCGAGCGGGCTGCGCCAGGTCGATCCGGACACCGCGATGAACCCGCACACGCTGCAGGCGGCCCTGCACGCCGCCGGGGCCGGCGTGATGGCGGTGGAACTCGTGGTCTCGGGCAAGGCCGAGCGGGCCTTCTGCAACGTCCGGCCGCCCGGCCATCACGCCACGCGCGACCAGGCCATGGGCTTCTGCTTCCTGAACAATGTCGCGATCGCGGCGCGCCATGCGCTCGATGCGATGGGGCTCGAGCGTGTGGCGGTGGTCGATTTCGACGTCCACCACGGGAACGGCACCGAGGACATCCTGGCGGGCGACGACCGGGTGCTCATGGTCTCGTCCTTCCAGAGCGGCCTGTATCCCTTCAATGGCGAGAACGCCAGGGGCCGGAACATGTGCAACGTGCCGCTGCCGGCGTACTCGGACGGGCGCGCGCTGCGCGAGGCGGTCGAGGAGCGCTGGATCCCGGCGCTGCTGTCGTTCGACCCCCAGCTCATCCTCGTGTCGGCCGGGTTCGATGCGCACCACGAGGACGACATGAGCCAGATGGGCTGGACGGACGCGGACTATGAATGGCTCGCCCGGCGCATCGTCGGCATCGCCGAGGCCTGCTGCGATGGAAGGATCGTGTCGATGCTCGAGGGCGGCTATGCGCTCGCCGCGCTCGCGCGCTGCGTCGATACCCATGTCCGGGTGCTCGCCGGGCTCGACTGAAGCCGGATCGCCATGCAAGAGAACCGCCACTACCTGAGCCCGCTGTTCGACCCGGCCGAGGTCGTCGTGGTGAGCGAGGCCGACCCCGGTCGCGACGCGTGGTTCTGCCAACTGGTGGAGGGGCTGCGCGAAGCGTTCGGGGAGGCGCCGGTCCACCGGCTGCCGTATCCTTCCGAGGAAGGGAGGCGGGAGGTCGAGGGCGCGAGCGCCACCCGTCGCGCGGAGGTCGCGCGCGGGACGCTGGTCCCCGCACCCCGGTCGGCCGAGCGGCGCGGGCGCCTTGCGGTGATTCGGGTCGACGACCCTGGTCGCGTCGGCGAGGCGATCGAGCTGGCGGCCGCTCGAGGCGCAAACACCGCCGTCGTCCTCGAGGCGCGGTGCGACGAGGCGCAGCGCGCCCGCTGGCGCGCGCTCGCGCGAGGGCTTGGCCTGCGCCTGCTGGGACCGGCGACCCTCGGCTTCATACGGCCGTCCATCGGCCTCAACGCGGGCCGGCTCGGCCCCATGCCGAACGCCGGCAACGTCGCGCTCGTCTCCCAGTCGGGTGCGCTCGCGGCATCGGTCATGGACTGGTCGGCCGGCACCCTGATCGGTTTCTCGCTGGTGGCCTCGCTGGGCGCCGAGGCGGATGTCGACCTGCCGGACGTGCTCGACTTCCTCGCGAACGACAACCGTACCAAGTCGGTGGTGCTCTATCTCGAGGCGGTGCATGACGCGCGCAAGTTCATGAGCGCCATGCGCGCGCTCGCCACGGTGAAGCCGGTGGTGGTGCTGCGGGGGGGCCGCAGGGCGCCCGCCGAGCGCAAGGTGCGCACGCACTCGGGCGCGATCGTCGGTTCCGACGCGATCTACTCGGCCGCGTTGCGTCGCTCGGGCGCCGTCGAGCTGCGCCTCTTTACCCAGATGTTCACCTCCGCCCGCTACCTCGCGTCGGCGCGCTGGCCGCTCGGCAATCGCATCGCGATCGTCGCCAACGGCAGTGGCCCGGCCCTGGTCGCCGCGGACCAGGTGCACTTCCAGGGCCTCGGGATGGCGCAGTTCTCGGCGGACACGGTGGCGGCGCTGCGCGAGCGGTTGCCCGGGATCCAGGCGGCCAACCCGCTGGTGCTGGGCATCGACGCGACGCCCGCCGACCACGAACGGGCCATCGCCATCGCGGCGGCCGATCCGAGCGTGGATGGCATCCTCGTGGTGCATTCGCCGGCGGTCGGCCTCGATTCGGCCGGTGTCGCCGAAGCGGTGGGCGCCGCGGGCGCGAAAGCGCGCAAGCCCGTCTTCACCTGCTGGCTGGGGGGCGCGTCGGTCATGCCGCATCGCGACACGCTGGACGACGCCGGCCTGCCGTCGTTCAGTACGCCGGAGTCCGCGGTCGACGCGTTCGCCACGGTCGCGGCCTTCTACCAGAACCAGCTCCTGCTGCAGGAGGTGCCGCGTTCGCTCTCGGGCCTGGAGGCGCCCGACCTCGAGGGCGCGAGGGCGCTCGTCGCGGCCGCGGTGCAGCAGGGCCGGGAGGTGCTCGGCGAGATCGAATCCAAGGCGCTGCTGGCCGCCTTCCATATTCCGCTGACGCAGGCCCTGCTCGCGGCCGATGCCGGCGAGGCGGCCGCCCATGCCGCCCGCATCGGCTATCCCGTGGTGCTCAAGATCTCGTCGCCGGATATCCTGCACAAGAGCGAGGTCGGCGGCGTCGTGCTGGACGTGCGCAACGAGGCCGACCTGCACGAGCAGTTCGCCGCGATGCTCGAGCGGGTCCGCGCCCAGCGCCCGGATGCGCGGATCGACGGGGTGTCCGTGGAGCGCATGGTCCGCTCGCGCGACGGACTCGAGGTCCATGTCGGCGTCGTGCACGATCCGGTGTTCGGCCCGACCATCGCGTTCGGATCGGGCGGGACGGCCATCGAGCGGGTCCGCGACTCGACCATCGGGTTCGCGCCCCTCAACCGCTTCCTGGCCGACCGGGTGATCGCGCGGACGCGGGTCGGCGCGGAGATCGCGCGCCGTCGCGAGAGCTGGCCGGCGGCGATGCTCGCGATCGAGCGCATCCTGGTGCGCGTGTCCGAGATGGTCTGCGAGCTCCCGCAAGTCCTCGAGATGGACATCAACCCGATCATCCTCGACGGCAGCGGCGCGGTGGCGGTCGATGCCCGCATCGTGCTCGACCCGCGGCCGGTGGAACGCCCCGGCAGCTACTCGCACATGGCCATCCTGCCGTATCCGTCGCACCTGATCCGGGTGCAGGCGCTGGGGGACGGCCAGCCCTACGAGCTGCGGCCGATCCGGCCCGAGGACGGCGATGCGCTGCAACGCTTCGTCCGGGGACTGTCCGACCGCTCGCGCTACTTCCGGTTCATCTCGACCATGCACGAGCTCACGCCGCGCATGCTCGCCCGCTACACACAGATCGACTACGACCGCGAGCTGGCGCTGCTGGCGGTGCTGAGGCCGCAGGACATGCGCGATGCACAGGAGCGGGCCGAAGGCGAGCGCATCATCGGCGTGGTGCGCTACCTGCTCAATCCCGACCGCGAGACCTGCGAGTTCGCGATCGCGATCGACGATGCGTTCCAGGGGCGGCGCCTCGGCACGCAGCTGATGCAGGCGATCATCGAGGCGGCGCGAGCCAAGGGCCTGCGCCGGGTGGAAGGCTACGTGCTCGGCGAGAACCGGCCGATGCTGCGCCTGATGAAGTCGGTGGGGTTCACGATCACGATGGATCCGGAGGACCCGACCATGCGTCGCGTCCACTTCGACCTGACGGAGCCGGCGGCGGGCGCATGAACGCGCGCCCGGCGCCGGTGGCGCGGGCTCGTGCCGTCAGGCGTCGCGATGGTAGGCCGTGACGCGCTCGACCTCGTTCTTCGAGCCCATGAACACGGCGACACGCTGGTGGAGCTTCTCCGGCTCGATGTCGAGGATGCGGCGGGTGCCGTCGGTCGCCGCGCCGCCCGCCTGCTCGATCAGCCAGGCCATGGGGTTCGCTTCGTACATCAGGCGAAGCTTGCCCGGCTTGTCCGGCTCGCGCTTGTCGCGCGGATACATGAAGATGCCGCCGCGGCTGATGATGCGGTGGATGTCGGCCACCATCGACGCCACCCAGCGCATGTTGAAGTCCTTGCCGCGCGGACCCTGGCTGCCCGCCTCGAGCTCCTCGATGTAGCGCATGACAGGCGGGAACCAGTGGCGCCGGTTGGACGCATTGATGGCGTACTCGCGGGTGTCGGCCGGGATGGCGAGATTGTTGCCGGTGAGCCACCAGCTGCCGATGTCCCGGTCGAGGGTGAACTCCGCGACGCCGTCGCCCACCGTGAGCACCAGCATCGTGGAGGGGCCATAGACCGCGTATCCGGCCGCCACCTGGCGATTGCCGGGCTGCAGGAAGTGCTCGTCCTTCGGATCGTCCACGCCCTCGGGCATGCGCAGCACCGAGAAGATGGTGCCGATCGAGACGTTGACGTCGATGTTCGACGAGCCGTCGAGCGGATCGAAGAGGAGCAGGAACTCCCCACGGGGATACCGGTGCGGGATGGGATAGGAGTGGTCCATTTCCTCGGAAGCCATGGCCGCGAGGTTGCCACCCCATTCGTTCGCCTCGAGCAGCACCTCGTTGGCGATCACGTCGAGCTTCTTCTGGTGCTCGCCCTGGACGTTGTCGGTACCCGCCTCGCCGAGCACGCCGGCGAGCTCGCCCTTGCTCACCGCGAAACTGATGCGCTTGCATGCGCGCGCGATGACCTCGATCAGGAGCCGCAGCTCGGCCGGGATGAGGCCCTTCTCGCGCTGCTTCTCGACCAGGTATTGGGTAAGGCTGATTCTGCTGGACATTCAGGTTGTCTCCGAAGACCGGTCTTTGGGCTCGGCGTCGGCAAGCGTCCTGCCGAGGATCTCTCTCAGGTCCGGCGACAGCTGGGCCGAAGCCTGTAGCCGGCGGACGGCTTCGAGCATCGCGGACTGGCGCGCCGGATCGAACTTGCGCCACCGATCCATCGCACGCGCCAGTCGCGCCGCGAGTTGCGGGTTGAGCGAGTCGATGCATGCCACCATCTCGCCCCAGAACGCGTAGCCGCTGCCGTCGGCCGCATGGAACTCGGCCGGGTTGCCGTTGCAGAACGCGCCGACCAGTGCCCGGACCTTGTTGGGATTGCGGATCGAGAAGCTCGGGTGGTCCATGAGCTTGAGCACTCGCTCGAGCACCGGCGGATCGCCCGGCTGGCGGTGCATGGTCGCCTGCAGGCTGAACCACTTGTCCATGACGAGCGGCTCGTCGCGGAAGCGTCGCTCGAAGGCCTCGAGCGCGGTCTCGCGCCAGGGCGAGCTGCTGTTGACCAGGATGCCGAGCGCGGCGCTGCGGTCGGTCATGTTGTCGGCGCGCTCGAATCGCTCCCGGGCGGCCTCGAGCGCCTCGGGATCGCCCGCGTCCGCCCAGTAGCCGAGCGCCAGGTTCGCAAGCGCCCTGCGGGCGGCGGCGGCCGGCTCGGGCGACCAGGCTTCCCCTTCCGTGCTCAGCGCCGTCTCGCGCCACTGCGACTGCAGGTGCCGGGCGATGGCGACCCGGACGGTCCGCAGCGCGGCGCGTACCGCGACGGGATCGACGAGCTCGAGCTGCTCGATCACGAAGCCTTCGGCGGGCAGGGTGAGCACCAGTTGCTTGAACGCCGGATCGAGGCCGGGATCGGCGAGAAGGCCGGCGAAGGTGTCGAGCAGCAGGCGGGCGCGATCCGGTTCCCAGGACTCGTCGAGAACCGCCAGGATCGCGCGCATGGCGAGCCGCTGCAGCGCGTCCCAGCGATTGAAGTGGTCCGGGTCGTGCCGCGCGAGCCGGGCGAGCTCCTCGCCGAAGTAGGTCGCCTCGATGATCACGGGGGCGCTGAAACCCCGTCCGAGCGAGGCCACCGGCGGGCGCTCGATGCCCTCGAACGTGAACGAGTGCTCGGCCTGCGTGAGCTCGAGCACCCGGGTCGTCGGCCTCTGGCCGTCGTCGGGCAGCTCCGTGGGGCAGGGCAGGGGCAGCGAGCGGCCCTCGGGGTCGAGCAGGCCGACCGCGAACGGGATGTGCATCGGTTTGCCGGGTCGTCCGTCGGCCTGGGGCGGCACCCACTGGCGCACCGTGAGGACGTACCGTCGCGAATCCGCCTCGTAGCGCGTGCGTACCCGCAGCCGCGGCGTGCCGGACTGGGAATACCAGAGCTTGAACTGCGTGAGGTCGCGGCCGTTCGCATCGGCGATGGCTGCGACGAAGTCGTCGCAGGTGACGGCCTGTCCGTCATGCCGCGCGAAGTAGAGATCCATGCCCTTGCGGAACCCCGCCTCGCCCACCAGGGTGTGGAGCATGCGGATGACCTCGGCGCCCTTCTCGTAGACCGTCAGCGTGTAGAAGTTGTTGATCTCGTGGTACGCATCGGGGCGGATCGGATGGGCCATCGGGCCGGCGTCCTCGGCGAACTGGGCGGTGCGAAGCACGCGCACGTCCTCGATGCGCTTGACCGCCCGCGCGCTCGCGGCGGCCTCGGGCGAATCGGCCTGGCTCGCCAGGCGGTCGGCCGAGAATTCCTGGTCGCGGAAGACGGTCAGCCCCTCCTTGAGCGTGAGCTGGAACCAGTCGCGGCACGTCACCCGGTTGCCCGTCCAGTTGTGGAAGTACTCGTGGCCCACCACCGACTCGACGTGCGCGAAGTCGGCGTCGGTGGCGATCTCCGGGTTCGCGAACACGTAGCGGGTGTTGAAGATGTTCAGGCCCTTGTTCTCCATCGCGCCCATGTTGAAGTCGCCGACGGCGACGATCATGAAGCGGTCGAGATCGAGCTCCAGTCCGAATCGCTCCTCGTCCCAGCGGATGGCGTTGACCAGCGAATCCATCGCGTGGCCGCATTTGTCGAGGTTGCCGGGCTCGACATGGATCTGGAGCAGCACCTCGCGGCCCGAACGGGTGCGGATGCGGCGCTCGGCGCATTCGAAGCGGCCCGCCACCAGGGCGAAGAGATAGGACGGCTTGGGAAACGGGTCTTCCCAGCGCGCCCAGTGCCATCCCGGTCGGTCCGCGCATTCGCCCTCGCCGACGAGGTTGCCGTTCGACAGCAGGGTGGGGCAGGAATCGCGCGGCCCGCGCAGCGTGACCGTGAAGCGCGCCATGACGTCGGGCCGGTCCGGGTACCAGGTGATCCGCCGGAAACCCTCGGCCTCACACTGGGTAAAGAAGTTGCTGTTGGAGACGTAGAGGCCCTCGAGGCGGGTATTGCCGGCCGGGGCGATTTCCGTCACCGTTTCCAGCACGCCGGCCGGGGGCGGGTCGTCCACCACGAGGCCGTCCGGCGTGATGCGCCAGCGCTCCGGCGCCAGCGTCTCCCCGTCGAGGCGGATGTCCACCAGGCGGAGGTCCTCGCCGTTTAGCAGGAGTTCGCCCCCCGTCGCGGCCGGATTGCGACGCAGGGAGAGCCTGGAGCGCACCACGGTGCGGGCCGGGTCGAGGTCGAACTCGAGCGCCACGTGCTCGACGAGAAACGCCGGGGGCCGGTAGTCGGAACGGCGTACGATGGTGCCTTGGTCGGTTCGCATGTCGGAAGAAGGTCTTGTCGATGCATTCTAAGCTTTGGGCCCTTCGGGGTGGTCTTTCCCGGCTTCTCGCCCGTCTCGGCCTCGGGCTGCTCGCGCTTGCCCTGGGCGCCTGCGCGAGCACGGTGGGCTCGGAGCTCACCGTCTTCCATGAATGGCCGACCACCAACGGGGAGCGCACCTTCCGGATGGTGCGCACCGAAGGACAGGCCGACAGCCTCGCCCACGCGAACTTCGAGCGCATCGTGCGCGACGAACTGGTCGCCGCCGGATTCAGGGAAACGCCGAATCCCCGCTTCGAGGTGAGCTTCGACTACACGAGCCGCGACTACGTCGCCTATTCCGTGGGGTACTACGCGCCCCCGTACTACGCGCCTTACTTCGGTTTCGGCTACGGCGGCCCGCATGCCTTCATGAGCTTTTCGGCGCCGTTGTCCTGGTGGGCCTACGATCGCCCCGAGCGGCGCTACGAGCGACGCCTGTCGCTCACCATCCGCGACCGCACGGCAAGCCCGCCGCGTCGCGTGTACGAGGCCACGGCGGTCAATACCGGCCTGTCGCCCGACATGACCTCCGCGCTGCCCTATCTGGTACGCGCCCTGCTCGCCGACTTCCCGGGGCAATCGGGCATGACGCGATGGGTGGACGTGCCGGTGGAGCGCGACAAGTCGCGGGCCGACTGAAAGCCCTCGCGCGCAAATCGTCCACGCGAGTCGCCTGCATCCCCCGGCGCGGCACCGGCCGCCGTGGCGGCCATTCCGTGCGCGTTGCGCGAGGCGTGCATTGTGGAATCTGCCACATGCGGCAGGACGGCCTTCCGGTATATTTGCGCCACCAGACAGGAAGTAGCGCTCCAGCGCGGGGGAAGGGATGGCCGGAATCACGAGCGCCTTGCGCGCCGCGTCGATGCGGATCGCGCTTGAGCCGCGAATGCTGTTCGACGGTGCGGCGGCGGCCAGCGCGGATGCGGCGCCCGTCGATGCCGACAGCCCCCCGGCCCACGACAAGCCCTCCATTTCCGCCGCCGACAAGGCGAGCGTGCGCCAGGGCGACAGCCTCTGGTTCGACGGACTGGCGGGGCATGGTCATGCATCGCCGGTGCAGATCTCCGATCCCAACGATGCGCCCGGCGACCTCTACCAGGTCAAGCTGTGGGTATCGACGGGCGGCGCCACACTTGCCGACGTGCCGGGCGCGGAGCTTCGCTACAACGGGCAGGACTGGGTCGAACTCACCGGTTCGCTCGAGCAGGTGAACCAGGCCCTCGCCGGCCTGCGCATCGATCCGGACGACGGGTTCGACGGCAAGGCCAGGCTGGGTATCCAGGTCAACGACCCCGACGGCTACTGCGTGGAGCGCTGGATCACGATCTGCGTGGTCGACGGCAACGATCCGCCGGTCGCTGGCGACGACACGAGGGAGTTCTCGCCGGGCACGCTGGCGATCGGGGGCAATGTCATCACCGGCGGAAGCCCGGGCGAGACACCGGACCACGATCCCGACGGGGATCCACTGCAACTCACGGGCATCGTTGCCGGCAGTGCGAGCGCCGTCGCGCCGGGCGGCGTCGGCGAGCCCGTTGCCGGTCTCTGGGGAACGCTCGAGATCGACTGCGACGGCCGCTACACGTATCGGCCGGACGGGCGGCTCGCCGACCTCGCGCCGGGCGAGGTGCGCACGGACGTATTCACCTACCTGATCGAGGATCCGCACGGTGCCAGCGACACGGCGACACTGACGTTCATCGTTCGCGGCGTCGAGCCCTGCCCCGAGCCGGGCGCCCCGCCCGTTGCGGTCGACGACTTTCGCAGCGTCGTCGAGGGCAGCGTGCTCGAGGACGGCGAGGCCGTGCGCGGGAACGACCGGGGCGACCGGGCCGACAGCGACCCCGATGGCGACCCGCTGACGGTGGTCGGCGTGACTGCCGGCAGCGACGGCTCGGTGCCGCTGGGCGGCGTCGGTTCGCCGATCGCGGGGCGGTACGGAATCCTCGTCATCGACCCGGACGGCGGCTATCGATACGACGCGACCACCGAAGCCGCCCGGGGGCTGCGCGAGGGCGAGCAGGTCGTCGACCGCTTCACCTACACGATCGCCGATCCCGACGGCAACCTCGATACCGCGACGATCACGATCCAGGTGATCGGCATCAACCTGCCGCCGCAGGCCAATCCCGATGCGGCCACGATCGACGCGGACCGGGCGGTCCCGCTGGAGGGCAACGTCATCGCGGGCGGTGCGCCGGGCGACCGCCCCGACACCGATCCGGACCCGGGCGACGTCCTCGTCATCGCCGAGACACCGGCCGCGGCCGTCGTCCCGGGCTCGATCGCGATCCCCGCCGACGGCTCGCCGGTGACGGGCGCGCACGGCACCCTCGTGGTCGCGCCGGACGGCGGCTACCGCTACACCATCGATCCCACGGACCCGGCGCTCGTCGCGCTCGGCCCGGGCGCGAGCGTCCAGGACCGGTTCACCTACACGGTGCGGGACCAGGACGGCGCGACCTCCAGCACGACGCTCGTCATCACCATCGTCGGCGTCAACGACGCGCCGACGGCGCCCACGGTGAGCGTCGTGGTGCCCGGCGATGCGGTCTTCGGCGACCCGTCGGCGCGGATCACGGACGTCCCGCCGCCGACGGACGTCGACCAGCCCGCCCAGGAGCTGACGGTCATCGTCACGGACATCCCGGATCCGGCCAATGGTCAGTTCGTTCGCGGCGACGGCACGCCGGTGGACGTGGGCGACGTCCTGCCCGCCAGCGCGCTGCAGGACCTGTCCTTCGTGCCGGCGAAGCCGCCCGCGGCCTCGCCCGGCCCCGACGGCCACATCCCCGCCGGTACCCTCGGGTTCATCGTGGACGACAACGCCGGCGGCCGCACGCCGGGCGGGATCACGGTGGCCATCGTGCCGTCGCCGGGCGGCCAGCCGGGCGGCCCGGGCAGCCCGGGCAGCCCGGGCGAGGGACCGGGCGCGGCGCCCGGCAGCGGGCCGGGGACGGGCATCGGTGACGGCCCCGATCGCAGCGGCGTCGGCCCGGCCCAGCCGGGATTGCTGCCGCCGATGATCGTCGATCCGCTCGACAAGGGGCCGCGCTTCGGCGGGGGCGGCTGGCTGCCGGACGATCCGCTGTCGCCCTTCGGCCCGCGCGCCGTGCTGGGGATGGTGGAGGAAGCCGACGACCTCGGCGCCGGCCGCGACGAGATCGATCGCCTCGCGACGCAGGCTATCGCCGCCGACGACGACTGCGTGCCGAACGACCCGGTGAAGCCGGCGGCCAGGCCGAAGCCGAAGGCGGTGACGCGCTCCGCGATGTCCGAACTGGCCCGACCGAAGGCGCGCAGTTTCTCGGAGCAGGTCGATGCCGAGAAGAAGCGCTTCAGTCCGCCGGCGAAGATCAAGGTGCGCACGATGGCGGGCCGCCAGTGCTGAGGTCCGCGGCCGGCCGCGGGTGGCCTCGAATAGAATAGCCGCGCCCGCAGGGGCGCATGCAGTACCGTTCACAAGAGCACGACCAGCACAGGAAGGACGGACATGGTTCGAAGCGGGGGGGCTCGCGTCCGCGCGGCGCGGTCGTGGGGAGGAGTCGCGATCGCCATCGTCCTCGCGGGATGCGCGGTCACGCCGCAACCGCTCACGCAAGACGACGTCGCCCGGCGCGCGACCGAGGATCGCGCGCGCATGGGCGAGAACCAGGAACCGATCACCGGCCCCATGACGTTTGCCGACGTCGCGGCCCGGATCCTCAAGTACAACCTGGACTTCCGCCAGCGCATGATGGAAGGTGCGCTGGCGGAAAGCCAGCTCGCGGTCGGGCGATGGGACATGTTCCCGGCCCTGCTCGCCAATGCGGGATACGTCACCCGCAACAACGAGGCCGCCTACGTCAACGACGCCGGCATCGTCTCGACCGCCACCAGCGAGCGGACGCGGCGCCTCGCCGGCCTCGAGTTCTCGTGGAACCTCCTCGACTTCGGCGTCTCGTATTACCGCGCGCGCATCCTCGCCGACCAGGTCCTGATCGCGGAGGAGCGCAAGCGCAAGGCGATCCAGACGCTGATGCAGGAGGCGCGGCACACCTACTGGCGGGCGCTCGGTGCCCAGCGGCTGGGCAATCGCCTGCAGGAGCTGATGAAGCGCTCCAACATGGCGCTCGCCCGGGCCCGCAAGATCGAGCAGGAGGGCCTCCTGCCGCAGGCGCAGGCGCTCGCCTACCAGCGCGCGCTGCTCGATGCGACGACGCTGCTGCAGTTGCGCCGGCAGGACCTGGAGTTCGCGAAGATCGAGCTCGCCTCGCTGATGAACCTGCCGCACCACGTCGACTACACCCTTGCCGACGTGCCCGAGCCCGAGCTGCCGCCGGTGCCCGACGATCTCGAGAAGCTCACCAACCTCGCCCTGGTCCAGCGGCCCGAGCTGCGCGAGGAAGACTACCGGCGGCGCATCACGACGCACGATACCCGGCGCGCCCTGGTCGAGACGCTGCCCGGCCTCTCCTTCGATACCGGCTGGCAATACGACTCCAACAAGTACCTGCTGAACAATTCGTGGGTCGAGACCGGCCTGCGCGTGTCGGCCAACCTTTTCCGCCTCGCCTCGATCCCGTCGATCCGCGAGGCCGGCAGGGCCCGGGAGCAGCTCGACGACACGCGACGGATGGCGCAGGCCATGGCGGTCGCGACGCAGGTCCACCTGGCGGCGCTGCGCTACCGCATCGCCCGTGACGATCTCGAGCAGGCCTCGGAGAGCGCCCGGGTGGACTACCGGCTGGCCGAGTACACGCGCGCCGCCGCGACCTCGCGGGTCGATTCGGAGCTCGAGCTGCTGCGAACCGAGGCCCGCGCGCTGCTGTCCGAGTACGAACGCCACATCGCGTTCGCCAATGTGCAGTCGGCCTGGGGCCGCCTGTACAACTCCCTCGGCTACGACCTCGCGCCCACCGAGTCAGAGGCGAGTCTCGCGGCCCTGTCGCGCTCGATCCGCGATTCGCTCAACGAGTGGTACCGGGTGACCTTCGACCGGCCGGCGGGCGACCACGCGAGCCTGCCGCCCCTGCGGCTGCGGATCGCGGGCCTGGATGCGCAGGCGGCGGAGGCGGTACGCGCCTCGGCGCTCGCCGCGCTGGCCGACGCCTGGCTGAGGCAGGCCCGCGCGGCCGATGCCCTGGCCTGGACGCTCGAGCTTGTGCCGGAGATCGACACGACGACCGGCAGCGGGACGGTTCGCTGGGCGGTGCTGCTGCACGACCCGACCGGTCGACTGGCGCTGCGCGCGATGTATGCGAGCTCGCTCCACCCCGACCGCATGCCCGAGTCGCTGGCGGGATCGGCGCGGGCGGCGGTCGAGTCCGCCCGCGTGGCCATGACCGACGAGCTGCGCTCGGCGGGCCGCACCGAGGTGGCGTCGCGTTGACCGGCACTGGCAGGCTCCTCCTGGCCGCGCTGCTGGCGGGCCTCCTTGCGAACGCGGCCGCCCAGCCGGACCGCGCGGCGGGCGAGGCAGCCGTCGCCCCGGCGCGGGATCCCGCCCCGGAGCGGCCACGGGTGCTGTTGATGCCGGAACAGGAAACGACGCTCGTCGCGCAGGCCGTCGGGCGCATCGAGCGGCTCGGCGGCGGGCTCGGCGATTCCTTCCGCGCGGGCGCGACGCTGGTCGCATTCGACTGCGCCGAGCAGGAGGCTCGCCTGAAGATCGGTCGCGCCGAGCTCGAGTCCGCAAGGCGCAGCCTCGAGGCGAAGGAGCGCCTGGAGGCCCTGAAGGCGGCGGGCGAGATCGAGGTCCAGATCGCGAAGGCGGCGGTGGACCGTGCCGCTGCCCAGGTCGAACTCGCCAACGTCCAGATCGCCCAGTGCCGGATCCGTGCCCCGTTCCGCGGGCGCATCGCGAAGCTGCATGTCCGCGAACACCAGGGCGTGAACGTCGGCCAGCCGCTGATGGACATCGTGGGCGACGGGCCGCTCAAGCTGCGGCTCAACGTGCCGTCGCGCTGGCTCGCCTGGCTTGCCGTCGGGCACGAGTTCCGGGTGGCGATCGACGAGACCGGCAGGCGGTATCCCGCCACGGTTTCCGCCCTCAATGCCCGGGTCGATGCCGTGAGCCAGTCGATCGAGATCGAGGCGAGGATCGTCGGCACGCATCCGGAGCTGCTCCCGGGAATGAGCGGCACCGCGAGCTTCGAGCCCTCGACATGAACGCGCCGGCAGCCGATCCGGAGCTCGGCCGCGCGCTTCCCGTCTATGCGCACCTGCAGGAACGCGCCCGCGCGGCGCGCGGCCTGCGCGAGCTCTGGTTCACCATCGCCAACGAGACCTGGCAGCTCCTGCCCTATACCCAGGCCTACCTGTGGCAGCTCGATGGCGGCCCCGCGAGGCTTCGCACCGCGGCGGGACTGGCGCAGCTTGCCGAGGATTCGCCGCTGACGGTGTGGCTGAAGCGTTTCGGCCGCTGGCTCGAACGGCATGTCGGCGACGACCCGGTGTTCATCGTGAGGGACGACATCCCGGCGGAGCTGGGCGAGGGCTGGGACGAGTGGATGGGGCCGATGTTCTTCGTCCAGCCGGTGCCCGCGCCCGACGGGCGTCGACTCGGCATGGTCGGGTTCGTCATCGAGGAGGCACCCTCCGAGGCGATCCAGGTGGTGCTGCTGCGCACATTCTCCGCCTACGGCCATGCGTGGGCGGCGCTCGCGCCCCGGCGTCGCGCGCGCCTGCGCGGCCGGGCCCGCTGGGCGGGATGGGCCGCGGCGGCGCTTCTCGTCGCGGCGCTGTTCGTGCCGGTGCGACTCTCCGTGCTCGCCCCGGCCGAGATCGTCGGCCTGGATGCCCGCGTGATTTCCGCCCCCATGGACGGTGTGATCGAATCCTTCGCCGTCGAGCCCAACCAGGCGGTGAAGGCCGGGCAGCTTCTCTTCTCGCTCGATGCGACGACGCTGGTCAACCGGCGGGAGGTGGCGCTGCGGCAGCTGCAGGTGGCGCGGGCCGATGCGCTGGCCGCCGCCCAGAAGGCATTCACCAGCGACGCGAGCCGGGCGGACCTCGCGGCGCTCGAGGGCAAGGTGGCCGAGCGCGAGGCGGAAGTGACCTACCTCGACGAGCTCCTCGATCGCATCCGGGTGCATGCGCCGGCGCCCGGCGTGATCGTGTTCGGCGACATCAACGACTGGATCGGCAAGCCGGTCGCCACCGGCGAACGGGTTGCCCTGCTCGCGGACCCGGAGCAGGCGGGCGTGCTCGTCTGGCTTCCGGTCGCGGACGCAATCAACCTGGAGGAGGGCGCGGACGTCCGGGTCTTCCTGCAGGTGGCGCCGCTCAGGCCCATCCGTGCCACCCTCTCGCAGACCAGCTACCAGGCGGTCACCTCCCCCGAGGGCATCTCCGCCTACCGGCTTCGCGCGCGGTTCACCGATGACGATCCCGAGGCCCGCGCGCTCGCCCGCATCGGCCTCAAGGGAACCGCCAAGATCTACGGGCGCAGCGCGCCGCTCGCCTACTACCTCTTCCGGCGCCCGCTGGCGGCCCTGCGCGAATGGACGGGACTCTAGCAGGGCGGCCGCATTCGCCCGGCGCGGCGACACGCTGGCCGGCGCTGCGGGAGGACCTGCGGCTCTTCCGGGCCGCGCCCAATCGCGACGGGTCGCCGGCATGGATGATCCACGACCCGGTGTCCAATCGATTTTTCCGGATCGGCTGGGTCGAGTTCGAGGTGCTGTCGCGCTGGTCGCTCGGCGATCCGGAGCGCATCGTCGCGGCCATCACGGGGAACACGCCGCTCCGGATCGATGCGAGCGACGTCGCGCATACGGTGGAATTCCTGCGCCGGCAGCAGCTGCTGCGGGTGGACGATCCCGGCGGCGTGGCGCTCCTCGAGGCCGTGGCGCGACAGGCGAACCCCGCGCGCTGGAAGTGGCTGCTCCACAACTACCTCTTCGTGCGGATACCGCTCGTGCGGCCGCAGCGCTTCCTCGGCTGGCTCGCGCCGCGAGTCGGCTTCCTCTACACGCGCGGCTGCAGGCTCGCCGTCCTGCTGGCGACCCTCCTCGGCCTGCTGCTCGCGGCGCGCCAGTGGGATGTCTTCATCCACACCTTCGGCGACATGATGAGCCCGGCCGGCATCGCGGGCTTCGGCGTGGCGCTGCTCGTCGCCAAGAGCCTCCACGAGCTGGGCCACGCGGTCACGGCCACGCGCCTCGGGGTGCGCGTCGCGCACATGGGCGTCGCCTTCCTCGTGCTCTGGCCGATGCTCTATACCGACACCGGCGAATCGTGGAAGCTGGCCGACCGGCGGGACCGCTTTCGCATCGCGGCCGCCGGGATGGCGGTGGAATTCGCGCTGGCGGGACTGGCGACGCTAGCCTGGGGCCTCGTGGACGACGGCGCGCTGCGCTCGGCGCTCTTCTTCCTCGCGACCACCAGCTGGGTGCTGACGCTCGCGATCAATGCGAGCCCCTTCATGCGCTTCGACGGCTACTTCCTGCTCTCGGATGCGCTCGACCTGCCCAACCTGCATGCGCGCAGCTTCGCGTTCGCGCGCGCCGCGCTGCGGCGCTGGATCCTCGGGCTGCGCGAGCCCGACCCGGAGGTGCTCGAGCCCGCGCTGCGACGATTCCTGGTCGGCTTCGCCTTCGCCACCTGGCTCTACCGGCTGGTGGTCTTCGTCGGCATCGCGGTGGCGGTGTACCACGTATTCTTCAAGGCGCTCGGACTGCTGCTTTTCGCGGTCGAGATCGCGTGGTTCGTGCTGCGGCCGCTGTGGTCGGAGCTCGTCGTCTGGCGCGATCGCCGCAGCGAGGTCGGCCGCGCCAGGGGCATTGCCCTGCTGCTGGTGCTCGCGGCGCTCGTCGCCCTGCTGGCGCTGCCCTGGCGAAGCGCCGTGCGGGCGGAGGCCTGGCTGCACTCGGCGCAGCAGCAACGCCTCTACAGTCCCTTCGCCGCGCGGCTGGTGGAGTTGCCGGCCGAGGGGCCGGTGCGGGCGGGAGCCCGGCTTGCGCTCCTCGACTCGCCGGATACGCGCAGCCGGGCCGAGCAGGCCGGCATCCTCGCGGCCGCGCTCGCGCTGCAGCGCGACCAGAGCATCGGGCGCCGGATCGATGCGGCGGAGAAGGCCGTGCGCCTGGGCGAAGAGCTCGCGCGCCAGCTGGCCGAGCTCGGCGCACAGCGCGGCGAGCTCGCCCGGCTCGAGCTGAGGGCCGATTTCGATGGCCAGGTGGTGGACCTCGATCCGGAGCTGCGCCCGGGCGGCTGGGTCTCCGCCAACGAGCCGATCGCGATGGTGATCGATCCGGATGCCTGGGTGTTGGATGCGATGGTGGAACAGCGCGACCTCGATCGGGTGCGCGTCGGCGCGGTTGCGACCTTCTACCGCCGCGGCGACTGGGAGGTGCTCCGGGGCGAGGTGGTGGCGATCGATTCGGCCCGCGCGCAGCGACTGCCCGATCCGATGCTGGCGGCCGATCGCGGCGGACGCATCCCCGTGCTGCGCGGCGACGACGGCCGCGAGACGCCTCGGGATGCCCTCTACCGGGTCCGGATCCGGATCGAAGGCGCGCCCTCGCAGTTGCGCTCCGGCCTCGGTTCCGCACGCATCGAGGGTGAGCCGCGCAGCGTGCTGGCCGAAGCGTTCCGGTCGGTGGCCGCGGTGCTCGTGCGCGAGAGCGGCTTCTAGGGGGCCTGCGCGCCGCGGCGGGGCGTCGACGACTGCTTCCGGCCGGCCAGCGGCGGGGCTGGCCGATCGGCCGTCACTTCAGCGCCCGCTCGCGCCACCAGTTGGGCTCGGCCGTCGCGAATCCGCCGCTCTCGTGGAGTTCGTTCGCGAGTTCCAGGGCGGTGACCCCCGGTGGCGTCTCGACGAGCCAGCGCGTGCCCGCGGGATCGAGCCGTCGGGACACGGACAGCCCCCAGGGGGCCAGCAGCCTGCCCACGGCCTCGGCATCGACCGGTGCGTGCGTGGTGACGATCACCCCGCCGGGAAGGGCGCGCTTCACTGCGGGCGCATCGGCATCGCGAAAGACGACCGCGCCCGTGGCATCCCCGGAGGCCGGCGCGCCGAGCGCCTTGGCGGCCACATCCCGCTGGTCCGCGGGGATGGCCTTGCCCACCGCGAAGTCGGCGCGCAGCCCTTCGTCCAGCACCAGGCCGCGGCGGCGTCCGCCGTCGTACCAGTAATGCGTCGCCGCGCCCTGGGCGGGCGCGACGGAAGCGCCGCCGGGCTTGGCGAGCTGCAGGGAAGGCTTCTCGATCGCCGCCGGCTGCGCCTGCGCGGCCAGCGCGGGCGCCAGGACGGCCACGAGAAGGAAAGCGATTCGTGTCATGTCAGCGTCCCCAGATCCGCAGCTGCCAGCTCCGGAACACGCCGCTGTCGCCCAGCTGCAGGTCGGCGACGCGCAGGGTCCAGTTGCCCGCGGCGGGCTCGTTGAGGTGGCGTACGCTGCCGAAACGCCAGTCGTCGTACTGGCCGCAGTCGATCACCGTCGGGCGCTCCACGAAGGGATCGTCCACGCAGAGGCGCGCATTGGCGAGCTGGCTCTGCAGCCCGTTGGGGCTGATGAGGTCGATCTGGAGGTCGCCGGAGTAGGTGTGGTCGGCGGTGAAACGCACCTCGATGAACTCGATCGCCTGGATGTCGCAGGCCATGCTGAGCGTGTCGCTGACCGCCCCGGCCAGGCCGCTGTCGGCGATGCCGAGGTTCGGGGTGCGAACCCCGGATTCGCAGAACTTCTGCTGGGCGCTGCCCCCGACCGAGGTCCAGCCCTGCGCGGCGGCGACGGCGGCGCTCGCATCGACGGTGCCGAACCCGAAGTCGGGGTGATACGAGAGCCCGAAGTTCTCCGTCCAGCCGGGGCTCGAAGGCGAATTGCGCCGCGCCGTCGAGGCGAGGATCAGCGGGACGTCCCGCCAGGTGAGCGCGGGATTCGCCTGCAGCATCAGGGCGACCGTGCCCGCCACCATCGGCGAGCTCGCCGACGTGCCGGTAAAGTTGGAGATGTAGCGGCTGTCCAGCGCCGTCGTCGTGATCGCGCCGTTGGCCGCCAGGTTGCTCGACGGCGCGCAGACGAGCACGTTGGCGCCGGTCTCCCCGTACCACGGGCGCTCGCCGTTGTCGTCGACGGCGCATACCGTGATCTGGCCGCGCTTGTTCACGTAGCCGTCGAAGTTCGAGTTGTCGCGGAGAATGCGGCCGCTGCTGTCCCGGGCGATGGTTCCCCCGTTGCCGGCAGGGAACACGAAGATCGAGCCGAGTCCCCCGCGGCCCTGGGCCAGTCCCTGCGCCAGCGCGTTGTCGAAGGTCGAGTCGGAAGGAAAGAGCGCGCCGCCGTCGGGCGAGCCCCAGCTGTTGGCGTAGATCGCGTTGACGTCGCGCTGGTAGCCCAGCGCGTGCGCGATATCGGCATCCATGTTCGTGGCGAGCGGATTGAGCGCCACCATGGAGGCGGCGGGCGCCACCCCGGTGATGCCGATGCCGTTGCCGCCACGCGCGGCGACGATGCCCGCCACCGCCGTGCCGTGGACATTGCCGGCCGAGCAGGGGAGCGGGTAGGCGCTGCCGAAGTGCTTCCCTGGGCGGTAGTTGAAGCTGGCGCCCGGCACGATGTTGGGCAGGAGATCCTCGTGGACCACCTCGATGCCGCTGTCGACCACCGC
>CAZDYQ010000062.1:0-19213 GCA_964509685.1 uncultured Burkholderiaceae bacterium
GCCATGAGGAAGGTGGCGAGGTTCTGCAGCTCGCTCATCTGGCCGCAGCGGCCCTGCGGGTTGATCCGCGCCGAGCGGGCGCCGGGGGCCTCGCCCGGGTTGAGGCGCTTGCTCATCCCCTCGGTGGGAATCTCGCCCGGGCCGATCGCATTGAACCGGATGCCGTAGCGCGCCCACTCGAGCGCGAGCGAGCGGGTCATCGTGGCGATGCCGGCCTTGCTCATGGCCGACGGCACGACGAAGGGCCCGCCGTTCTCCACCCAGGTCACGATGATCGAGATCACGGACTTCATGGGTTCGCCCGGCTTCCAGCCGCCGGCCGCCCTGGTCGCCGCGATCCAGCGCTTGCCGACCGCGTTGGTGACGTAGAAGGTGCCATGGAAGACGATGTTGGCGATCGCGTCGAACGCGCGCGGGCTCAGTGCCTCGGTGGGACTGATGAAGTTGCCCGCCGCGTTGTTGACGAGCCCGGTCAGCGGCGGCCCGCTCGCGAAGATGTCGTCGACCATCGCGTCGATCGCCGAGGCGTCGCGGATGTCGACCCCGTAGGTGTCGACCCGGCCGCCGTGGGCCTTCGTGAGCTCCGCGGCGGTCTCGTCGAGCACGCCCTTGCGGCGACCACAGATGACGATGTCGGCGCCCAGCGCCAGGTACTTCTCGGCCATGGCGCGGCCCAGGCCGGTGCCGCCGCCGGTGACCAGGATGCGCTTGCCGGCGAGCAGGTCCTTGCGAAACATGGGGTGTCTCCTCACAGGGGATCCCGTGGATTCTGCATCAAAGCACGGGCCCCGTGCGGGCGGCATTTCCCGCGGCGGGCACGCACGTCAGGGCAGCCGCGCGCACAGCGCATCCACCAGGTCCGCCCGCAGGTCCTCGGCCCGCCGGTCGCCGACCGGCACGCCGAGGCGACGGCACTCGATGGCGACATCCTCGGCCGTCATGTCGTGCACCCGTCGCACGATCTCGATCTCGAGAAACTTGCGTTGCTGCCAGCCGAGCGTGTCGGCCCAGGTGAAGCGTCCCCGCTGGGTAACCATGCCTTCGTGTCGTCCGAGTCAAGCGTGACTCGATTGGACCACCGGCCGGATTCTCCCGGGCCGTCGTCCGGGCCCGTCCTCCGTCGCGCGAGCCGCTGCCGCGGACGAGCGGCGATTCCCCTACCTCAAGCGGGTAAGATCCCGCCCCGTCGCGGTAGGATTGCCCTGTTTCGAACCGATCCGGACCACAGGGAGAAGCCCATGAAGCCCGTCAGCTCGCTGCAGGATTTCCTCAGCTCGATCTTCGAGCGAGGCGTGGCGATCGCGCGGCCGCGAGAGGAGCGCTCCTTCCTCGACCTGTGCGAGTCGCTGCTGTCCGAGCGCGGCGAGGTGTCTGGCCACCTGATCGCGCAGGCGATCCTCTCGCGCTACGAGGGGCTCGATGCCGAGGGCCGGCGCGATTTCTTCCGAATGCTCAACGAGCGCTTCGACATCGATCCCGAGGCGATCGCGAAGGCCGCCGAGGACTACACCCGCGACCGGAACGCCGGGCGCTACTCGGAACTGCTCCGTCTCGCCGAGTCCCGGCGCCAGGAGCTCCTGCGGCGCCTCAACCGCGTCTCCGGCGCGACCGCCCGCCTCGTGAAGATGCGCAGCGATCTGTTGCGGCTGCTGCCTTCCGAGCCGGCGCTCGAGCGCACAGACCAGGATTTCCAGCACCTGTTCGCCTCCTGGTTCAACCGCGGCTTCCTCGAGCTGCGCCCGATCGACTGGGGCGCCCCGGCGCGCCTGCTCGAAAAGATCATCGACTACGAGGCGGTCCATGCGATCGACGACTGGGACGACCTGCGCCGCCGGATGCAGCCTGCCGACCGGCGCTGCTTCGCATTCTTCCACCCGGCGATGCCCGACGACCCGCTCATCTTCGTGGAAGTGGCGCTGACCAGCGAGATCCCGAACAGCATCCAGTCGGTGCTCGCCGAGGACCGCCAACCGATCGACCCGTCGGCGGTCAACACCGCGGTGTTCTACTCGATCTCCAACTGCCAGCAGGGGCTCCGCGGCGTCTCGTTCGGCAACTTCCTGATCAAGCAGGTCGCGAGCGACCTCGCCGAGTCGCTGCCGCAGCTGCGCCACTTCGTGACGCTGTCGCCCGTGCCGGGCCTGATGCGCTGGATCACGAGCCATCCGGCGCTCGAGTCCGACTCGGAGCTCGGCGACGCGCTGCGCATCGCGGCGGCCTACGCGTCCGGCGCGCCCCCGCTCGGCGAGAACGAGGGCGGCATGTCCGCCGAGGACGTCATGCAGATGCTCGCCGCGGCCTACCTGCTCGAGGCCAAGCGCGACGATGGCCAGCCGATCGATCCGGTCGCGCGCTTCCATCTCGGCAACGGCGCAAGCCTGGAGGCCATCCATTTCGGCGCCGACACGTCCGCCAAGGGGCTGCGCGAATCCGGCAGCGTCATGGTCAACTACCGCTACGACCTGAAGAAGGTCGAGGAAAACCACGAGGCCTACGCCCACCAGCGTCGCGTCACGGCGTCGCGCGCGGTCCGCGCGATGCTGCCGAAGCCGTCGCTCGCCAGGCTGCGCAAGGGAGTTGCAAGCAATGGGTAATGTTCTCTACGACGCGCTCTTCGCGCCGCACGCGCAGAGCGGGCGCGACTTCCTCATCCTGCCCGACGGCGCGACGGTCTCGTACCGCGAGTTCGTCGCGGAGATCGCCCGGCTCGCCGGCGCGCTCGTCGCCCTCGGCGTCGAGCCCGGCGACCGGGTGGTCGTGCAGGCCCCGAAGTCGGCACGGGCGCTCGCGCTCTACGGTGCCTGCGTCCAGTCGGGCGCGGTGCTGCTGCCGCTCAACACCGCCTACACGCCGGCCGAAGTGGACTACTTCGTGGGCGATGCCCGGCCGCGGGTGCTCGTGTGCGACCCGGCCAGCGTCGAGCGGCTGGAGCCGATCGCGAGGGCCCAGGGCGCCGTCCTGCAGACGCTCGACGCGAGCGGCGACGGCAGCCTCGCCGGACTGGCCGCCCAGCAGCCGGCGCGCTTCGAGACCGTGCCGCGCGACGAGGACGACCTCGCCGCGCTGCTCTACACCTCCGGCACCACCGGTCGCTCGAAGGGGGCGATGCTCACGCATGCCAACCTGCTCTCGAACACCCGGGTGCTGGTCGAGGAATGGCGCTTCACCGCCGACGACGTCCTGCTCCACGCCCTGCCGATCTTCCACACGCACGGGCTGTTCGTGGCGACCAATACCCTGCTCGCCGCCGGTGGCAGCATGATCCTGCTGCCGGGCTTCGACCTGGAAGCCGTGCTGCGCTGGCTGCCGAAGGCGAACACGATGATGGGCGTGCCCACGTTCTACACCCGCCTGCTCGACGACTCCCGCTTCACGCGCGACCTGGTCGCGCACTTCAGGCTCTTCGTCTCCGGCAGCGCCCCCTTGCTCGCCGAAACCCATGTCCAGTTCGAGGAACGCACCGGGCACCGCATCCTCGAGCGCTACGGCATGACCGAGACGAACATGAACACCTCGAACCCGTACGACGGCGAGCGCAAGGCGGGCACCGTGGGCCCGCCGCTGCCCGGTGTGTCGCTGCGCGTGGTGGATCCCGAGACCGGCGCCGCCCTTCCCCGGGGGGAAATCGGCATGATCGAGCTCACCGGCCCCAATGTCTGCAAGGGCTACTGGCAGATGCCCGAGAAGACGGCAGAGGCCTTCCGGCCCGACGGCTACTTCATCACCGGCGACCTCGGCCGCATCGACGAGGACGGCTACGTGCAGATCGTGGGGCGCGGCAAGGATCTCGTGATCTCGGGTGGCTACAACATCTATCCGAAGGAAGTCGAGCTCCTGCTCGACGAGCAGCCCGGCGTGCTGGAGAGCGCCGTCATCGGCGCGCCGCATCCCGACCTCGGCGAGGGCGTGGTGGCGGTGCTGGTGCCACGGCCCGGCGCGAAGATCGACACGGAGGCGATCGCCGCCGGCATCCGCGACGGCATCGCGCGGTTCAAGCAGCCGCGACGCTACTATGTGATCGACGAGCTGCCGCGCAACACCATGGGCAAGGTCCAGAAGAACGTGCTGCGCGAGCGCTTCGCCGACGCGTTCGCACGCTGAGCGCCACGACCGCCGGGCGATCGGCCCGGCCGTTTCCGAAGGCAACGGGAGGAGGAACCATGAAGCCGCTGCACCGACTCGCCGCGATCGCGCTCGCGCTCGCACTGCCGCTCGCGGGCGCGCAGGCCGAGACCCGCATCACGTACAAGTCCGCGAAGACGGGCACGTCCTACTACCAGATGGGCGTCCAGATCGCCGAGGCCATCAAGGCCGGCACCGACGGCAACGTCATCCTCACCGTCGAGGAGAGCCAGGGCTCCGTACAGAACGTGATGGAAGCGGCCGTGCGACCCGGCAACTACGTGTTCACCTCGCCCCCGGCCCTCGTGGGCAGCGCGCTCGCCGGCACCGGCCCGTTCAAGGACAGGCCGAGCCCGAAGTTCGCCGAGATCCGGGCGCTCTTCCCCATCCCGTCGCTCACCATGCACTTCGTGGTGCGCGCCGATGCCGGCGTGAACGACTTCGCCGGCCTGGCCGGCAGGAAGCTGCTGATCGGCAAGGGCTCCTTCGGCGCGGACGAGGGCAGGCGCTACCTCCAGATGTTCGGCCTGGAGGACAAGGTGCAGGTCGCCGATGCCGAGCTCTCCAATGCCGTGGCCGCGCTCAAGAACGGCCAGATCGACGGCTTCGTCACCGCCGGCTCCTTTCCCGCGCCCAACGTGATGGAAGCGGCCGCGGGCACCGGCGTGCGACTGGTCCCGCTCACCGACGAGCAGATCGCGCAGACGAAGCGCGCGCGCATCGTGATCCCGGCCGGCACCTATCCCGGCCAGGACCGTGACGTGCCCACCACCTCGCTGCCGGTGGTCGCCTACGCGACGACGGCCATGGACGACGACACCGCCTACCTCATGACGCGGACCTACTGGGAGCAGAAGGAGAAGATGGGCGCCGCCTCGGCATGGTGGAAGGGCGTGGACTTCGGCCTGCTCGCCAACGTCACCACCAGGCTGCATCCGGGCGCGATCCGCTACTACACCGAGCGCGGGGTCGAGCTCGCCGCGGCCCATCGGTAGCTCGCCCCCTCCCTCGATCATCCGTCCCGGTGGGCGCATCGCGGGATGCCGCTCGCCATCGCCGAGTCCCGGAGCGCCCGCATGACCGAAGGCACGAGCCAGGCCGACGAGACCTCGCCAGGGGCGTTCTGGGTCCTCCTCGGCGCGCTGACGATCGCCTTCCACATCGGCCTGGTCTTCGTCGGCCTCGTGCCGAACCTGGTCGCCCGCCCGCTGCACATGGCGCTCGCCCTGCCTTGGACGCTGGTGCTCGTCGCCCGCAACCGCTTCGAGCGCGTGACGGGCATCGTCCTGTCCGCCGTCGGCATCGCCATCCTCCTCGGACTCGCCTGTCGGCAGGAGGCGCTCGGAAACCAGTACGGTTTCCTCGAGGGCAACTTCCAGATCGGCTGCGCGATCGTGCTGCTGCTCATCACCCTCGAGATGGCGCGGCGATCGATCGGCTGGCCGCTGCCGCTCGTGGCCGCCGCCGCCCTCGCCTACGGGCTGTGGGGAGAACACATCCCAGGCGAGTTCGGCCATCCGGGCATTCCGCCCGCGAGCTACCTCGGCACCCTGACCATCGCCGAAGGCGGGCTGTGGGGCTCGCTCGCGGCCGTGTCGGTCGGCATCGTGGCGGTGTTCGTGATCTTCGGCGCCGTGCTCAACGCCGGCGAGGCGGGCCAGGGCTTCATGAACATCGCGGCGGCCGCGGCGGGACGGCTGCGCGGCGGGGCGGCCAAGGTCTCGATCGTGTCGTCCGCCCTGTTCGGTTCCATCTCCGGCTCGGCATCGGCCAACGTCGCCTCCACCGGCGCGGTCACCCTGCCGGCCATGAAGCGGCTCGGCTATCCGCCCGCGCTCGCGGGGGCGACCGAGGCCGTCGCCTCCTCGGGCGGCCAGATCATGCCGCCGCTCATGGGCGCGGGCGCATTCGTGATGGTGGAGCTGCTCGGCCTGCCCTACACCTCGATCATGGCGGCGGCGGTGCTCCCGGCGCTGCTCTACTTTTTCGCCGCCTGGATCGGCATCGACGCCTTCTCGCGCCGTTTCATCCTGCGCGGACTGCCGCGCGAGCAACGACCGCCCTGGCGCATCGTGGCGATCACCTCGGGCTTCTTCCTCGTGCCGTTCTCGCTGCTGATGTGGGGCATGTTCGGACCCGGCTACACGCCGCAGTACGCGGCGTGCATCGCCACGTTCGGCGCGGCGATCCTGCTCGCCTTCGACGCCGGCATGCGTCCGGACCTGCGCCGGATGGGCCGGCGCTTCGCCGGGCTCGCGGTGACCGCCGGGCGGCAGGTGTCGATGATCGCGGCGATCATCCTCTGTGCATCCCTGGTGATCGGGGTGCTCTCCATGACCGGCCTCGGCGTGAAAGTCACCTCGCTCATCCTGTCGGGCGCGGGCGAGCGGGTCTGGGTGGCGCTGGCGCTCACCGCGATCGCCTGCCTGATCCTCGGCATGGAGGTCCCCACGACCGCCGCCTACGTGATCTGCGTCTCGGTGGCGGGGCCCGCGCTGATCGAGCTCGGTCTCTCGCCGCTCCTCGCGCACCTCTTCGTGTTCTGGTATGCGCTGATATCGACCATCACGCCGCCGGTCTGCGGCGCGGTCTTCATCGCCGCGGGCATGGTGAACGAGAATTGGCTGAAGGTCGCGCTCTTCGCGATGGCGCTGGGCGTCGGCCTTTACCTCATTCCCCTGGGCATGGTGGCAAGCCCGGCCCTGATCGAGCTCGCGGCCTATCCCTGGCTCGCACTGGCGGCCATGGCGAAGGTCGGCATCGCGCTCGCCGCCGTGTCGTTCGGCACCATCGCGCCGGGCCCGGCGTGGCGGCGAATCGTGCTGGTCGTCGTCGGGCTCGCCATCCTGTTCGCGCCGGTCGCCGCGCTCTCGCCCCCGCCGTCGGCCTGACGGGCCCGCGGCACACGGTGGGCGAGATCCGCTCGGCGAGCCGTTCGTGTCCTGATACGTGCCCGGCATGCCGCGCGGGCAGCCCTGCGCGCGTCGCCGGCGAATTCTGTCGTCTCCGGGTCCTGGCCTATACTGCCCCCGTGGGCCGAGGCGCGGTGCAGGTCAGCGCAGCGCACCGGTCCGCACCGATGAAAGACTGGATGGAGACAATCTCATGACAACGAAGGAGGCGACCGCTGCCGGAGTCGGCACCGAGAAGCTGTTCGAGAACGACAAGGTCATCGTCTGGAACTTCGTGCTGGAGCCGGGCGAGGAAACGCCGATCCACACGCACGAGCACGAGTACATGTGGTACGCGATCGAAGGGTCGTCGCTGCAGGTATTCGACGAAGCGGGCAACGATCTCGGCACCTTGCCCGTGCCGACAGGCACCGTCTACGAGCTGAAGATCGACGACGGCCACCTGGAGGTGGTGTCCGAGGTGGCCAAGGGCGCGCGTGTGCCGGTCACCCACAAGGCGAAGAACGTCGGCCCCACCCGCTACCGCGAGATCCTCGTCGAGTACAAGTAGGTCGTCGACAGCGCGGCAGGGCGGGGGGCGATGCCCTGCGGCCATCGCCCCTCAATCGTTCAGAAGATCGAGACGTCCTCGAACGGCATCCCGAGCGGCTGCTCGGTGAGCAGCATCGGCAGCCAGCGCGCCTGCGAGCGCTCGTCGGCGAGCGGATCGCGCGGCAGCAGCCGGTGGGCCAGCACGAACTGCCCCAGCAGCAGGCGGCGCGGATCGCCGAGGCGGGTCGCCTCGCGCGCCATCGCCGCCGCCGTGGTGATGTGATAGAGGCCGGCGGCCGCCTGGCGCGCGATGATGTCGCCGCCCTCGCGATCGTCCGCCGCCTTGCGCGCCAGTGCGAAGGCGCGCTCGCGTCCTTCCTCGAAGCGCTCGCGCACCGCGTCGGCCATCTTCGCGCCCGCGAGATTGGCCGCGACATGCCCCTCGAGGGCCTCGCCGGAGCCTTCGCGCCTCATGGCACGGATGACGTCGAGCGCGACGATGTTGCTGGTGCCTTCCCAGATCGATCCGAGATGCGCATCGCGCACGAGCCGCGGATCGGCCCATTCCTCGATGTAGCCGCAGCCGCCGCGGACCTCCATGGCGTCGCCCGTGACCTTGCGCGCATCTCGACAGGCCCGGTACTTGATCAGCGGCGTCATGATGCGGGCAAGGGGCCGTGCCGCGGCGTCGCCGGCGTCGGACGCGGCTAGCGCCTCCGCCGTCTGGAACACCATGCTGCGCGCCTGTTCGGCCCAGACCATCATCTTGGCGAGCTGGCGCTGCATCAGCGGCATCTCGATCAGCGCGCGGCCGAAGGCGCGGCGCTCGCGCGCGACGAACAGCGCCTCGGTGAGCGCCCGGCGCATGAGCCCGGCCGCGCGCACGCCGTTGGACAGGCGCGAGTTGTTGACCATGTCGGCCATCTGCCGGAAGCCGTTGCCGACCTCGCCGATCATGTAGGCGACGGCGCCCTCGAGCCGGATTTCGCCGCTCGCCATCGAGCGGGTGCCGAGCTTGTCCTTCAGGCGCAGGATCCGGTAGGCATTGCGCGAGCCGTCGGGCAGGTGGCGCGGCAGCAGGAAGAGCGTGACGCCGGCATGGCCCGCCGGGGCATCGTCGGGACGGGCGAGCACCATGGCGAAGTCGGCGTCGGGGTTCGAGCAGAACCACTTGTCGCCGTAGAGCCGCCAGTTCCCTTCGCTATCGCGGCTCGCGCGGGTTGCCGTCGCCGAGACGTCGGAACCGGCGCCCTGTTCGGTCATGAACATCGCGCCCTGCGCCTGGGCCTCGAAGTCCTCGGAAGTCAGCACGGGCAGGAAGCGTTCGACGAGCTCGGGCGAGCCGAACTTGCGCAGCGTGCGCGTGAGCGAGTCGGTCATGCTCACCGGGCAGCACAGGCCGAACTCCGCCTGGACGAAGAGATAGGTGAGCGCGTACTTGGCCGCGGCGGGCATCGGGTCGGGCCAGCCCAGGACGCCGCCACGATGCGACATGCGCGCGAGCCCGTACTGGCCGAAGGCGATGCGTTCCATCGCGACGTACGCGGGATGCTTGTGGACGGTGTCGAGATCGCGCCCGTTGCGGGCGCGCACGGACAGGGTCGGCGGGTTGTGGTCGGCGATGCCCGCGAGCGTGTCGAGTTCGCCGCCGGCCAGTGCGCCGAGCGCATCGAGATGCGGCTCCAGGTGGGCTCGAAGCTCCGGGGGCAGGTAGAGATCGAGCAGCGGCCCGAACCCCGGATCGGCCCGGTAGAGATTGGCGCCGTGGTTGTCGGGCACCTCCGTCGCCTCGACGGATCGCGAGGGCAGGTGGGAGAGGTCTGTCATGGGGATCTCCGGGAGGGCGGCCCGCCAGGCGGCGGCCACCCGGAATGCGACGTGGATGCGAATGGTTCGGGTATAGCCCAATCGCAGGCCGGGCGCAACGCGAACGCCCGGCGCCAGCGGCCCTCGCGGGGCTCGTGTACCGTTGGGGTCGATCCGTTCGACGAGGAGACGTTCGTTCCATGCCGCTCGACCCCCATCTCGCCGGCGTCCTCCGCATGCTGGCCGAGGCCGGCCGCAAGCCCACCTACAAGGGCACTCCCCAGGAGGCGCGCGCCGGCTACTTCGCGCTGACCGTCGGCACCCGCAAGCCCGCCGAGGTCGTTCCCGTGGGCAGCGTGGAGGACGCCGTCGTCGATGGCGCGGCCGGCCCCCTCGAGGCGCGCATCTACCGTCCCGAGGGCGCCGGGCCGCATCCCACGGTCTGCTACTTCCACGGGGGCGGCTTCGTGATCGGGAGCCTGGAGACCCACGACAACACGTGCCGCGAACTCTGTCGCGGGGCGAATGTCGTGGTGGTGTCCGTGGACTACCGGCTCGCGCCGGAGCATCCGTTCCCCGCGGGCATCGAGGATGCCGTCGCCGCCACCCGCTGGGCACTCGCCCATGCCCGGGAACTCGGCGGAGACGACACGGTGGGCATCGCCGGCGACAGCGCGGGCGGGAACTTCTCGGCGGTGGTGGCGCAGCAGCTGCGCGACTCGCGGCCGCGACTCGCCGGACAGTTCCTGATCTACCCGGCCGTCGACCATCCCGGCGCCGGCCATCCCTCGACCGAGGCGAACGCGCGAGGCTACCTGCTCGAGCTCGAGACCATGAAGTGGTTCTATCGCCACTACGCCGGCGAGGGAGCGGACCTGGCGGATCCGCGCATCGCGCCGCTGCGCTCGCCCGACCTGGCGGGCCTGCCGCCGGCGGTGATCGTCACCGCCGAGTTCGATCCGCTGCGCGACGAGGGCGAGGCCTACGGCGAGGCGCTGCGGGCGGCGGGCGTGAGGACGGAGGTCATTCGCGGCGACGGGATGATCCACGGATTCTTCGACATGGGTCGCTGGTCGCCGGCCGCCCAGGCCTGCATCGACCGCGCGGTGCGGCGCTTCGGCGAGGTGCTGCGCGGCGGCTGAGCCGGCGCCCGCGCGAACGGGGCCCTGGCGTGGCCCTAGGCGCCGGCCTCCTCCGGCTCGCGCGGCGGCAGCCCGACGAGCTCGAGGATCTCCTTTTCGACGAGCGTCTCGCGCTCCAGCAGGGCCTCCGCGGCGCGCTCCAGCCCCTCCCGGTTCTCGACGAGGATGGCGGTGGCCTTCTCGAAGGCGCGAGTCACGAAGTTGCGGACCGCCTCGTCGATCTCGCGGGCGGTCTGCTCCGCATGGTTGCGCGGCGTCGGCACGATCGGCTGCACCGGGAGCAGGGCCTGGCGCTGCGGCTCGTACACGACGAGGCCGAGCTCCTCGCTCATGCCGTAGCGCGTGACGATGCTGCGCGCGATCTCGGTCACGCGATCGAGGTCGTCGGCCGCGCCGGTCGAGATCTCGCCGAAGACGAGCACCTCCGCGGCGCGCCCCCCGAGCAGGACCGCCATGCGGTTCTCGAGCTCGGTGCGCGTCATGAGGTAGCGGTCGCCGGTGGGCCGCTGCAGGGTATAGCCGAGCGCCCCGATGCCGCGCGGGATCACCGAGACCTTGTGCACCGGATCCTGCCCGGGCAGCGCCAGGGCGACGATGGCATGGCCCATCTCGTGGTAGGCCACGACCTTGCGCTCGAGGGGGTTCATCACGCGGTTGCGCTTCTCGAGGCCGGCCACGATCCGCTCGATCGCCTCGGTGAAATCCTTCAGCCCCACGTGCTCCCGGCCGTTGCGGGTGGCGACGATCGCCGCCTCGTTGACGAGGTTGGCCAGGTCGGCGCCGGTGAAGCCGGGCGTGAGCGCCGCGATCTCCTCGAGCTCCAGGGACGGATCCATCCTGATCTTGCGCACGTGCACCTTCAGGATCTGCACCCTGCCGACGCGGTCGGGACGATCGACCAGCACCTGGCGATCGAACCGTCCGGCGCGCAGCAACGCCGGGTCGAGGATCTCGGGCCGGTTGGTCGCGGCCAGCAGCACCAGGCCGCCCCGCGGGTCGAAACCGTCGAGCTCGGCCAGCAGCTGGTTGAGCGTCTGCTCCTTCTCGTCATGGCCGCCGAAGTTGCCGAACGCGCCGCGGGCCCGGCCGAGCGCATCGATCTCGTCGATGAAGATGATGGCCGGCGCCTGCTTCGAGGCCTCGGCGAAGAGGTCGCGCACCCTCGCCGCGCCCACGCCGACGAACATCTCGACGAACTCGGAGCCGTTGATCGAAAAGAAGGGCACGCCCGCCTCGCCCGCCACCGCCCTGGCGAGCAGGGTCTTGCCGGTGCCGGGCGGCCCCACGAGGAGGATGCCCTTGGGCAGGCGCGCCCCCAGCCGGCCGTACTCCTCGGGGTTCTTGAGGAAGCCGACGATCTCCTGCAGCTCGGCCTTGGCCTCGTCCACACCGGCGACATCGTCGAAGCCGACCTTCACGTCGGTCTCGACATAGACCTTGGCCTTGCTCTTGCCGACCGACAGCAGGCCGCCGCCCACCCCGCGCTGCATGCGACGGATCATCCAGTACCAGAAGCCGATCAGCAGCGCCATCGGCAGCACCCAGCCCAGGATGTCGGACAGCAGCGTGCTCTGGACCGTGCCCGTGAACCGGACGTTGTGCTTGGCGAGCGCGGCGGCGAGCTCGGGATCGACCCGCACCGTCACGAACTCGCGGCGGCCGCTCGGGAGCGGCTCGACCAGTCGGCCGCGCACCTGGTTCTCGGAAACCCAGACCTCCTCGACGTTGCCCTTCTCTAGCTGCTCGAGCAAGGAGCTGTAGGGCAGGGTCTCGACGGTGCGGTAGCTGGTCCACATCGACTGGAACAGCAACAGCAGCAGGATCGCCGCCAGCGTGTACCAGAAGTTGAACTGCTTGTGTTCCTGGATGGCCATGGCCGGTCGACACCTCCTTCAACCCCAAGCCTACATGCTTCCACGCCTCGCCGCTCGCACGGATGCGGCGCGGGCGTCGGCGCGCCTAGCCCGCCTCGCGCGGCCGGGTGAGCTGCAGCAGCACCGCGCCGATCGTGATGAGGCTCGCGCTGAACCAGAGGGCCGGCGAATAGCTGCCGGTGGCGTCGCGGATCAGCCCGAGGATCGCCGGACCGAACGAGTAGCACACCTGCAGGGTGCCGTACACGAGCCCGATCGCGCGGGCCACCTCGTGCGCGGGCAGCTCCTGGTAGGCGATCACGCCCGGCATGGTGATCATGTTGCCAAGGCCCAGGCCATAGACGGCGCATGCCAGGTAGAGCCACAGCGGCGCGGGCTGCGACGCGATGAGCAGCAGGCAGCCCGCCTGCATGAGGAACGTGGCGCCGGTCATCCGGCGCACGTCGGCCCGGTCGGCCAGCGCGCCGAACAGGGTCCGGCCGATGACGCCGGCGCCGGTCGTCGCCCCGATGGCCCATGCCGCGGCCTGGACCCCGAGCCGGGGCTCGAGCAGCGCGAGCTGGTGCGTGAGGAAGCCGACCTGGCCCATCAGCGGCAGGGTGAACGGCAGGGTCACGCTCCAGAACCTCCGGGTGCGGATGATCGAGGCGAGGCCCGCCCGGGGCTCGACGCTCGCACCGGGCCCGGGCCCGGGCGCCACCGGCCGATGGGGCCCCAACGCGATCCACACGACCGGAACCAGCACCACGAGCAGGCCGGCGGCCAGCATCGGCAGGCCGCGCTCCACCCCGTGGCGCTCCAGGATCCACACCATGAGCGGCACCACGACCAGGCCGGCGAAGCTCGCGCCGTTCAGGGCGAGCCCGACGGCGAGGCTGCGTCGCCTCGCGAAGCGCGGCGCGAGCACGGCGGTGATGGCGGCGGTGGACAGGCAGGCCCAGCCCAGGGCGAGCAGGAACAGGCACAGCCCGAACTGCCAGAAGGCGCCGACGAGGCTCATCGCGGCGATGGCGACACCCATCGCGAGCAGGCCCCCCACCATGACGATCCGGCCGCCGAAGCGGGCAATCACCGACCCGACGAAGACGAGCAGGCCCGCGCCCACCAGGTGGTAGAGCGTGTAGAGCGACGCAATCCGGGCGATCGGCCAGCCGTGCTGGTCGTGCATGGCCACCAGGTACACGGCGAGCCCGTAGAAGGACACGCCGAAGCTGCCGGTGGCCAGCACGAACATGGCGGCGACCACCCGCCAGCCCGGGTAGCGCCACGAGGATTCATCGATCGCGGCCGACCGTGGGTCGGCCGTCATCGGGCGCGGCGGCCCGTGTGAAAGACCATCTCGTTGTCGTACTTCTAGTCGTACTTGCGGGCGTCCTCGATGACGATGCCGTCGTTCGGCAGGCTGCCCGGCGCGACGATCTCGACCTCGCCTCGCAGCTTGGTCACGTCGCGAATGGCGCCGGCGATCCGGTCGGCGAGGCCATCATGCTCGCCCTCGACCTCGCAGCGCAAGGTCATGCTGTCGTTGGCCATCGCCCCGGTGATGACGAGGCGGGCGCGGGCCACTTCCGGGAAGCGACGGACGATCTCGTTCACCTGCCCGGGCTGCACGAACATGCCGCGCACCTTCGCCGTCTGGTCGGCCCGACCGAGCCAGCCGCGGATGCGCACGTTGGTGCGCCCGCAGGGCGAAATGCCGGGCAGGACCGCGGAAAGGTCGCCCGTGCCGAATCGGATCAGGGGATAGACCGGGTTGAAGCTGGTGACGACGACCTCGCCGACCTCGCCGTCGGTGACCGGCTCGCCCGTGCCGGGCCGGACGATCTCGAGGATGAGGTCCTCGTCGAGGATCATGCCCTCGAGCGCCTCGCTCTCGTAGGCGATGAGCCCGACATCGGCCGTGCCGTACCACTGCAGCACCGTCTCGATGCCCTGCTCGTGGAACCAGCTGCGCAGGCTGGGCGGCAGCGCCTCGGCGGCCACCAGGGCGCGTTTCAGGTTGCCGAGGTCGGCGCCGAGCTCGCGCGCCTTCTCGATGATGATGCGCAGGAACGACGGCGTGCCGACGTAGGCGTCGGGCCGCAGGCGGCGGATCAGCTCGATCTGCTGCTCGGTCTGGCCGATGCCGGCGGGAATCACGGAGCAGCCTAGCCGGCGCGCGGCGTGATGGACCATCCAGGCCCCCGGAGTCATGTGGTAGCCGAAGCAGTTCTGGATCAGGTGCCCGGGCCGGATGCCGGCGGCGTACAGCGCGCGGGCGCTGCGCCAGGGATCCTCGTCCAGCCCTTCCGGGTCGAAGATCGGGCCGGGCGACATGTAGACCGCGCCGAGCTCGCCGAGCGGCCGGGTCACGAGCCCGCCGAAGGGCGGGTCCTCGGCCTGCAGGTCCTTGAGCTCGGACTTGCGCAGCACGGGCAGCTCGGCGAGCGCCTTGCGACTGCAGATCGTGCTCGGATCGACGCCCGCGAGCCGCCGCGCCCAGCCGGGCGCGTGCTCGATCGCGTGGGCGACCAGCCCGGGCAGGCGCGCCATCAGGGCACCTTCCCGCGCCTCGGCGGTCCGTGTCTCCAGCTGGTCGAAGTACTTGCTCTCGGACATCGTCCCTCCTACAGCCAGCGCTTGCGTCGCCGATAGGACTTCACCTCGCGGAAGGAGCGGCGCCCTTCCTTCGCGACGCCGAGATAGAACTCGCGCACGTCCTCGTTCTCCGCGAGCGCCTTCGCGTCGCCGTCCATCACGATGCGGCCGTTCTCCAGGATGTAGCCGTAGTCGGCGTACTTGAGGGCCACGTTCGTATTCTGTTCCGCCAGCAGGAAACTCACCCGCTCCTTCTGGTTGAGATCCTGCACGATACCGAAGATCTCGGCGACGATCTGCGGCGCGAGCCCCATCGACGGCTCGTCGAGCAGGATCATCTTCGGGTCGGCCATGAGGGCGCGCCCGACCGCCGTCATCTGCTGCTCGCCGCCCGAGGTATAGCCCGCCTGCGAATGGCGGCGCTGCTTCAGGCGCGGGAAGTAGTGATAGACGCGCTCGAGCGCGGCGGAGAGCTCGCCGCGCGAGAGCTTGCGCGTATAGGCGCCGGTGAGCAGGTTCTCCTCGATGGTGAGGTGGGCGAAGCAGTGCCGGCCCTCCATCACCTGGATCACGCCGCGCTTGACGAGCTCGGCGGGCGAGAGCCGCGCGATCGGCTCGCCGCGGTATTCGATGCTGCCCTTGGTGACCTCGCCCCGCTCGCCCTTGAGCAGGTTGGACACCGCGCGCAGCGTGGTCGTCTTGCCGGCGCCGTTGGCGCCGAGCAGGGCCACGATGTGGCCCTCGGGCACCTGCAGCGACACACCCTTGAGCACGAGGATCACGTGGTTGTAGATGACCTCGATGCCGTTGACGGAAAGAAGCGGCGCTGTCACTGCGGGGTTCTCCGTTTTCTGCGGTGCGACCGCGGCCCCGGCCGGACGCCGGGGCCGCGGGCCTGCTGCCTTACTGCTGCGACTCCACGGCGCAGTCACGCGGCGTGATGCCCTTCTCCTTGGCGTACGCATCCGCGACGCGCCGGATCATCGGCCGCAGGATCTGCATGTCCGCCTCGTAGATCTTGGGATTCACGTCCCAGGACTTGCCGTTCCAGGTCATGACCTGCGAACGGTTGACGCCCATGTGGTCCACGCAGCTCGTGGAGATCGGGTACATGAAGCCCTCGAAGCCGAGCTCCTTGATCCGCGCCTCGTCGATGTGCAGGTTCTCGAGGCCCCAGCGGACCTGCTCGCCCGTCATCGGCTTGTTGCCGTAGCGGCTCATCGCCTTCCTGATCGCTTCGACCGTGAGCATGGCGCCGATCACGCCGCGGGTGTGGTAGACCTGCCCGACTTCCTCGCGCGGGCCGCTGGCCTGGCCCTTGTCGTGGACGGTGGCGAGGATCTCCTCATGGATCTTGCCCTTGCCGCCGGGGGCGAGCAGGGTCAGGGCGCTGTAGCCCTTGGCGCCATCGCCGGCCGGCACCACGTCGGGCTCGCCGCCCGAGTACCAGATGCCGTAGAGCTTCTCGCGCGGGAACCCGGTGGCCACGGCCTCCTTGATCGCGGTCGAGTTCATCACGCCCCAGCCGAAGAGGATGACCGCGTCGGGGCGGTCGCGCCGCACCTGCAACCAGGCGGCCTTCTGCTCGACCCCAGGATGGGTGACCGGGATCAGCTTGAGCTCGAAGCCGTGCATCTTGGAGCGTTCCTCGAGGACGGGGATCGCTTCCTTGCCGTAGGGCGAGTCGTGGTAGATCAGGGTGATCTTCTTGCCCTTGAGCTTGTCGAGCCCGCCGTGCTTCTCGGCGATGTGCTGGACCAGGATGTCCGTGCCGACCCAGTAGGTACCACCGAGGAAGAAGTTCCACTTGAACACGGTGCCGTCGGCGGATTCACCACGGCCGTAGCCGAGCGTGATCAGCGGGATCTTGTCGGTCGCGGTCTTGTCGGTGAGCGCGAACGTGATACCGGTCGACCACGGATGGAACACCGGCGCGCCCGTCGGGCCGTTGTTCTTCATGCGCTCGTAGCATTCCACGCCCCGGTCGGTGGCGTAGGCCATCTCGCATTCCTCGAAGTCGATCTTGACGCCGTTGATGCCGCCCTTGGCGTTGACGTACTTGACGTAGTCCGCAAAGCCGTTGGCCATCGGCACGCCGTTGGGCGCATACGGCCCGGTCCGGTAGACCAGGTTGGGCAGGTACTGGTTGGCGGCGTAGGCGTCGGCCGGCACCGCCGTCGCGAACGTTGCCGCGGCCGCCACGGCCACCGTGGCCAGGGCGTTTCTCGTCGTCTTCCTCATTCGAACCTCCATGGTGTCGAGCTTGCGAGCGATGACTGCAGGGACTTTCGCCCCGTTCAGTGGGGGAACGGCCAGAGCCGCATCTTTTCCTTCCCGATGGACCAGAGCCGGGCGAGGCCATGCGGCTCGAGGACCAGGAACAGGATGATCAGCGCGCCGAAGATCATGAACTCGAGATGGGTGGCCGTGGCCACCGAGATCGGGATGCCCAGCGCCTGCGGCACCTGGTTGATCAGCACCGGCAGGATCACGATGAAGGCCGCGCCGAAGAAGCTGCCCATGATCGATCCCATGCCGCCGATGATGATCATGAACAGCAGGTTGAGCGACCGGGTGATGTCGAAGGCGAGCGGCTCCCAGGAGCCGAGGTGGATGAAGCCCCACATCGCGCCCGCGATGCCGATGTAGAAGGAACTCACCGCGAAGGCGGTGAGCTTGGCGTACATCGGGCGGATGCCGATGACCTCGGCGGCGACGTCCATGTCTCGGATCGCCATCCAGGAGCGGCCGATGTGGCCGCGGACCAGGTTCTTCGCGAGGATGCCCAGCACCAGCACCACCGTCAGGCAGAACAAGTACTTCTGCCAGGGCTCGATGATCGGCAGGCCGAAGGCGGTCAGCGGCGGCACCGAGACGTTTCCCGAGGGTGCGTAGTTGGTGAACCAGCCGACGCGGGCGAACACCCAGTCGGAGAAGAACTGGGCGGCGAGGGTTGCCACCGCGAGATAGAGGCCCTTGATGCGCAGGCTCGGGATGCCGAAGATCAGGCCCGCCAGCATCGCGGCGAGCCCGCCGATGATCATCGCCACCACCAGCGGCGTGCCGGGCAGCCGAATGATGACGTTGTAGGCGATGTAGGCGCCGGTCGCCATGAACGCGGCCGAGCCGAGCGAGATCTGGCCGCAGTAGCCCACCAGCAGGTTGAGGCCGAGCGCGGCGAGCGACAGGATGATGAAGGGGATCAGCAGCGCGAGGTAGACGTAGTCGGTCGCGAACAGCGGAACCAGCACGAAGGCCACCACGAGCAGGCCGAGCATGGCCCACCTGTCCTGCAGGATCGGGAAGATCTGCTGGTCCGACCGGTAGCTGGTCTTGAACTGTCCGTTTTCGCGATAGAACATGGGCTGTCTTGGTCGGTTGCTTCGGTACGTCGCGCGGGTCTACACGCGATCGATGATCCGCTCGCCGAAAAGGCCTTGCGGGCGGACCAGCAGGAACAGGAGCGCGAGCGCGTAGGCGAACCAGTTCTCCAGTCCGCCGCCGATGATCGGGCCGAGATAGAGCTCGGCGAGCTTCTCGCCGACGCCGATGATGAGGCCGCCGATGATCGCGCCGGGAATCGAGGTGAAGCCTCCGAGGATCACCACCGGCAGCGCCTTGAGCGCCAGGGTCGCCAGCGAGAACTGGACGCCCAGCTTGCTGCCCCAGACCATGCCGGCGACGAGCGCGGTGAAGCCCGCCACCGTCCAGACGATGACCCAGATCCGGTTGAGCGGGATGCCGATCGACTGCGCCGCCTGGTGGTCGTCGGCGACCGCGCGCAGGGCACGGCCCGTGGCCGTCCTCTGGAAGAAGACGGCCAGCACGGCGACCAGCACCACCGCCATGAACGCGGCGAGGATGTCGTCGCGATTGAGCAGAACGCCGCCCTCGAAGACCGACTCGAGGACGATGAGCGGATCCTTGGAGATGCCCAGGTCGATCCGATAGATGTCCGAGCCCCAGACCGTCTGGCCGAAGCCGTCGAGGAAGTAGGTGATCCCGAGCGTGGCCATCAGGGCGGTGATCCCTTCCTGGTTGACCAGCGGGCGCAGCACGAGCCGCTCGACCAGGACGGCCACGACGAACATGATCGCCGCCGTGATCGCGAAGGCGAGGATGTTCGCGAGCACCAGCGACTCGAAGCCGAGCCAGGCGGGCAGCCACTCGGACAGGCGCGCCATCGCCAGGGCGGCGAACAGCACCATCGCGCCCTGGGCGAAGTTGAACACCCCCGACGCCTTGAAGA